>JBPCOB010000204.1:0-10144 GCA_051000715.1 Mycobacteriales bacterium
CCCTGCTGACCCGAGTGCAGTCCGAGGAGCACGCCGAATGAAGATCGCGGTAGTCGGCAAGGGCGGATCGGGCAAGACGACGTCGGCCGCCGTCCTCGCGCGCACCCTGGCCCGGCGCGGCGAGCCGGTGGTGGCCCTCGACTGCGACTCCAACCCCAACCTAGGCATCTCCCTCGGCTTGGGGGAGGAGAGGACAGAGCACTTGGTCGCGGTCCGCCAGGCGCTCGGCGACGACGGCGAAGACGCGGCCGAGCAGCATGCGTCCGGGTTCGAGGAGCTGCTGAACCGCTTCGGCACGGACGCTCCCGACGGCGTCCGACTCGCAGTCGTGACCCAGATCCAGAATCCGGAGCCGGGCTGTCCTTGATGCGGGGTTTCTCCCGAGCAGTTGCTCGGGTCCGTCGAGGAATCGGGCCGCACCGTGGTGGCCGACCTGGAGGCCGGAATCGGCACGCTGACCAGGCTGGCCGAGGGCGGCGTCGACGCCGTCGTGCTGGTCGTCGAGCCGACGGCGAAGTCGCTCGAGGTCGCCACGCGGGCGGCCGGACTGGTGCGAGAGAAGTCGTTGGGACGGCTCGTGGTCGTCGCCAACCGGCTGCGGAGCGACGAGGACCTGGCGCGGCTGACCGACGCGTTCGCGGGCGAGCGGCTGGTGGCGGTCCCCGACGACCCGCTGGTGCTCGCAGCCGACCGGCAAGGCACGGCGCCGCTCGACGTGGCGCCGACGGCGCCCGCCGTACGGGCGCTGGTCGGACTTGCGGACCACATTCTGGGCCGAGAGGCCGACGGGCTTGACTGACCAACGCGCCCGACCGCCCGCGGTCGGCGAGCTGGCACCGCCGCTCGACCTGACAACGCTGGACGGTGCCGGGTACCGGTTGACCGCGCAGCGCGGCCGCCCGGTGCTGGTGTCCTTTCTGCGCCATGCCGGTTGACTGATCTGTCGCGCGCACCTCGTGAAGGTGCTTCGAGCCGAGGACCGGATTCGCGCGGCTGGTGCCACGGTGGTCTTCGTCGTTCACGACGACCCCGGCCGCGTACGCGCCGGCCTGCTCGCGGATATCGACGTTCCCTACCCGGTGCTCGTCGACCTCCAGCGACGGGCGTATTCCGACTGGGGACTGCGGCGGGCGTCGTTCGCCCGCATCTACCTCTCCGCGTCGGTGTGGTTGAGCTACGCGAGGATGCTTCGCCACGGAGAGCGGCTGAGGAAGGGCGGCCGTGACACGCTGCAGCTCGGCGGCGACTTCGTCGTCGGTCGAGACGGACGGCTGGTCTACTCGCGCCCCCAGGAGGCGGACGACCGACCTCCGGTGGGGGTGCTGGTCGCCGCCTTGGAGAAGGCCGGTCGACGACCGACGTCGGAGGCATGAGGGCCGTCACTGTGACGCGGTGGTTGACCGGTGCGACGGCTAGGTAGACAGTGAACTGTTGGTCCCTTCAGCCGAGGAGCGAGCGATCGTGGGCATAACCGGGCTTAAGGCACAGCTGAGCAAGGTCTCGGGCGGGCTGGCCTGTGGCCTTCCGGTGCTCGGCGGCGGCGGCGGGGGCAGTGGCCACGCGACCTTTGGCATCCCGACGTTCGGGCACGGGGAGCTCGTCCGGCTGACCCTGTTGGTCGTGCTGTTCGTCGGCAGCGCCGTGGTCATGTTCCGGCGCTGGGGCTCACCGACCGCTGTGCCGTCCACCGCTATGACCTCCGAGTTCGGGGTGGCGGCGGAGGAGTCGCAGTCCGCGCCGCCGATGGCGGCCTAGCCACTCGCTCAGGTCCTGGTTCGGGCGGCTCGCACGGACGCAAGGAGCGCGAGACCGGCGGGCACCAGGAACAGCAGGGCCAGGGTAGCTGCCACCTCCGGGTCGGTCCCGACGAACGGCAGCAGCACCAGCGGCAGCATTGGCAGGCCGCCTCCGACGGCGAGGCTGGTGCCGTACTGGCTCCACGACACCAGGAATCCCAGCAGGGCGGCCGCGGCGAGCGTCGGCCGGACCGCCGGCACGGTGACGAGCAGCAGCCGGCGACCGGCACCGGCACCGAGCATCCGGGCGGCCTCTTCGAGTTCGCTCACCCGGTTGCCGAATCCCGGCGCGAGCAGCAGGACGACGTACGGCGTGACATAGACCAGATGGGCCAGTACCAGCCCGGTTCGGGTGTCGGCCAGCCCGAGTCGCAGGAACCACTCGGTC
The DNA here is from genome assembly GCA_051000715.1 of Mycobacteriales bacterium. GTDB lineage: Bacteria > Actinomycetota > Actinomycetes > JALYNC01 > JALYNC01 > JBPCOB01. The sequence goes on from JBPCOB010000204.1 coordinate 2,185, forward strand.
AGCCCGGTGCCGGTCGCGTACGGTGGCACGAGCAACGGCAGCGCGAGCAGCAGAAGGACCGGTGTTGGCCGGCGCAGGCGCCCCTCACCGAGCACCCGGGCGGCCGGCCAGCCGATCATGAGGGCGAGCGCCGTACTGGCCAGCGCGACGACGAGGGAGTTCTCGACGGCCGGCAAGGCACCGGCTCCGGGCGAGAATGCGTAGCGCACACCGCGGGCCCCCAGGTGCTGTGGCCACAGGGCCGGCGCCCGCCAGACGTCGGCGAAGGCCTGCACCACCAGAGCGCCCAGCGGCGCGACGAACACCGCGACCACGACCCATGGCAGCACGCCGCGCCCCCGCTCACCCATCGGCACCTCTGCCCGTTCGTACGACGGCGAGCGCCACCAGGATCGAGGCGCCGGCCGCCACCAGCAGGCTCGCCGCCGCCCGCGCCTGGCCGCTGAGGTCGGCCGACCTGGTCGCTTCGAGGGCGAACGTCGCCAGTGTGGGCGGGTAGCTGGGCCCGACCAGCAGCGGCACCTCGAAGGAGCCGAACGCGAACGCCGCAACGATGAGCGAGCCGATGCCGAGCGGCACCCGGATGGCGGGCCAGACCACCCACCGGAGCCGGTGCCACCGGTTGGCACCGAGCACGGCCGCGACCTCCTCGCGGTCGGCGACCTCGCGACCCCACGCGGCGAGCACCAGGAGGGCCAGGAAGGGCGCCTCCTTGTAGACGTAGACAGCTACGACGCCGAGCCCCGCCCAGTCACGAATCAGAGTCACTGGCAGAAATCCCAGTGCGCGCTCGACCAGGCCGCCGGACCCCAGCCACAGCACGGCCGTCACCGCGACGACCAGGTGCGGGACCGGAACCGGCAGCGCCAGCAGGCCGCGCAGTGCGACCGCCCGGCGTCGCAGCCCGGCCGCCAGTGCGACGGCCACCACGCCGGACAGCGCGGTGGAGACCAGCGCCGTCTGGGCCGAGAAGCGCAGCGCGTCGGTGAAGGCCGGATCGGCCAGCACCGACCGCCAGGCCGCCACCCCCAGGCTCCCCGACAGGGCGCCGACCCGCAGGCTCTCCAGGGCGGCGCCGAGCAGGGCCGCGCCGAAAAGCAGTCCTATGGTGGCGCACGCCGGCACCAGCATGGCGGCGTTCTTCGTCGTACGACGCTGAACCCTCATCAGGTCCGACTCACCGGCGCCGTGCCTGCCATGCTCGGAGCCATGCTCGATCGCCGCGCACGCGCCATCCTCGCACCGGTGCTCGAGGCGGCCGCCCACCGGCTGGGGCGCACCGGCATCAGAGCCAACAGGCTGACCCTGACGGGCTTCTTGGCTGGCATTGGGGCGTGCGCCGCCGCGGCCCTCGCCCTATGGCCGGCCGCGCTGGTGCTGTGGTATGCGAACCGCACGCTCGACGGCCTGGATGGCGTGGTGGCCCGGCAACGCAGGGCTACCGACCTCGGTGGTTTCCTCGACATCGTCTCCGACTTCACCATCTACGGCGGCTTCGTGCTGGGGGTGGCGATTGCCCGGCCACCGGCCCGACTGGCCTGCGTTGCCCTGCTGGTCGCCTACTACGTCTCGGGCACCGCGCTGCTGGCACTGTCCTCGCTCGCCGAGCGACGCGCGATGGCGACCGGTGACGAGCGTTCCTTGCGCTTCGTCGGCGGGCTGGCCGAGGGTACGGAGACCGTCATCGTCTACACGCTGTTCTGCGCTTTTCCTGGCGCCGCCGAGTGGATCGCCTGGTCCTTCGCCGCAGCGGTCGGGATCACCGCCGGCCAGCGGGTGGCAATGGGCCTGCGGCAGCTGCGGGAGCCGACCGGGCGACCCGGCGAACCAGCGGGGTCGGCGCGTGGGTGGTGAAGACAAAGCGGGTGGATCGCCTGCTGGTGTGGACTCGGCTCGCCGGGATCGCATTCGGCTTGAACTTGGTGTGGGAGTTCACACAGGTGCCGCTCTACGCCGGCCGGCCGCCCTGGCCGGTCTGCGCGGCGGCCGCCGTCAACGACGCCGTGATCATCCTCGTCGCCATCGCTGTCCTGTTGCGGTTGAGGCGGCGTCCGGACGCCGCCTTCTGGATGGGGCTGGCCGGCGTGCTGGCTGTCGTGGCGTTCGGCATCGAGCTGCGGGCCATGCTGACCGACCGCTGGAGCTACAGCGCCGCCATGCCGATGGTGGGCCCGGTCGGCCTTTCTCCGCTGTTGCAGCTGCCGGTGCTCGGTGTGGTCACCGCGGCCCTGTGCCGACCGTGGGCCCCCCGCGATCGCGCCGGCGTGCAGGGGCCGACATTGAGCTCATCCCGGCCGATCGAAGAGCCGCCTCAGCGCTAGGGCCGGGCGGGTGAGGCGGCGTACTCGGGGGTTCAGCCACCTGGCCCTCAGGTACTCGTCGGCCGCCCTGGCCGGTCCCATGCTGAAGGTCGGATAGGCGTGAACGGTCTGCGACACGTCGGCGATGCTGCCACCGGAAGCGACCCAGGCGGTGAGCTCCGCAATGGCCTCTCCGCCGGCCGGGGCAGCCACGGTGGCGCCGACCAGCCGACCCTTCGGGTCCGCCACCAGCTTGGCGAAGCCCACCCCCTCGCCCGCGCAGATCGCCCGGTCCAGGCCGGCGTAGTCGAAGGTCGCGACGATCGCCCGCGAGCCCCATCGCTCCCGAGCCTGCGCCTCCGCCAGGCCCACCCGGCCGACCTCCGGGTCGGTGAACGTGACCCACGGCACGGCGGCGTACGTCGCCCGCCGACGAAGACCGAACAGCGCATTGGCCAGCAGCACTCGGCTCTGGTAGGCGGCCACGTGCGTGAAGGGCAGCACGCCGGTCACGTCGCCGGCGGCGAAGATGCCGCGCGCCGTCGTACGCAGCCGGCTGTCTACGACGACGGCGCCGGTGTCGTCGGTGGCCACGCCGACGGTCTCCAGGCCGAGGCCCTCGGTCCGCGGTCGCCGACCCGCCGCGACCAGGATCTGGTCCAAGTCGACGGTGCCCTGGACCCCGGCCCGCTCGAGCAGGAGCCGAAAGCCGGCCGGTCCCGGTTCCGCCCGCACCACGCGGGTGCCCAGCCGTACGTCGACCCCTTCCTCTCGGAGCCGCTCTGCAATCAGCGCACCGGCCTCCGGCTCCTCCTTCGGCAACAGTGAGCCGGCCGCCTCGATCAGCGTCACGCTGCTCCCGAGCCGGCCGAAGGCCTGGCCGAGCTCGCAGCCGACCGGGCCGCCACCCAGAACGACGAGCCGGCGGGGCAGCTCGCGCAGCATCCAGACGGTCTCGGTGGTGAGCGGATCGATCCGCTCGAGTCCGGGCAACGGCGGCAGCACCGGGCGCGAGCCGGTGGCGACCAGGGCGGTGCGGAAGCGGATCTCCCGACTCCCGGCGAGCAGGCGGCCGGGGCCGATGAACCGCGCGTCGGCCTGTATCACCTCGACGCCGGCGCTTCGCAGCCGCTCCGTCGAGTCGTGCGGGGCGATCGCCGCCTGGGCCCGCCGAACGTGTCCCATCACCTCGGAAAGGTTGGCGTCCGGCGCGACCGGGCGAAGCCCGACGGCATCCGCCGTCCGCATTCGGTGCGCCAGCGCCGCCGCCGCCAGGAGGCTCTTGCTGGGCACGCAACCGGTCCACAGGCAGTCCCCTCCGGTGGCGGCTCGCTCGACCAAGCACACCCGGGCCCCGAGGCCGGCAGCGCCGAAGGCCGCTACCAGCCCGGCGGTACCTCCGCCGACGACGGCGAAGTCGTAGCGGCTCATCGAAGCGGGGTCGGCACAGGGTCGGCCGTCACGTCCGGTAGCCCCGCATCGGGTAGCCGCCACAGGTGCTCGCGCGGCAGGTCCACCCGCACGCTGGCGCCGGGGGGCGGTGCCAGCTCGGGGGCCACATGGGCCTCGATCGTCAGATCGCCTGAGCGCAGCTCGAGCCGGACGTGCGTCCCGACGTACGACGCTTCCCGGACACGCAGGCGGAGCGGTCCCTCGGCGTGCAGTCGCACCCGCTCGGGACGAATGGTGAACGTGGCGGCACCGTCCGCCCCGGGCACGGCGATCTGGGCGTCGGCCAGCGGCAGCCGTCCCGCCGTCACCGGACCGGTCATCAGGTTGGTGCTGCCGAAGAACCGGGCGACCGCTGCGGAGCGTGGGCGGGCGAAGATCGCTTCGGGCCGGTCGCACTGCACGAGCCGGCCCTCGACCAGGAACGCCACCTCGTCGCCCAGCTCGGCGGCCTCGACCCGGTCATGGGTCACGTACAGGGTGGTCAGGCATCGTTGCCGCTGCAGCCGGTGGATCAGCCGACGGATTCCCTCCCGCCGGTGGGGGTCCAGGGCGGCGAGCGGCTCGTCCAGCAACAGCAGGTCCGGGTCGAGGCACAGTGATCGGGCCAGTGCCACCCGCGATTGTTCGCCGCCTGATAGTCCGCGCACTCGTCGTGCCGCGAAGCCGGCGAGGCCCACCTCGTCGAGGAGCTCTTCGGCGCGGAGCCGCCGGTCACCGCGTGCCCCGCCCGCTACCCGGAGCCCGAAGGCGACGTTGTCCGCCGCGTCGAGGTTGGGGAACAACCTCGGTTCCTGGAAGACCAGCGCGACCCGCCGGCGTTGGGGCGGCAGGCCGAGCAGGCTCCGCCCGCCCAGCTCGAGCCGGCCGGCGACCACGTCTTCGAGGCCGGCGATCGCGCGCAACAGCGTCGTCTTGCCTGCGCCCGACGGGCCGACGAGCACGCACAGCTGCCCCGCCGCCACCTCCAGCGTCACATCCCGCAAGGTGGTGCTGCCACCCGCCTCGACGGTCAGGCCCGCGCATCGGAGCGCCTGCCCGGCTGCGGCTATCGGAGCACCTCCCGCTTCCAGCGGGCATCGAGCGCGGGCACTCGCCCGGCCGGCAGCTCCTCGACCTCGCGACCGAAGTCCGCCAAGAGGTAGGGGCCGCTCTGCTGCCCGGCGAAGAGGCGCCGCTGCTCGGGCCGGAGTCGGGAAAGGTCCAGCACGGTGGGAACCCCGAGCTGGCGCGGGTCGGCCTTTGCGGCCTGAAGCTCAGCCGAGAGGAGCAGGTTCGCCACCACGAGCGCCCCGGCCCGATGGCCGGCGTCGGCCGGAATTGTCACGTAGCTGGTGTTCGCCAGGGTGCCGCTGTCCAGGACGAAGGGGCGGGTGGAACGGGGAAACTCCCCGCGCTGGACACCGGTCAGCACGAAGCTGGGGTCGTAGCTCATCGCGAGGTCGACCTGCCCGTCGCCGAAGAGGCGGTCGAGTTCGGCCTCGGAGCCGGGGAAGGCCGCGCCGCCCCGCCACTGCAGCGGCTTCAGCTCCCGCAGCAGCGCGAAGGCCGCATCCTCGCCCATCGCCTGCACGGCCTGCCGCACGAAGGCGGATCCGGTGAAGTCCGGTGGGGCCGGGTAGGTGAATCGGCCGGGGTGCGCCTTCGCGTAGCCGAGCAGCTTCTGGAACGAGGCCGGTGGCCACGCCAGGCGGCGGGAATCGTAGGCGAGGACGAACTGGGCCCGGCTCCAGGGCGACTCCTGCCCCTCTACCGGTACGCCGAAGTCGCGAGCGACCGTGAGGTCGGACCAGTCGACGTACCTGGCGTTGGGCAGTAGCGGTGCCCAGTTGCGCAGCCACAGTCCGGCACCGGCGCCCTGGGCAAAGTTGGCTCCGTTGATCCAGATCAGGTCCACGCTGCCGCCGCTGCGCCGGCCGGCCCGCTGCTCGGCCACCACCCGCTGCACCGCGTCGGCGGTGTCGGTGACCGGCACCCGCTGCAGGACAACGCCCAGCCTGGCCGCGGCCGGCCGGACCACTTCGTCGACGTAGCGGTTCACCCGGGTGTCACCGCCGTACATCCACCACCGCACCGTCTGACCGTGAGCCTGCGCGACCACGGCCGACCAGTCCCTGGGATCTACGGCGCCCGTGCGCTTCGGGGCCGGGCTGACCCCGGCACAGCCGGCGATGAGGACCGCCAGCGCAATGGCGGTCAGCAGTCGTTTCGTCCGGGGACGACGCGGAGCAGCCGCGAGACGCCTCTTTGTCCGGGGTCCGGTTCTCACCGGCGCCCCACCACCGGACCGGGCTTCCCCGTGGACTTCAAGACCTTCGAGATGAGCGGGCCGGCGACCGCCAGTACGACGATGAGACCGACCGCCGCCAGGAACGCCGGCGAGGTCGGGTCATGGATCGAGCCACCGAGGGCTGCATAGGCGAAGGTTCCCGGCACGATGCCGATCACCGTGGCGAGCAGGTAGTCGCGCCGGCTCACCGCGCTGACCCCGGCCGCGTAGTTGAGCAGGTTGAACGGCACCGCCGGGATGAGCCTGAGGTAGAGAACCGCGAGAAACCCCCGCCGCTCCAGCCAGGCGTCCACTTGACCAATACGCCGTCCGGCGATCCGCTCGACCTGTTCACGTCCGAGGCGCCGGCCGATGAGAAAGGACGCGGCCGCACCCAGCGTCGCCCCGACCACGGCGAGCACGGTGCCCAGAGCAGTGCCGAACGCGGCCCCCCCTGCGGCGGTGACCACGGCACCCGGAAAGAGCAACACCGTCAGTGCGGCGTAGAGGGCGACGAACACGACCGGCCCGGCGATGCCGCTGTCCCGGACCAAGCCCGAGATGCCGGCGCGACTCGGGCCGCCGACGACCGCAGCGCTTCCGAAGACTACGAGCAGCAGCACGGCGAGTAGTGCCAGGCGCACCCGCGGGTAAGCCCGGCCGCTACTGCCTCGGGCGACTACGCCGGCCCCGATACCCGTGCGTCGAGGCGGGTTGGCCCAGGCGCCGACTGTAGTTGGCGCTCCCGATGGGACACCGCCTGGACCACTCCCGCCACGACGAGCACCGCGGCCGAGGCAACCGCGAGATACGCCCCCAGACCGATGCCGGCACTGGGGCCGAACGGGGGCGCGAAGACGCGCTGCAGGATCCGGGTACCGGCGAGGAAGCCGAGCAGCGCAAGCACGCCGCCCAGCGCCGCGGGGCCCAGTGGTGACCGGCCCCGGGCGGCCGCCCGCACCAGCGAGAGCACCGCCACGCTGACGGCAAGGACCAGGCTGCTGGTGTGCGGGGTCGGGAGCCAGCCACTCCAGTTGATCGTGCCGTCCTTCGCCTGGGTCGTGTAGAAGGTGAAGAACGTGTAACCGAACACGAACTGCCCGACTGCCCCCAGAGCGGCCAGCCCGAGCCAAGGGTTCATACCGCCCTGGACGTCCGCTCGCCAGGGGCGCGCCGGCGCGGCGGCAGCGGTTCGGGAGGCGGCGTACGCCAGCCCTCCGACGGCGACCGCGATGCACCCGGCCAGTCCGATCCAGATGCCCGGGAGCAGCATCGCCGCATTGGCTCGGGAGGGGGGGCAGTAGTAGTAGCAGTTGGAGCCGGACCCGGCGATGCCGGCGATCGAACCGCCGCTGGGAAAGAACCCGAACGGCGGCGCGAGCATCCGGTAGCCGACCTGCAGCGCTGCGAGGACGCCGACGCCGCCCATCACGAACCCGGCCTTGCGCCCGCGCAACGGGCTGCGGTCCGCGGCCAGCAGCCCGATCAGTACGACCGCAGCCAATGCGCTGAGGAGGATCAGGTCGGAGGTGTGCGGAACTCCGAGCCAGGCGTCCTTGTTCTCGCCCCTGAACTTGTAGAAGTCCGAACCCAGGGCCAAGAACTGCAGCACGACCCCTGCCAGGGCCAGCCACAACCACGGGGTCAGTCGTCGCATCGATCACCTCGGGGTTGGTAGGTGGGCGGCATCTATCCGCCGCTGAGCAGGGATGCAACCTGGACAAACGCCGCTAGGTAAGTGCGCAGCACATCTAGTGGCAGAGGACGGGGTCAGGCGACGTTGAGCCGGTCGAGGAACCGGAGAACGCCGTCCAGACCGTTGGTGCCGCGGCCCGTGCCGGGAGACGTGCACCACCGGGATGCCGGCCAGCTCGCCGGACACCACGTCGACCTCGCCGTACGCCGTCGACACGGGGTGTCGCCGCGCTCGAGTGAGGCCGGG
>JBPCOB010000205.1:0-28277 GCA_051000715.1 Mycobacteriales bacterium
GCTGCCCGAGCTGCCCGAGCGGCTCGTCGAGGCGGCTGGCCGCGCGCTCCGCTGCGCCGAGCACGCGCGAGCGGGAGGTGCGCGACTGGTGCTCGAGGCGGTCGTAGGAGCATTATCAGCGCGCGGATGACCTCCGAGTGCTTCCGGGCCTACTACGGCGAAGTCGCGATACACATGTATTGGCAATTCGACGAGGTTCCCTACCCGTGCCGGTGTGTAACACCTCTAAGCGCAAGCCGAACGGCTTGATGTGGGTGCACGGCGACGGCAGCTGGGCCTACCACATGTACCCGTACGCGTGAGCTCCGCGCTGGGCGTCGCCCTGATCCTGCTCACTGCCGCAGCTCGGCCGCAGCTGCTGGCCGTAGTCGCGGTCGGCGTGGTGGTCGCGCTGGCGCCGCCCGCGCAGCGCTACCGGTGGGGCGTTCCGACCATGGTGGTGGCCTCACTGGCCGGGTTCCTGCTCAGCTGATGAACCACCAGCTTCCGCCGGCGGACCCCGCCGCCGGCGGAAGTTTCTCGTTCCGCGGGCTAAAGCTCAGCGCCACCGTGACCTCGGCGGCGAGCTGACCGGCGCTTCGTTGCCGCCGACGGGCCGGCCGGCTCGCAGGGCAGCGCTCAGCCGCAGCACGGGGCGCGCACGAGCCGACAGCGGCCAGGTCGACCAGCTCGACCAGCTCGCCGGGTGGGACGCGCACGAGCTGACGGGCGGCCAGATCGACCAGCTCGCCGGGGGACAGATCAACCAGCTCGCCGGCGTCGCCCGTGCCCGCGAGCTGCTCGCCGCGGTCGGGTTCGGAGAGCGTGAGACGGCGCTCCCTGCGACGCTCTCCGGTGAGCAGCAGCAGCGGGTGGCGATCGCTCGGGCCACCGGTCCATAGTGGCGGTCGGCGGCCGTTCAGGACGAGTCGGGCGCGCAACGAATCGTTGCGTAGGTTTCGCCCCAGTGCACGGTTGCCTCAGCCCTCGCTTCTTTGCGTGGACCGCCTCTCGAAGGGACCGGTCATGCGCCGTCGGCTCGCTGCCTCCACCGCTCGGCACCTCGGAGTCGCCGGGGTGCTTCTCGGCCTGACCGCGGTCGGACTGCCCGGGGCCGGTCCGGCAGCGGCGGCGACGGTCACCACCGTGCAGGAGTCAGCACCCGCCGTGCAGTACAACGGGTGGAAGAGCTACGCCGACCCCGCCGCGAGGGGGGGCACCTTCCGCATGAGTGGGACGGCAGGCGACACCGCGACCTTCTCGTTCACCAACGACGGGATCGGCACGCTCGTCCGCAGCGGCCCGGACCAGGGCAAGGTCAAGATCAGTATCGACGGCGTGGCGAAGCCCGCGGTCAGCCTTTGGCGCAGGGACCAGGGTCCGTGGTCGCAGCTGGTTTACCTGTGCACGTGGGGACATCACACGGTCGTCGCCACGGTCCTGGGGCAGAAGAACGACCTGTCCACCGGAACGAACGTCACCTTCGACGGCTTCTTCGTGAAGCCGACGAATTACACCGAGGACACCTCCACAAAGATCGCGTACAACACCTGGCTCGGCGCCACGAGCACCAGCGCGAGCGGTGGGAGCTACCGCGTCAGTGGCAGGGCCGACGCCGTGATCACCTTCCCCTTCACCGGCACGGGAGTCGAGTTCGTCAGCGCGCGCGGGCCGGCCTTCGGAAAGGTGAGCGTGCAGATCGACGCCCAGCCCGCCGTCACGGTCGACCTCTACGCCGCGACGACCTCGTGGCAGTCCGTCGCCAAGTCCTTCAGCAGCCTCGCAAGCGGGCAACACCGCATCACGGTCAAGCCCCTCGGCGTGAAGAACGGCGCCTCGAGCGGAACTAGCGTCGTCGTAGACGCCTTCGTCGTTCACTCCTGAGGGCCTACCCGGTTGAGCATTCCCCGCCGAGTCCCAGGGCCGGTGCATGGCAAAGCTTGCCGTCCACACCCAGTGGTGCCCGGCGTCGTCCTGGTTGTCGACGACCTCGAACCGGGCGACAAGGCTGCGGTCATGGCCGTTGGCGCACACGACGTCGAGGAACCTTGGCAGGTCGCTGCGGGTCGGATCGTCATGCCTGCTGTAGTCATGCCGCGGTCCTGGGACTGGAGGCGGTGCTACGCCCCACGCTGCGGGATTGCTGATCTTCTCCCGCGCCCAGTCTGGCACCGGATCTCCGGCGCGGAAGGTGTGCACGACGCCCGAGTCGTCTGTGACCGAAACGGTCGCCATGAGCCGGACCTTGAGCCTCGTCGTTCATGCCCCGTCCGGCCCTTTCCACTGAATCCTGACCGACGCGGGGTCGAAGTAGGCGCCGCCATCCACTCGGCCCCGCCGGGCCTTGTCAATGGTCACGACCATCAGCGCGTCCACGACGGCGCGTCGGCGGGAGAGGTCGAGCCCACCCCACCGGGCAGCGACATCGGCGCCGATAATGCCGGTGAGCACCGAGCTCGCTGCGCTCTGGCCGATCGCGTCCTCGATCACTCCTAGGCGATCGCGGAGCCTGGCCGTGCCCTCGGCGAGCTGCCGGACGTCGATATCGCCGGCCGCAAACACGCCGGCGAGCTCGTCCATACGAGCACGCACGACGATCGCCTCCGCGTGCAGCGCCGTTGTGTCTGCCGCGGTGGACGTCGTCAGCAGCCTGACGGCGTCGGAGCGACTCAGCCGCTCGATCACCAGTGCCTCGACCAGGTCGTCGACCTTCACCGCGTCGCGGGTGATGTGCTGTCTACTCCGGCATCGGTAGCCGGGTTTGTGACCACCCGTCCCGGTACTCGACGTGCCGGCGATGACCGTGTCGCCGCAGACCCCGCACAGATACAGGCCGGAGCCCAGCCAGCGGCGACCAAAGTCCGGCGACGTCCTCCGGCCCGGGTCATTCAGCCGAGCGCACAGCGCCCGCCAGGTGTCTTCTTCCAAGACTGCCGGCCACGTCGCTTTCCCCATGACGTCGCCGCGATGCTGCCGTAGCCCCGCGTTACGGGCCCGCGTCAGCATTCTTCGCACCTCGGTCGGCTGCCACTGGCGCCCGGTCGATGTCAGCACGCCCCGCGTGTTGAAGTCGGTGGCGACGGCGCGCAGAGACATTCCGGCGAGCACCGCATCGGCTGCTCGTTTCACCTCCCGCGCCTCGGCCTCGGCCACTGTGACGCCGTCGGCGGCGTACCCGAACGGTCGCCTTCCACCACCCCAGCTTCCAGACCTGGCCGACTGCAGCTTCGCTGACTGCTGCCGCTCGATCTGGTGCTCGATCTCGAACCGGGCGACCGCGCCGAGTTGGCGGGCGACCATGCGGCCAGACGGCGTTGCCAGGTCGAGTGACCCGGCCTTGACGGTCTGTGTCACCACACCCTGCCGGTCGCAGACCTCGACGTAGTCTTCAAGCTCGACCGGGCTGCGGTGCAAGCGGTCGGTATGCCACGCGACTACGGCGTCCGCGGTTCCGGCTCGGAGTTCATCGAGTAGCTGCTGATAACCGGGTCGGCGTTTCCCGCTGTAGGCCGAGAGATCATTATCCGATCGCACACCAACGACCGACCAGCCGAGCCGGTCTGCCACCTCTTGGCAGTCCCGCTCCTGGCGGTCAACGCCCAGACCGGCCCCTACACGGTCGCGGGAGATCCTCGTGTAGATGAGCGCCTGCCTGGTCACAGCTTGAGTGTGTCACATGTTGACATTGGCGAGGTCGAACCCGCTCCCCCGCTTGGGCAGCGACGCCGGCGATAGCCCCACGGTGATCCGCCGAGCCGGCCAGCTCTCGCCGCTGTTGACCAGTGCGGCGCGGATCCGGTCGCGGGCCTCCTGCAGGGAGGTGTCGGGCAGCCCGATCAGGGTGAGGCCGGGCAGCCCCTGTGCCAGGTCGACCTCGACCTCGACCAGGTGCCCCTGCACGCCCACGAGCGCGACCGACCAGGCTCGGGCCAGGCTCATCAGAACGCCGCCGGCACATGCTCGACGGCGGCCGATCCACGCGGTTGGCGTACCACGCTGACCACGTCGAACCGGAGCTCCGAGAAGGCCGGCCGGCGCTCGATCAGGTAGCGGCAGGCCAGTCGGCGGATCCGCGCCGCCTTGGCCCGCGTCACCGCCTCGGCGGGTACGCCGAATGCCACGCTGCTGCGGGTCTTGACCTCGCAGAAGACGAGGACCCGGCCCTGCCGGGCGACGATGTCGATCTCGCCCTCGGCACACCGCCAGTTGCGCTCGACAACGGCCAGCCCGGTCGCTTCGAGGTGCCGAACCGCGACGTCCTCGCCGTAGCGCCCGATTGCGTCCTTGGCGCGCACGCCACCACCTCCCGGCTGCCACGGTGCCGGTTGCCGTGGCTATTGGGGAGAGCAGCACGCGGGATTGTGGAGGCCTCGCGACGCTCCGGATTCTGTGGATTAGTCGGCAGCACGCGCCGCCACGAAGGCAGCCGATTCGCGTGCACGACCAGGTTCGATCGCGTCGGGGCGATCAATCGCCATCTCGGAAAGGCCGGCGAGCCTAACCGGGGGTGTCGACCACGGCCTCGGGAGCACCCGGTACGGCGCCTGGCGAGGAGCGCACGCCCTCCACGATGGAGCTCTCCTGCGATGTACCGGGCGCCGACTCGGTGGCCGGCACACTGACCCCCTGGGCGTTGCCCGGCGCCGAGGTGCCGGGAGGCACCGACTGCTGCGGGGCTCCGGGCGCCGTTCGGGCGGCGTCCAGCTCGGCGACCGGGTCCAGCTGCGACTGACGGGTCTCCTGCCGACCGGGCACCCGGGACGCGGAGCCACCGAGGTCGCTCACCGGGCTCCCCGCCCCGCCGCGGTCCGAGCCCAGATCAACGGTTGGCCGGGCCTGCGCCGGTGTCATGCCGGGGGCACCGGCAGCCCCGCTGGGGGCCGCCTCGACCTCGACACCGGGCGGTACGGCGTGCGGCGACTGCGGATGGGTGCTGGCGATCGTCCCGGCGGCGTCGCCGACGTCCCGGGCAGGCGCGATCGGCTCGTCCTTGCGCTGGTTGGAGCCGGGTGGCGGCGCGCCGGGCGCCACCCGGTCGGCCACCCCCGGCGTAGCACCGGGAGAGTCCGGGGAGTTGGCGCGGGTCGGGTCGTCGGTCGGCGGGGTGTCGGACACGAAGCCTCCAGGCAAGGGCGGGACGGTTCTACCCGCCGAGGGCCGGGCGGTCCGGAACTTCCAGTTCGTTCTTGGCCAGCTCCTCGACGTTGACGTCCTTGAACGTCACGACCCGCACGTTCTTGACGAACCTGGCCGGCCGGTACATGTCCCACACCCAGGCGTCGGCCATGGTCAGCTCGAAGAAGACCTCCCCGCCCGCACTGCGCACCTGCAGATCGACGGTGTTCGTGAGGTAGAACCGGCGCTCGGTCTCGACGACGTAGCTGAACAGCCCAACCACGTCGCGGTACTCGCGATAGAGCTGCAGCTCCATCTCGGTCTCGTACTTCTCGAGGTCCTCGGCACTCATACGAGGTCTCCGGCGAGGCGGCGATCGACGAAGGAAAGGGGCATCGCGCCATTCTTCCCCATCCACCCCGGCGCGAGGGAGCGCTCGACGTTGACATAGGAGAACCGGTGCTCCGGACACGGACCGTACGCCGTGAGGGCCGCGGAGTGCTCCGGGGTCACGTAGCCCTTGTGCGAGGCGAAGTCGTACGCCGGAAAGTGGTCGTGCATCTCGACCATGATCCGGTCCCGCGTCACCTTGGCCACCACCGACGCCGCCGCGACGCAGGCAACCACCCGGTCGCCCTTCCACATGGCAAGACCGGGAACGCCCAGCCCCGCCACCGGGAAGCCGTCGGTGAGCGCGTACGCCGGATGGGCCGAGAGGCCGGCGAAGGCACGCCGCATCCCCGCCACGTTGCACACGTGCAGGCCCCAGCGGTCGATGTCGGTCGCCGGAATCACCACGGCGTGCCAGGCCAAGGCCCGCGTCACCACCTCGGCGTACACCTGCTCGCGGGCGACCGGGGTGAGCAGCTTGGAGTCCGCCAGCCCGGGCACCTGGCCGCGCCGGCCCTCGGGCAGCACGACGGCGGCCACAACGAGCGGCCCCGCGCAGGCTCCGCGGCCGGCCTCGTCAGCGCCGGCCACCGGGGCGAAGCCGTGCCTGGCCAGCGCCCGCTCGTACCCCCACAGCCCGGCATCCCGCCGGATCGTGGTGCCTCGCGGTAGGGCGCTCACCGGGACAGCTCCAGCGGCGGCTCCGGTACCTCGCCCGCGAGTACGGCCGGAAGCAGCTCGGCAAGCTCGGCCGGGTAGATCACCTCCGACGTGGTGACCAGCTCGTCAGCAGTCCACCACCGGTGCCCCAACACCGAGCGGCGCTCGATGTCATTGAAGCCGCTGGTATCGATCGTGGCACCGGTCACCCGGGCGACGTGGAAGTGCTCCTGTTGGGCGTAGCGGACGCCCTCGAACCGGAACTCGAAGTCCCGAAACCACACCGGCGGGCCGAGGTTGACGTCGATGAGACCGGTCTCCTCCCGCAGCTCGCGCACGGCGGCCTCCGGCACCGATTCACCCGGGTCCACCGCCCCACCGACGGTGAACCAGAACGGCGGCTCGTCCGGGTCGCCGGGGTCGAAACCGCGAAAGAGCAGCAACCGATCCGCCCCGTCCAGCAGCAGCACGCGGGCGGCCCGGCGCCGAATCGCGCCTGAGGCAGTCGGAACGGACATCGGTGTCGAGCGTACGACGCCGGAGGCAGAGCCGGCGGGAGGAGATGATCCGGGCCCGGAACCTGCGCCGGGTCACCCGGGGTCCGATACCGGCATCGAGATCACCGCGCAATGCAGCCGGGTACGAGCGGAGACCGCAGCCGGCACCGTGTAGTTTCAGGCGGCGCGGACCCGGCGGCGGCGGCGCAGCAGTGTCGGGGGCATTGCGCCGATCAGCCCGAGCGCGTACGGCGCCGCCACCGGCGCGTAGGACAGCGCCCTCGCGTGGAAGGTCGCGGGCACGGACAGCACACCGACCCGGGTAAGCGGCCAGACCTTGACGAAGGCCCGGCCGATGACCTTGTTCGCCGGCACCGTGCCGCCACCCGGGTCGGCTAGGTGCGCCCGCGAGTCGGCGGAGAACTGGCGGTGGTCACCCATCACCCACAACCGGCCCGTAGGCACCTTCACCGGCCCGAACTTGTCATGGTTGTCCTCGTATAGGTAGGACTTCTCGTCCAACGCCACCCCGTTGACCTGCACCCGGCCCTGGGCGTCGCAACACTGCACGGTGTCGCCCGGTATGCCGATCACCCGCTTGATGAAATCCTCCTCGCCGGGTGGGGCTACCCCGACCCCGCGCGCCACCGCCTGCAGCCCCCGTACCACCGGGTTGGTCGGCTGGACTACCCGTACCTCGGGGGTGAAGGAGTCGAGACCGTTGAAGACCACGATCTCGCCGCGGTGGATGTCCCGGAACCGGTAGACCAGCTTGTTGACCAGCACCCGATCTTTGATCTTGAGAGTGTTCTCCATCGAGCCGGACGGGATGTAGAAGGCCTGGACGAGGAACGCCTTGATCAGCAGCGCCAGCCCCAGCGCCACGACGAGCAGGAAGGGCAGCTCGCGCAGGAACGAGCCGCTCCGCCGCTGCTCGACGTCGGCTCGATGCCGTCCGGGACTTCGTCCCCAACCCCGCGCTGCCGGCGCAACGGCCTCGGAGCCCGCGTCGGTCGACACATGGCTCCCTGTCGCGTCTACCGACACGGCGTGGCGCTCGTCCGCGGTCACCGAACGCTCAGCGGTCGCAGCCCGTCAGCCCGCGGCCGGCGTATCGCGCCGCTCGCGGATCTTGGCGGCCTTGCCTCGCAGGTTGCGCAGGTAGTACAGCTTCGCCCGGCGTACGTCGCCACGGGTGACGACCTCGATCCGGTCGATCACCGGCGTGTGCACCGGAAAGGTGCGCTCGACACCCACGCCGAAGCTCACCTTGCGCACGGTGAAGGTCTCCCGGACCCCACCGCCCTGCCGGCGGATCACCACGCCCTGGAAGACCTGGAGCCGGGACCGGTTCCCCTCGACCACCTTGACGTGCACCTTCAGGGTGTCACCGGGGCGGAAGCTCGGGATGTCGCTGCGCAGCGAGGCGGCGTCGAGGCTGTCCAGGGTGTGCATCGTCGCTTCCTCGGGCTGCGGCCCGCGCGCCGCGCGGGCAGGTGGATTCACGTGCCGGCCCGGCGCCCGATCCGAGGGCAGCCGCGGCAGGGGTGGGGCGGTGAGATCCCCATGGTGCCACAGGCCGCAACCGGGACGGGTACCGGCTCGCTAGCTGTCGGACCAACGGTCGGGCCCGGCCCGCAGTTCCGGACTGGCGGCGTCGGCCAGGTCGGGCCGGTAGTGCGCCGTACGCCGCACCGCCTGCTCCTGCCGCCACCGGGCGATCGCGCCGTGGTCGCCGGACATCAGGATCGCCGGCACGTCAAAACCACGCCAGGACGCCGGCCGGGTGTAGACCGGGCCCTCGAGCAGTCCGGCCGCGGCCCCGCCGGCGAACGAGTCGTCGGAGGCCGACTCGGCGTTGCCGAGCACGCCGGGAAGCAGTCGGGTCACCGCCTCGCAGATGACCAGCGCGGCCGCCTCTCCGCCGGCCAGCACGTAGTCGCCGATGCTCACCTCGTCAACACGCATCCGCTCGGCGGCGTAGTCGACCACGCGCGCGTCGATCCCCTCGTACCGGCCGCAGGCGAAGGCCAGCCAGGGCTCCCCGACCAGCTCCCGGGCCATTCCCTGGGTGAACCGGCGGCCACTCGGCGTCGGGACGATCAGCCGCGGCGCCGGGCCGGGCGGCCCAGCGGCGGCCACGGCGTCCAGCGCCCGGGCCCATGGCTCGGCCAGCATGACCATGCCGGGGCCACCGCCGTACGGCGCGTCGTCGACCGTGCGGTGCAGGTCCGGGGCCCAGCCCCGCAGGTCGTGCACCCGAACCTCGACCAGCCCACGCTCGGTTGCCTTGCCGAGCAGCGAGAGGCGCAGCGGCGCCAGGTAGTCCGGGAAGATCGTGATGACGTCGATGCGCATCGGCGCCCCTACGCCGGTCCGGCCAGGTCGAGCAGCCCCGGCGGCGGGTCGACCACCAGCCGGCCACCGTCCAGGTCGACCTCCGGAACGATCTCCCGCACGAACGGCACCAGCAGCTCGCCGTCATCAGCCCGGCGTACGACCAGGAGGTCACCGCCCGGCGGGTGTAGGACCTCCTCGACCGGCCCCAGCGGCTCGCCGGCGACGGTCAGCGCCACCAGCCCGACGAGCTGATGGTCCCAGTACTCGTCGGGCTCCGCGACCGCCGGCGAGGTGACCGAGTCCGCCACCAGCAGCAGGCCACGCAACGCCTCCGCCCCCGTCCGGTCGTTGACCCCGACGAAGCTCACCAGCAGCCGGCCGGAGTGCGCCCGGGCGCCAGCAACGGTGAGCGGACCACCTTCCGCGGGGTCGGTGTCGAGAACCGAGCCCGCGGCGAAGCGGCGGTCGGGGTCATCGGTTCGGACGTCGACGGCGACCTCGCCGCGGACGCCGTGCGCACGGCCGATCCGACCGACCACAAGCTGCACCGAGTGACCGTCCGGCTCAGCCGGCCTCGTCCACGTCGACCAGGTCGACCCGGATGCCGGGGCCGCCGAGACCGCTCATCACGGTGCGCAGCGCCTTGGCGGTGCGGCCGTTGCGGCCGATCACCCGGCCCAGGTCGTCGGGGTGCACCCGAACCTCGAGGAGGCGCCCCCGGCGCAGCTCCCGCAGCTCGACCTTGACATCGTCGGGATGGTCGACGATGCCCTTGACGAGATGTTCGAGAGCGTCCTCGAGCACCTACTCCGCCGCCTCATGGCCCGCGGGGTCGACCGCGACCTCGGCATCGACGGCCGCCTCCCGCCGGGGAGGTGCTGCCGGAGCGTCCGGCGCGGTGGCGGGTGGCGGGGCATCCGGCAGGTCTGGTGCTGCCGGTGGAGCCAGCGTATCCGGTGCGGCCGGCGCACTGGCGGCATCGGGAGGGATGTCGCCAGCCTGCTCGCGCGCGTCGGTCAGTGTCTGGCCCGACTCGGCAGCCGCCGCGGCCATCTGGTCGGCGGTCGGCGCACTCCGCGGCCGAGCCGCCTTGTCGGCCGCCCGCCGCGCGCCGCCACGCCCGGCCGACCGCTCGGCCTCGGCGGCGGCGATCGACTCATGGGCCGCTGTCTCGAAGGCGAGCTTCTTGTCGGCCTTGGGCGCCTTGGTCAGCATCGGTGGAGGGGCGGGCTCGCCCCGGAACCGCTGCCAGTCGCCCGTCACCCGAAGGATGGCGGCCACGGCCTCGGTCGGCTGGGCGCCGACGCCGAGCCAGTACTGGACCCGCTCGGAGTCCACCTCGATGAAGGAGGGGTCCTCCTTCGGGTGGTACTTGCCGATCGTCTCGATGGCACGGCCGTCGCGCTTGGTGCGGCTGTCCGCCACGACGACGCGGTAATACGGCGCCCGCATCTTGCCGAGGCGCATGAGCTTGATCTTGGTAGCCACAGGAGTTGCTGCTCCAGGTCGGAATCGGGTGAGCGGTCGGGTCCCGCGTGGAGAGCGGGCCGGCCGGCTCAGATAGGGACGCGCCCGCGGCCGGGTAGAGGCCGACCGCCGGCGGGTGCTCGAGCGGCATTGTGCCAGAACACCCGGCAGGTGGCCTGAGGTCAGCGGTCGGCGGGTGGGAGCTTGAGCTTCGAGATATCCGGCATGGAGATCCCGGGCGGTGGCTGGCCGGGGTACCCACCGGAAAGCCCGCTACGCAACCCACCAGGAAGGGCGCCCAGTCCGGGCGGCAACCCGAGCGGTGGTCGGCCGGTGCTACGCGGGGCGTTACGGCCCTTCTTGCCCTTGCGGCCCTTCGCCGGCTTGGCCCGCCGTCCGCCGGGCAGGCCGGCGCCGCCGGTCATCTGCTTGATCATCTTGCGGGCCTCGAAGAACCGGTCGACCAGTTGGTTCACCTCGGTCACCGTGACCCCGGAGCCGTTGGCGATTCTCAGCCGCCGGGACCCGTTGATCATCTTCGGGTCCTGCCGCTCGGCCGGCGTCATCGACCGGATGATCGCCGCCACCCGGTCCAGGTCGCGGTCGTCGATCGAGGCGATCTGGTCCTTGAGCTGCCCCATGCCCGGCAGCATGCCGAGCAGGTTGCCGATCGGGCCCATCCGGCGTACGGCGAGCATCTGGTCGAGGAAGTCCTCGAGCGTGAAGTTCGCGCCGCTGGCCAGCTTGCCGGCGATCGCGGCGGTCTCGTCGGCGTCGAAGGCCTGCTCGGCCTGCTCGATCAGGGTCAGCACGTCGCCCATGCCGAGGATGCGAGAGGCCATCCGCTCGGGGTGGAAGACGTCGAAGTCGGCCAGCTTCTCGCCGGTGGAGGCGAACAGGATGGGCCGCTCGGTGACCGAGGCCACCGACAGCGCCGCGCCGCCGCGGGCGTCGCCGTCGAGCTTGGTAAGGACGACGCCGGAGAAGCCGACGCCATCGAGGAAGGCCAGGGCGGTGTTCACGGCGTCCTGGCCGATCATCGCGTCGACGACGTAGAGGATGTCGTCGGGCGACACGGCGTCCCGGATCGCCGCCGCCTGGGCCATCATCTCGGCGTCCACGCCCAGCCGGCCGGCGGTGTCCACCACCACGACGTCGTGCTGGTAGCGGCGGGCGTGCTCGATCGATCGGTTGGCGACCGACACCGGATCACCGACGCCGCTGCCGGGCTCGGGTGCGAAGACGTCGACGCCGGCCTGGCCACCCACGATCTGCAGCTGCTGTACGGCGTTGGCACGTTGCAGGTCGGCCGCCACCAGCAGCGGCGCGTGGCCGCTCTTGCGGAGCCAGAGCGCCAGCTTGCCGGCGAACGTGGTCTTGCCGGCACCCTGCAGGCCGGCGAGCATGATCACCGTTGGCGGTGTCTTCGCATGGTGCAGGGTCACCGTCTGGCCGCCGAGGATCCCGACGAGCTCCTCGGTCACGATCTTGATGACCTGCTGGGCCGGGTTGAGCGCCTCCGACACCTCGGCGCCGCGGGAGCGTTCCTTCACCGCGGCGATGAACGCCTTGACCACCGGCAGCGCCACATCGGCCTCGAGCAGCGCGATCCGGATCTCGCGGGCGGTGGCATCGATGTCGGCGTCGGAGAGCCGGCCCTTGCCACGAAGCGACTTGAAGACCGTCTCGAGCCGGTCGGAGAGCGTGTCGAACACGGAGAAGATCTTCTCCTCGGGCAGGGATGGCGGCGGCGCCCTCAGGGTAGCCGTCGCCCATCCGCGGCCGGCTTTCCGGCGGCGCGCGCCCGGGCGGATGGGCTGAGACGGAGTTCCCGAACAGGGTGGGCGACATCGCCTACGCTCCCCAGTGCCGACGCCCGCTGATCCACGCCGCTCCGCGATCGCCAGGCCATGGCCGAGCGTCGGCCCGCGCAGTTGAAGTCAAGCGGTGCGCTTATCGGGGTGCGGGGTAGACCACCGCCGCGCTGCCGCCGCCGCGGCGGGTCGGCTCGGCGGCCGCGAGCAACAGCCCGTTTGGTTGGAAGCGGACCGCCTCGACCGCACCGATCTCCGGCTCGAACAGCGCCGGCGGGAAGTCCGGTGACGGCGCGACCACGACCAGCTGCTGGTCGTAGACCTTCTGCAACCGCTGGCCGTACCAGGACCGGAGGAACGCCGGCTCGGCGATCCCAGGGTCGGAGTTGCGCTGAGAGGCCCTCGGCGCGGCGATGGCGTCGGGGAGCCCGAGCCCGAGGTCGAGGTGGTTGACGAGAACCTGCAGCACCGTGGTGATGATCGTCGAGCCGCCGGGTGAGCCGAGCGCGAGGAAGGGCTTGCCATCCCGCAGAATGATCGTCGGGCTCATGCTGCTGCGCGGCCGCTTGCCCGGGGCGGGCAGGTTCGGGTTCGGGGTGCCGGGCACCGGCGGACCGAAGCTGAAGTCGGTGAGCTCGTTGTTGAGCAGGAAGCCCCGGTGCGGGACCACGATCGCGTTGCCGCCGATCTGCTCGATCGTGAAAGTGAGACTGGCGACGTTGCCGGCCCGGTCGGCGACGGTCAGGTGAGTGGTGTTCGGGCTCTCGTTACCACTAGCAGCAGCACCCGTACCCCCGTGGTGGCAGCCGGCGTAGTGACCGTCGGGCGACCCGGGGTCGACCGGGCTCTTCAGCGCCTCCTTGGGCCGGATTAGGCAGGCGCGCTCGCGGGCGAAGCCGTCCGAGAGCAGCTCGCGCAGCGGCACGTCGACGTACGCCGGGTCCCCGATGTAACGCGCCCGGTCGGCGTAGGCGAGCCGGCTGGCCTCGAGGTAGTAGTGCAGCGCCTGCGCCCGGTCGACGTCGCGCAAGTTGAAGCGCTCCAGGATGTTCAGCGCCTCGCCGATCGTCGAGCCGCCGCTGGACGGCGGCGGCATCCCGTAGACGTCCAGGCCCCGGTAGTCGACGTGCGTCGGGCGCCGGAGGCGGGCGGTGTACTGGCGCAGGTCGTCGGTGGTCATCAGGCCCGGCCGCACCCGGCGGTCGGCGTCGGGGCGGACAGGGGGATGCTGCGCCGTCCGGGCGATGTCGCGCGCCAGCGCGCCGGTGTAGAAGGCGTTCGCACCGCCGTCGGCGAGCAGCCGGTAGGTGTCCGCGAGGTCGGGGTTGCGGAAGACCGAGCCGACCGCGGGCGCCTTACCGCCGGGCAGGAACAACGCCCGGGTGGAGAAGAAGTCGGCGAAGCGGTCCCGGTTGCTACGAACCTGCACGTTGAAGGTGCGGTCCACGACGAAGCCGCGGTCCGCGAGGCGGATCGCCGGCGCGAGCGCGCTGGCCAGGGACCGGGTGCCGAAGCGGTCCAGCGCCTGCTGCCACAGCCGGACCGTTCCCGGCACGCCGGCAGACAGACCGCTGGTGACCGCCTCCAGGAAGTCGATCGGGTTGCCGTTGCTGTCCAGGAAGCTGTTCTGCCGGAACCGGGCGGGCGCCTCCTCCCGGCCGTCGACGGTGGACACCTGCCCGGTGCGGGCGTCGTAGTAGACGAGGAAGCCGCCGCCGCCGATGCCGGAGGAGAACGGCTCGGTGACGCCGAGCGCGGCGGCCACCGCCACTGCGGCGTCCGCAGCGTTGCCACCGGAGCGGAGCACCTCGATACCGACTCGGGTGGCGTCGGGGTCGACGGTGGCGACCGCCCCGCCGGTGCCCAGCGCGTACGGCCGCTTGGCCGGCTGCGCAACCCCGTTCGTGGCGGTCGCCGGGCTCCCGATCAGCAGCGGCAGAGTGAGCGCCGCACTGGCGGCGAGAACGCACGGTACGGCGCGACGGACGCGCATCGGACCTCCCGGCAGACGGTGGCGAAACCTCGAGCCCGCACTCTGCTCCTGGGGTTCGGGCCTGGCAACCCCTTGGGCCAGCTGGATCGGTCAGCGGTCCTGAAGCGCATCCAGCGCGACCGTGAAGGCCAGGGCGACGCGGCGGTCGATGACCCGGTCGGGATCGCCGGAGAGGTCGAGGATGTAGCGGTCGGTGAGCGCCACCAGCCGGCGGTACGTGCCCACCCGGCGGTCGCCCACGGCGATGTCGAAGTGGAACGGCAGCATGAACGGCACGTCGCCCACGACTGGGATCAGCCCCCACCCACGGCGGAGGACCGCGAGGGGCATGCTGCTCTCCTGGGCCGTGGCCACGACGTTCCCGGCCGGGTCGAGCACCTGCCAGGTCGATCGGAGCAGCGACCGGCCGAAGACCTTCTGCAGCTGCCCGATCACGGTGCCGTCGGGAAGCAGCACGTCACTGCGGCCGCGGACCTCGAACACCTTGCGGGCCCGCAGGCGCAGCACCGGTGAGGTGAGGGCCTCGTCGGCGAAGAAGTCGATCTGCTCGCGGATCTTCAGCCGCCGCTGGTGCACGTGCACCAGCGGTCGGCCCTCGCTCCCGTCCGGGGCGACGGTGGAGATCCGGTAGCGGTTCGCGACCGGGGAGAACTTCTGCTGCACGAACAGGGCGTCCAGCTCAGCCACTTCGTCCAGTACGGTCACGCCGCTGCCGCCTCCTCGCCCAGCAGGGCATCGACGAACGCCTCCGGCTCGAACGGGGCCAGGTCGTCGGCGCCTTCACCGAGGCCGACGAGCTTCACCGGTACGCCGAGGTCCCGCTGGACGGCGACCACGATGCCGCCCTTCGCCGTACCGTCGAGCTTGGTCAGCACGATCCCGGTGACGTCGACGGCCTCGGTGAAGACCCGGGCCTGCACGACGCCGTTCTGCCCTGTGGTCGCGTCGAGCACCAGCAGCACCTCGTCGACCGGGCCCTGCTTCTCGATCACTCGCTTGACCTTGGCCAGCTCGTCCATCAGGCCGACCTTGGTGTGCAGCCGGCCGGCGGTGTCGATCAGCACCGTGTCGACCCGGCGCTGGGTACCTTCCCGGACCGCCTCGAAGGCCACACTGGCCGGGTCACCTCCCTCGGGGCCGCGCACCGTCTCGGCGCCGACCCGGCTCCCCCAGGTCTCTAGTTGGTCGGCGGCCGCGGCCCGGAAGGTGTCGGCGGCGCCGAGCATCACCGACCGCCCCTCGGCCACCAGCACCCGGGCCAGCTTCCCGCAGGTCGTGGTCTTGCCGGTGCCGTTGACGCCCACCACCATCAGTACCGCCGGCCCGTCGTCGTGCGGCAGCGTGCGCAGCGAGCGGTCGGCCGTTCCGATCGCCGCGAGGAGCTCCTCGCGGAGCATCTCGCGCACGTGCTCAGGCGTACGGGCGCCGAGGACACGCACCCGGGTCCGCAGGTTGTCCACGATCGATCGGGTCGCGCCGACCCCGACGTCGGCGGTCAGCAGCGTGTCCTCCACCTCTTCCCAGACGTCCTCGTCGAGGACGTCGCGAGAGAGCAGCGTCAGCAGCCCGCGGCCCATGGACGTCTGCGAGCGGGACAGCCGGCTCCGCAACCGGATCAGCCGGCCGGTGACCGGGGCCGGGGTCTCCAGCAACGGCGTGTCGAGCGCCGGCTCGACGAGTCGGTCGGGGGCCACGACGGGCGTCGGGTCCCGCAGCACCTGCGGGCCCGCGATGTCGAGATCCCGCGGTTGCAGGTCGGTCGGCAACCGGCGTCGGCCGGCTCGGGTCAGCAGCCCGACCAGCGTGAGCAGCGCCAGCAGGGCGATCGCGATGACGACGATGACGGTTTCCACGGCGGTCGATCCTCGCAGACGCCGGTCAGGCGGTGGCCAGCTCGGCTTCCCGCCGCAGCCGCTGGGAGATCACCGCGGTGATGCCGTCGTCGCGCATGCTGACGCCGTACAGCGCGTCAGCGATCTCCATGGTGCGTTTCTGGTGAGTCACGATGATCAGTTGGGAGGTCGCCCGCAGGCCGCCGAGAAGCTCGAGCAGGCGGGACAAGTTGCGGTCATCCAGCGCGGCCTCCACCTCGTCCAGCACGTAGAACGGCGACGGCCGGGCCCGGAAGATGGCAACCAGCAGCGCGATCGCGGTCAGTGACCGCTCGCCGCCGGAGAGCAGCGAGAGCCGCTTGAGCCGCTTGCCGGGCGGTCGCGCCTCGATCTCCACGCCGCTGGTCAGCAGGTCCTCCGGGTCGGTGAGCACCAACCGGCCCGAGCCACCCGGGAACAGGGTGGCGAACACGATCTCGAACTCCCGCGCCACGTCGGCGTACGCCGCCGCGAAGACCGCCTCCACCCGCTCGTCCACCTCGCGTACGACGGTGAGCAGGTCGCGTCGAGTGGCCCTGAGGTCCTCGAGCTGACGGGACAAGAAGGCGTGCCGCTCCTCCAGGGCGGCGTACTCCTCCAGGGCGAGAGGGTTGACCCGGCCCAGCTGCGCCAGGGACCGCTCGGCGGCGCGGGCCCGGCGCTCCTGGGCCGTCCGGTCGTACGCCGCCGGCCCGGCGTCCTCGGGCGCGTCCGCCGGTGGCGGAAGTGGCACCTGCGGGCCGTACTCGGCGAGCAGGTCCGCCGGACCTACGCCGTACTCGCCCGCAGCCCGCTCCTCCAGTGCGGCGATCCGCAGTCGCTGCTCCGCCCTGGCGACCTCGTCCCGATGCGCCACGGTGGTGAGCGCCGACAGCTCCGCGGTCAGCCGGGCTGCCCGGTCCCGCTCGGCCACCCGCTCCCGCTCGTGGCTACCTCGGGTCGCCTCGGCTGCCGAACGCTCCACCGCCGCGGTGGCCAGCGCCGCCTCCACGGAGGCCAGGGCCACCCTGGCCGCATAGCCAACAGCGGTCGCGGCCGCGGCCATCCGCTCCCGCCGCGCCCGGGCGGCCGCGGCGCGAGCGAGTGCGCTGCGGGCCGCCGCCGCGGAGCGCTCCAGCGCCTCGGCCCGACCGGTGACCGCCCGCAGCCGCTCCTCTGTCGTCCGGAGGGCAAGCCGCGCCTCGACCTCGAGGGCCCTAGCGGTGCCGCAGCGGGCGCCCGCCTGCTCTCGACCGGCGGCGCTCGGCTCCGCAGCCGGCGTCGCGGTCAAGGCCGCCAGCCGGTCCTCGAGCGCGGCGAGCCCCTCGAGGTCGCGGTCTCGGGCGACCCGCGCCTGGGACCGCGCCCGCGCCAGCCGGTCCGCCTCGCCCGCCGCGGCCCGGGCGCGCTCTCCCAGGTGGCCCAGCTGCTCGGCCACCGCGGCCAGGCGCGCGTCGGACTGGTGAAGCTCGCGCAGCGTCTCCTCGACCCGGCCAGCCGCGGCGGCATGATCCTCGGTCGCAGCGGCCCGAGCGAAACGCAGCCGATCGGCGCGATGGGCCGTTTCCGCCAGCGCGGAGTTCGCCTCCTCGACGGCGGCCTGCAACTCCAGCCGGGTCGGCGCACCGGCCGACCCGCCGGCTGCCCAGTCGGCGCCGAGCAGGTCGCCTTCCCTCGTCACCGCACGCAGGTCGGGCCGGGACTCGACCAGCCGGCGGGCGTCCGCCAACGTCGGTACGACGGCCACCCGGTCCAGCGCCCGCCGCAGTGCCGGCCGCAGTGCCGCCGGAGCGTCGACCAGGTCGACGGCGTACCGGAAGCCGTCCGGGAGGGACGCCCAGGCCGGGGTCGACGCCGGCCCGTTCCCGACCAGCACGCCCACCCGACCCGCTCCGGTCGCCCTGAGCAGGTCGATCACCTCGACGGCGTCCGGCAGCGAGCGGACGGCGACCGCATCGGCGGTCGCGCCCAGTGCCGCAGCAACCGCGGCTTCGGCGCCGGGGTCGACGCTGAGCAGCGGCAGCAGCGGCCCGAGCACGCCCGGCAGCCGATCCCGAGCGGCCACCACGGTCTCCACGCCGTCCTGGCGGGCCAGCGCGCCGGCGAGCGCCTCCCGGCGGGCAGCCAGCGCAGCCCGCTCCCGCTCCAGGGAGCGCTCCTCGGCGTCCAGGGCCGCCAGCCCATGTTCGCAGTGCACCAACGTCGCCACCGACTCCTCGTGCCGGGCGTCGAGGCCCAGCTCTCCGTCGTCCAGGCCAGCCACGTCGGTCTCCAGCGCGACGAAGCTCTCCCGCGCCGAGATCGCCCGGGCGGACGCCTCCGCCAGCGCCACGGACAGCCGGCCGATCTCGGCGTCGGCCGCCGCCGCCCGGCTGCGCAGGGCAGCGACCTCGCCGGTCAGCCGGGACAGCCCTTCCCGGCGGTCGCCCGCCGCGCGCACGCTCGCCGCCGCAGCGGCCTCCACCGCTGCCAGCTGGCCCTCCGCGGCGACCCGTCCGGCCGCCGCCGCCGCCAGTGCCGCGCGCTCCGCGGCCAGCGCCGTCGCGAGCTCGGCCTCCTCGCGGCGTACGTCAGCAGCCGCGCGCTCGAGCTCGGCGGGGTCGTTGTCGGGGAAGATCTCCTGCTGCTCTGCACCGAGGTGGCGCTGCCGCTCGGCTGCGAGGCGGGCCGTACCGCGGAAACGCTCGGCCAGTCCCAACAGCGAGTAGTAGGTCTCCGAGGCGCCGGCCAGCCGCTCGGCGCCAGCCAACAGCTCGCGCTCCAGCTCGGCCTCCCGTGCCCCGGCCTGCCCCAGCGCGGCCTCGACCGCCGCCCGGCGTTCCCGCGCGGCCGCCTCGTCGCGCTCCTCGGTGGCGAGCTCCTCGCGCCGGGCGAACAGGTCATCAGCCAGCAACCGCAGCCGGGCGTCGCGCAGCTCGGCCTGGACGATCGCGGCCCGGCGGGCCACCTCGGCCTGCTGCCCGAGCGGCCTGAGCTGGCGGCGCAGCTCCGCCGTCAGGTCGGACAGCCGGGTCAGGTTGGCCGCCATCGCGTCGAGCTTGCGCAGCGCCTTCTCCTTGCGTCGGCGGTGCTTGAGTACGCCGGCAGCCTCCTCGATGAAGGCCCGGCGGTCCTCGGGCCGGGCATGCAGCACAGCGTCGAGCTGGCCCTGTCCGACGACGACGTGGAGCTCGCGACCGATGCCGGAGTCGCTCAGCAGCTCCTGGACGTCGAGCAGCCGGCAGGGTCGGCCGTTGATCGCGTACTCGCTCTCGCCGGAGCGGTACATGAGGCGGCCGACCGTCACCTCGGCGTACTCGATGGGCAGCACGCCGTCGGAGTTGTCGATGGTGAGGACGACCTCGGCCCGGCCGAGCGGCGGCCGACCGGCGGCCCCGGCGAAGATGACGTCCTCCATCTTGCCGCCGCGCAGTGACTTGGCCCCCTGCTCGCCGAGCACCCAGGCGATGGCGTCGATGACGTTGGACTTGCCGGACCCGTTGGGGCCCACCACGCAGGTGATGCCCGGCTCGAAGCGCAGGGTCGTCGAGGAGGCGAAGGACTTGAAGCCGCGCAGGGTGAGGCTGGCGAGGTGCACGCGCTGGCTCCGATCCGGCGCCCGGACGGCGTACGGCGGCGAGGTCGCGGGGAAGGCTCGACCCGACACTACCGGCGGCGCTGGCCGCTGCGGTGCCGGCACGCCCGCCCGGATGGAACCGAACCGGGTCTGGCCCTCAGGCCAGCGCGGGCTCCTTGGCCGGGACGGACATGAGCAGATCGCGGTCCGCAACCTCGGCGGAGAGGCGCAGCTCGTCGTTGACCACACGGAGCCGGATCACTTCGCGCTCCAGCTCACGTACTCGCTTCTGCAGCCGGCGCAGATCGGCGATCATGCGGAGGTCGGGTCCAAGTCCGACGTGTCCCAGAAGCGCCTTGGCCATCGAGGTCCTCCACCAGAAGAGGCCGGCGGTCGGACCCGGCGTCAGCCGAGTTCGCCGATCCGCTGGTCAGTTCAGGGTGGCATGCGACCGATGCCGTGGTCAAGATGTCGGCGATGGGACGGTCACTGCCTGTAGTTGACCTTAAACCCGTGGCGTAACACCCGCGGTTTCACCAGCGAGCCCGGCG
The DNA here is from genome assembly GCA_051000715.1 of Mycobacteriales bacterium. GTDB lineage: Bacteria > Actinomycetota > Actinomycetes > JALYNC01 > JALYNC01 > JBPCOB01. Next base: position 20,213 of record JBPCOB010000205.1, read on the forward strand.
CGGCAGCGGCTGGCAGCGTGGACAGCGGAAGCTGGACCGGTTCATGAAGGCCTCGCGGCGCACCGGCGTACCGCAGCGCGGGCAGGGCTGATCTGCGCGCCCGTAAACCGCCAGCCGGCGCTCGAATCGGCCGCTCACTCCCTCTGCGGAGACATAGAGCGCGTCGAAGGAGGTGCCGCCTGCGAGCAGCGCCTCGTTCATCACCGAACGGACGCCGGTGAGCAGCCGTCCGACCTCCGGCCGGTTCAGCGTCTCGGTGGGGCGGGCGTAGTGGAGCCGGGCCCGCCACAGCGACTCGTCGGCGTAGATGTTGCCCACCCCGCTCACCAGGCTCTGGTCCAGCAGCGCCCGCTTCACCCCAGTGCGCCGGCGGCGCAGGCCGGCAAAGAACCCGGCCTCGTCGAAGTCGACGTCCATCGGGTCGCGGGCGATGTGGCGGATGGTGTCCGGCAAGCCGGCGCCGCCGGCGACCACCACCAGACCGCCGAAGGTCCGCTGGTCGACGAAGCGCAGCTCCCGGCCGCCGTCGGTGAAGGTGAGCCGGACACGCAGGTGGGACTCCGCGGGCTTTTCCGGCGGTACGACGAGCAGCTGGCCGCTCATCCCGAGATGGGCCTGCAGGGCGTCGCCGGAGTCCAGTGGCAGCCACAGGTACTTGCCACGCCGCCGGGCACCCGCCACCCGGCGGCCGGCAAGCAGTGCGTGAAAGTCGGCTTCGCCCGGCAGGTGCCGGCGGATCGCCCTGGGGTGCAGGACGGCCACCGAGTCAACGGTGCGCCCTACCACAGCGCGGTCCAGCCCCTGGCGGACCACCTCGACCTCGGGGAGCTCGGGCATCGCCGACGGCCTACCCCACCGAGTCGACCGGGGTGTCAGCAGCGGCCTTGGTCGCCGCCCGCGCCCGCTCATTGAGCGCCAGCCAGGCCGCCTCAGCCGCCCGCTGCTCAGCCGACTTCTTGCTGCTCCCATCGCCCCGGCCGAGCGCTTGGCCGGCCACCCAGGCGGTGGCCGCGAAGGTCTTCGCGTGGTCCGGCCCGCTCTCCTCGACCACGTAGCGGGGTACGCCGAGCAGCTCCCCGGCAGTCAGCTCCTGCAGCGAGGTCTTCCAGTCCAGCCCGGCACCGCGGGACGCCGACTCCGCGAGCACCGGGTCGAACAGCCGGCGGACCACCTCGGTGGCGGCGGCCGGCCCCGCGTCGACGTACACCGCGCCGATCAGCGCCTCCAGCGTGTCGGCCAGGATCGAGGACTTGTCCCGGCCACCGGTGGTCTCCTCGCCGCGGCCGAGCCGGAGGTGGCTGCCGAGGTCGAGCGTGCGGGCCACGTCGGCCAGTGCCTTCATGTTCACCACTGCGGCGCGCAGCTTGGCCAGCTGGCCCTCCGGCAGGTCGGGGTGCTGCCGGTAGAGGGTGTCGGTGACCACCAGGCCAAGCACGGCATCGCCGAGGAACTCCAGCCGCTCGTTGGTCGGCAGCCCACCGTTCTCGTAGGCGAACGAGCGGTGGGTGAGCGCCCGCTCCAGCAGCTCGGGCGGGAGCGACACGCCGAGTACGGCGACCTGGTCACCGGGGTCGGATGCCGCTGCGCCGGCGGGCAACTCAGACAGGGAGAACCCGGCGGCCGTTGTAGGTGCCGCAGTTGCCGCACGCGGCATGCGGCAGCTTGGGTTGCCGACAGCGGTCGCAGGTCGACAGGGTCGGCGCGGCCGCTTTCCACTGCGAGCGGCGCGAGTGGGTGTTACTGCGCGACATCCTGCGCTTGGGGACGGCCACGGTCAGTTCTCCTGGGAGTCGGTCGTACGGAGGTCGGTCAATTCTGGCAGCCCCTGGAGCCCCTGCAGGGCCGCCCAGCGGGGATCGGTCGACTCGTGCCCGTGGTCCGGCTCGGCCCCGGCCAGCCGGACGCCGCAGGTCGGGCACAGCCCCGGGCAGTCGTCGTCGCATCGCGGACTGAGCGGCAGCTCCAGAACCAGGGCGTCCGTGACCATCGGTTCGAGGTCCAGCAGGTCGCCGTCGAGCCGAAGCAGCTCCTCGTCGCCCTCGGCGTCGGTGTGGGGGTAGGCGTAGAGCTCCTGCAGCTCGACCTCGACCTCGCCGGCCACCGGGTCGAGGCAGCGGGCGCACTCGCCGGTGACCCGGGTGCGCGCCGTGCCGGAAACCAGCACACCCTCCATCACCGACTCCAACCGGAGGTCCAGCTCGATCCCCGCCCCCTCGGGTATGCCGACCATCCCGACGAGGAGGTCGCCCGGAGCCGGCGCGGTCCGGCGGAGCCGCCGCATCGACCCCGGGCGGCGCCCCAGCTCGCGGGTGTCGAGCACGAGCGGCGCGCGGGGGTCTAGGGAGGAGATCGGCTTCGTCTTCATCGCGGTATAGGCCGGTTTGCGGGCGGCCGAGGGATCACTCTACCCGAGCCCGCCGGGTGACCGGCCAGGTGCTCGACGAGGTCAACCGGGCGACGCCGCCTCGTCGAGGTCGGTCGGTCGCACCGTGTCCAGGCCGTCGAGCTCTTGGCGGAGCTTGTCGCGACCGTGCGCCACGGCGTTCATTGTCTTCTGCAGCATGACCTCGAAGTGGGCCAGCGCAGCGTCGACGTACTCGTCGACTTCGCGGCGCCTGCGCTCGGTCTCAGAACGGGCGTCGGCCACCAGCCGGTCGGCCTCCAGCCGCGCCCGGGCCGCGACCTCAGTCGCCGACACCAGCCGGGCGCGCTCCTTCTCGCCCTCGGCGACGATCCGGTCGGCGGTCTCCCGACCCTGCCCCACGACCTCGTCCCGGTCGCGCAGGACGGCTTCCGCCTCTCGCAGCTCGGCGGGCAACAGCTCGCGCAGCTCGTCGAGCATCGCCAGCAGCTCCCCGCGGTTGACGATGCAGGAGGCGGACATCGGCATGGCCCGAGCGCCCTCGACCACGGCACCGATCTCGTCGATCTTGGCTTGCACGTCCACGGGACGGTCTCCAGAGGTGTCGGGAGCGGCGGGTCGGCGGGGGCGGTCAGCCGCCCGCCCGGCCGGCGAGCCGTTCGGTGAGGCGACGCAGCACCAGCTCCGGGACCAGCCCGGAGACGTCGCCTCCGTACGTCGCGACCTCCTTGACCAGGCTCGACGACAGGAAACTGTAGAGCGGGTTGGTCGCCATGAACAACGTCTCTACGCCGGCGAGCCCGTGGTTCATCTGCGCCATCTGCAGCTCGTAGTCGAAGTCCGACACGGCTCGGAGGCCCTTCACGACCGCGGCGATCCCGTTGTCGCGGCAGAAGTCGACCAGCAGCCCGTCGAAGGAGTCGACCTTGACGTTGCCGTACTCGGCGGTCACCCCGCGCAGCATGTCGATCCGCTCGTCCAGGTCGAACAACCCCGCCTTCGATCGGTTGGGCATGACCGCCACCACAACCTCGTCGTAGAGCCGGCTGGCCCGGCCGATGATGTCGAGGTGGCCGTTGGTGACCGGGTCGAAGGAACCGGGACAGACGGCCGACCGCACCACGGGTCCCTCCCGGTTGATCAAGTCTCTGGAGCCGGGCGACCGTACCAAAGGGTGCCCTCGCCGTAGCGGCGCTCGCGAACCCCGACCAGCCCGGCGGGCCAGCGTAACGGCGCCCCCCGGCTGGAGCGCTCGACCACCACGACGGAGTCAGCCGCGAGCCAGCCGGAGCGGACCAGCGCGCGCAGCACCGCCTCGACCGCGTCGTCGCCGAGCGGGTATGGCGGGTCGGCGAAGACCAGGTCGTACGCCGAGCCGCCGGGCGGCCCGGTGAGGACCCGCTCCACCTTTTCCGCCACCACCTGCGCCCCGGGAAGGCCGAGCGCGCCGACGTTGGCCCGCAGCGTCCGCACCGTTTTGGGATCGGCCTCGACCAGCAGCGCGTGCGCCGCGCCCCGGCTCAGCGACTCCAGGCCGACCGCGCCCGAGCCGGCGTACAGGTCGAGCACGCGGGCGCCGACGAGCGTGCCCCGCATGGACTCCACCGCCGAGAACAGCGCCTCCCGGGTGCGGTCCGACGTCGGTCGGGTCCGGGTTCCCCGCGGTACGGCAAGCCGGCGGCCGCCCGCAGCACCCGCGATCACCCGGGTCACGCCCGCTCCAGGTACTCGGCGTCCTGCTCCTCCACCAGGTCGGCGATCGCCCGGGCCAGCTCGGGATACCGGTCGAGGTGGGGGTCTGCCTCGACCAGCGCGGTCGCCTCGACCCGGGCGGTCCGGATCAGCTCCTCGTCCCGCAGCAGGGACAGCAGCCGTACCGCGCTGCGCCGCCCGGACTGCTCCTTGCCCAAGACGTTGCCCTCCCGCCGGTGCTCCAGGTCGAGGCGGGCCAGCTCGAAGCCGTCCAACGTCTCGGCAACTCCGTGCAGCCGGTCCCGCCCGGGCGTGCCGGGCATCGCCGCCGTCTCGAGCAGGCACCAGCTCGGCGCGGAGCCGCGGCCCACCCGGCCGCGGAGCTGATGCAGCTGGGACACCCCGAACCGGTCCGCGTCGAGAACCACCATGACCGTGGCGTTCGGCACGTCGACGCCGACCTCGATGACCGTGGTAGCGACCAGCACGTCCAGCCGACCGGCGGCGAACTCGCGCATGACCCGGTCCTTCTCCTCGCCCGGTAGTCGACCGTGCAGCGCCGCCACCCGCAGGCCGGCCAGCTCGTTCTCGGCCAGCTCGGGCAGCACGTCGAGGACGGCCGCGGCCGGCCGGCGGCCCTCCTCGTCGTCGTAGGCCGGCGGGTCGGGTGCCTCCTCCTCCGCCGGCCCGGCGCCGCCAGCCGACTCCCCGATCCGCGGGCAGACCACGAAGGCCTGGTGGCCGGCCGCCACCTCGTCGCGGACCCGGCCCCACATCCGCTCCCGCCAGCTGTCGCTGTCGGCCGGGACCGCGTAGGTCGAGATCGGCGCCCGGCCGACCGGCAGCTCGGTCAGGGTCGAGATCTCGAGGTCGCCGTAGACGGTCATCGCGACCGTGCGTGGGATCGGCGTCGCGGTCATCACCAGGACGTGCGGCGGCTCGCTGCCCTTGGCCCGCAGCGCCTCCCGCTGCTCGACGCCGAAGCGATGCTGCTCGTCGACGACGACCAGACCGAGGTCGGCGAAGCGCACCCCCTCCTCGAGCAAGGCGTGGGTGCCCACCACGATTCCGGCCTCGCCCGACTCGACCTCAGCTAGTGCCCGCCGGCGTACCGAGGCGGCTTGCGAGCCGGTGACCAGCGACACCCGGGTCGCCTGATCGGCACCGCCCAGCTCGCCGGCCGTGCCGAGCGGTCCGAGCAGCTCGCGGATCGAGCGCTCGTGCTGAGCGGCCAGCACCTCGGTCGGGGCGAGCAGGGCGGCCTGCCCACCGGTGTCCGCGACAGCCAGCATCGCCCGCAGCGCCACGACGGTCTTGCCGCTGCCCACCTCACCCTGGAGCAGCCGGTACATCGGGTGCGGCTCGGCCATGTCGGCCGCGACGGTGGCGGCCACGAACTGCTGACCGGCGGTCAGCTCGAAGGGCAGCCGGTCGTCGAACGCGGCAAGTAACCCGTCGCCGCGGGCGACCCGCGGTTTGGCCGGACTGGCGCGGGCCGCGGCTCGCCGCTGGGCCAGCGTTACCTGCAGGACCAGCGCCTCGTCCCACTTCAGCCGTTCCCTGGCCCGAGCGACCTCCTCCCGGGAGGCGGGACGGTGGATCCCCTCGTACGCCGCCCGCAGGCCGACCAGCCGGAACCGCTCCCGGATCTCCGCCGGCAGCGGGTCGTCGGGATCACCGAGGGTGTCGAGGACTACGCGGACCGCCTTGGCGATGCTCCAGGACGGCATCGCCGCGGTCGCCGGGTACACCGGGATCAGCGCGTTGGCGAAGCCCGCGCCGTCGTCGTCCTCCCCGAGCAGCTGGAAGTCAGGGTGGGTGAGCTGGCGCTGGCGCTGAAACTTGGTCACCTTGCCGGCGAAGAGCCCCCGCCGGCCCTTCTTCAGCTGCTGGTAGCGCCAGGCCGCCGGTTTGCCGAAGAAGGTGAGGGTGAGGTAGCCCGTACCGTCTGTGACCACGACCTCGAGCAGCTTGCCCGGTCGGTTGCGCATCGGGCGCAGATTCGCGCTTTCCACCTCGGCCAACACGGTGACGTGCTCGCCGACGGGCAGGCTGTCGAGCCGGGTCAGCTCACCGCGCTCGGCGTACCGCCTGGGGTAGTGCCGGAGCAGGTCACCGACGGTGTGCAGTCCCAGCCCGTCGGCCAGAACCGCCGTGGAGGTCTTGGCGAAGGCCGTCCTGAGGGGCTCCCGCGGGTCGATCGCCATGGCCCTACTCGACGCCGATCACGAGCAGCGTGTCCGCCTGGTCGCCGGTGAAGGCCGCGGTCTCTACGGCGGGATGCCTGGCCGTCACCATCGCCTGCAACCGACGCGCCAGCTCCCCGGCGCCGGTCCCGGTGAGCAGGGTCACCAGCTCTCCCCCGCCGGCCAGCATCCGATCGAGCAGCTCTGCCGAGACGGCGTACGCATCGGTGCCGATCAGGGCGACGTCACCGTCGAGCAGCCCCAGGACATCGCCGGGCCGGCAGACCCCCGCCGATGTCTGCGCGGTAGTCGTGGCGGCCGCGATCTCGGCCCAGCGGGTGGCACCGGCGGCGGCGGACATCGCGATCACGTCGTCGGCGAAGACGCACTCCCGTTGGTGTACGCCGAGTGCGGCCAGCCCTTGCACCAGCGATCGGGACGGGACCACGGCGACGGTGATCCCCTGCTCGCGGGCCAGCCGGGCGGCTTCATCGGCGACCGCTCGTGCCGCTGCCCCGTTGGGCAGCATCGCGACCTCCGCGGCGCCGGTGCCGACGATCGCGTCGACCAGCTCCGCGCTCGCGGGCGGCCGGTCCGAGTTCCCGCCGACAACAATGGCGCCCGCGGCCTCGAACAGCGTCGCCAGCGGGCCGGCGGGGGCCATCGCCACCACGCAGCGCGGCCGCGACGGCGTACCGGCCTGATCCTGGAACCGGGTGACAGTGATCCGATAGGGGCGGCCGGCGTGCACGCCGGCCTCGACGGCGGCACCCACGTCGTTCACGTGGACATGGACGTTCCACTGGCCCTCACCACCGACGACGGCGACGGAGTCACCCAGCTCGCTCAGTGCCTCCTTGAGCGGGGGAACCGAGTCGTCGACGGCGTCGAGGAGGTACTGGACCTCGTAGGCGTAGCGGTCGCTGCCCTCTTCGCGACCGTTGGCCAGCCCGCTGCGGTCGCGCTCGACCAGCAGGCCCGGAGTCGCCTCGGCCTCGGCCGGCTCGCCGGTCACCACCGTGACGAGAGCGTCGAGCAGCACGCACAGGCCCCGGCCACCCGCATCGACGACGCCGGCGCGGGCGAGGGCGCCGAGCTGGGACGGGGTACGAGACAGCGCTTCGTGGGCGCCGGTCGCCGCCGCTCGGGCCACCGTTGGCAGGTCGGCGCTGCGGGTAGCCCGAGCCGCCTGGGCGGCGGCGCGGGCTACGGTCAGCACGGTGCCCTCGACGGGCTCCGCCACGGCGGCGTACCCGGCGTCGGCGGCCCGCTCGAGCGCCTGGACCAGCGCCGTTCCGCCCGTCGTTGCACCGCTGCGCACGCTGTCGCCGAAGCCGCGAAGGAAGCCGCTGACGATCACCCCCGAGTTGCCGCGGGCGCCGGACAGTGCTCCCTGTGACATCGCCTTGACGGTCGCGCCGAGCTCGGCCGGGCCGTCGGCAGCCTTCAGCGCGTCGGCCACCGACTGCATGGTGAGGACCAGGTTCGTACCGGTGTCCCGGTCGGGCACCGGGTAGACGTTGAGGTGGTCGATCTCTCCGCGCGCCCGTTGCAGCGCCTCGAGGCTGGCCGCGCACCACCGGCGAAGGGCGGCTGCGTCGAGGGCGTCGAGCACCGCGCCTCCTCCGTCGGCAGGCCGTGACGTGAGGTCAGGTTAGCCGCGATGAGTGACAGTCCCCCGGGCCAGACTTTGGCCGGCGCCGCGGTCGCCGGGTACCCTGTCCGAGTTGTCGGCCGGAGTTGGCCGGTCCCTCGCCTTCTTGGAGTGCCCTCGTGGCTGCCGTGTGTGACGTCTGTGGCAAGGGCCCGGGCTTCGGCATGTCGG
>JBPCOB010000206.1:0-4211 GCA_051000715.1 Mycobacteriales bacterium
AGGGCTTCGTCCTCCGCGATCACGAGGCGCACGGAAGCTCCAGGACGACGCTCGTGCCGAACCCAGACGGACTGTCGATGCGCAGCGAGCCACCTAGGGTGTCCACCCGGTCGCCGAGCCCCCGCAGCCCCGAGGCCGCCAGCGCGCCGCCGACCCCCTCGTCGTGCACCTCCACGCGCAGCCGGCCGTCACCGTCGGCGAGCCGCACGTTCAGCCGGGCCGCCCGCGCGTGCTTGAGCGCGTTGGTGAGCGCCTCGGCGAGCACGTAGTACGCCCCTTTGGCTGAACACTCACCCGGATGACGCGGTGATCTTCACACACCACTTGACGGGACTCGGCCCTAGTGTTTCCATCGGTGTTCGGCACCCCGCTCGACCCGCGCAACGCGCTCCGGGCCTGCCAGGCGGTAGCCATCCGGGCCGGCCTGGGACACGTCAAGCTGCACACCTTGAGACACACCTGCGCGTCGCTGCTGCTCGCTCAAGGCGTGCACCCACGGGTCGTCATGGGGACACTCGGCCACTCGGGAATCTCGATCACGATGGACACGTATTCGCATGTCCTCCCCAGCAGCAGCGCGACGGTGCCGACAAACTCGCATCGGCGCTGCGCTGGTAAGAGCCGGTCCGCTGGTTGGGGTCAGCGTTGGGGTCAAACAGTCCCCGGCCGTTGAAGCTACCGAACGATCTACGCGCTGACCTGCGGTTTCTTGGTCGGGACGGCGGGATTCGAACCCACGACCCCTTGACCCCCAGTCAAGTGCGCTACCAAGCTGCGCCACGTCCCGGCTGCCGGCGTACCGGAGCGCATGAACACTACTGCTTCCCGGCGTCTCCCGCGCACCGGGCCTGGCCTGCTGGGTCGGCTACTCCAGGGTGACCGTGCGGAACGCCCGGGGGTCGGAGCAGGTGTCGGCGTCACATGCGCTGCCGTTTAGGGACAGGAAAGCGGCACCTACGTGCCACGGCTGCCCAGGTGCGTGGAACGCCAAATCGGCCCCGTGGCTCAGCCCGTCGCAGAGGGGTGACCTTGGCCGTCGCGGTCATGAGCGTGTCGTTCGGCGTGCGCCGTGGCCACCATGTTGACGCCGAAGGGAAAGTCACGCTCGCCAAGGTTGAGCTGGGACGCCGAGGGACCGAAATGATCAATTGGGCTGAAGACAGTAGGAGCGATAGAACAGACCGGTCGCGCTGGTAAGAACATTGTCAATTGCGCCGTTGTCCTGACCCATCGAACATCATGGTCGTGGGCGCCCGGTGGTTCCTCCATCGGCCAGTAAGCGACGGTGGTCGGCACCGGTGCCTTGCTCAACATCAGTGCCAGTTGCCCCCGGACGGGCGGAGTGCCGGAGGTGTTGACGGCTATCGCGTCGGCCTTGCGGTCGCCGGTCACGTCTTCGAAGCGCAGTTCGGCGCCCACGTTCACGGCGGCCGCGATCGGCCCGTTCGAACCGAAAGAGGACCCGTACCGGCAGGCGGGTTGTCGCGGGTAGGGCGCCACTGTTCAGCCGCCGACGAGCAGCTTCACTGCGACCGCCGTACCGCCAATGACGATGACCGACCGCAACAGCCACCCGGGCAGCCGGCGGCCTAGCACCGCACCGAGCTGGCCGCCAGCGACCGCACCGGCGGCGAGTACCGCCGACGCCTGCCAGGCGACGTGGCTGACAGCGATGAACACCACCGCGGCAACGGCGTTGACAACCGCCGCGATCACGTTCTTCACCGCGTTGAGTCGCTGCAGGTCGTCGTCGATCCCCATGCCGAGGACGGCTATGAGCAGGACTCCCTGGGCGGCCCCGAAGTAGCCGCCGTACACGCCGGTCAGCCCGACGCCGGAGGCGAGCAGAGCATGCGAACGCCGGCCCCGAGCGCGGCCGCGCAGCCGCCGGGCGAGCACCGGCTGAACGACCACCAGGGCGCACGCCAGCAGCAGGAGTACCGGTACGACGCGCCGAAACACCGTTCCGGGCAGCGCGAGCAGCAGTACCGCTCCGAGGAAGCCGCCTAGCCCGCCGACGCAGGACAGCAGCACCACCCGGCGGCGCTGGCCCGCCAGCTCCCGCCGGTAGCCGATCGCGCCGCTCACCGAGCCCGGAACCAGCCCCACGGTGTTGGACACGTTCGCGACCAGCGGCGGGTACCCGACGGCGAGCAGGGTGGGGAAGGTCACGAGCGAGCCCGAGCCGATAATCGTGTTGATCGCGCCGGCCGCCAGTCCGGCCGCGGCTACCGCGATCGCGGCACCCGGGGTCACCGTGGTATCACGGCCGCCAGCCTGGCAGTTCTCCCTCCGGAGCGCACGCGAGCAGGGTCAGTTGACCTGGCGCTCGAAGTTCGCCCAGTGGCGTTCGCGGAGCTTGAACTTCTGCACCTTGCCGGTCGCCGTCCGCGGGATGGAGGCGACGAACTCCACCGACGTGGGTGCCTTGAAACCCGCCAGCCCGGCCTTGCAGTGCGCGATGAGGTCCGCCTCACTGACCTGTGCGGCTTCGGCCAGGACGACGACCGCCAGCACGGTCTCGCCCCACTTCTCCGACGGCACACCGATCACCGCCGCCTCGGCGACGTCAGGATGGCGCAGCAGCCGGTCCTCGACCTCTATCGAGGACACGTTCTCGCCGCCGGTGATGATGACGTCCTTCTTGCGGTCGGAGATGTGCAGGTATCCCTGGTCGTCGACGCTGCCGCCGTCGCCGGTGTGGAACCAACCGCCCGCGAGCGCCGCGGCGGTTTCGGCCGGCTGCTGCCAGTAGCCGGCGAGGACGACGTTGGAGCGGGCGAGCACCTCGCCGTCGGGGTCGACGCCGATCCGGGTGCCGAGGGCCGGCGCGCCAGCCCGCGACAGCTTTCTCGCGCGCTCCTCTGGTGGCAGGGCGTCGTCCTCCGGGCGCGAGCGGTTGACGGTCAGCAGCGGCGAGGTCTCGGTCAAGCCGTAGATCTGCAGGTACTCCCAGCCCAGCTCGTCCTGGATCCGCTCGATCGTGCGGGACGGCGTCGGAGCGCCGGCGCAGATGATCCGCACGCGGTCGCGGCCGGGGATGTCACCCTCCCAGCCCTGCGCCGCCTCCAGGATCGCGTTGACCACCGCCGGCGCCGCGCACAGGAACGTCACGCCGTACCGGTCGATCCGGCGCAGGATCTCCGGCCCGTCGATCTTCCGGATCACGATCTGCGGCACGCCGAGACCGGTGGTGGCGAAGGGCATGCCCCAGCCGTTCGCATGGAACATCGGCAGGGTGTGCAGGTAGACGTCGCGGTCGGTCACCCCGGCGTGCAGCGCGAATGTCGCCGCGTTGACCCAGATGTTGCGGTGGGTGATCTGCACGCCCTTGGGGCGGGCCGTGGTGCCGGAGGTGTAGTTGATCGTGGCGGTGGCGTCCTCGTCGGGATTCGCCCATGGCGCCGGCTCGCGGTCGGCATGGACAAGCGCGGCGTCGGACTCCTTGCCTAGGACCAGCTGGTTCTTCACGTTCACGGTGCCGAGCGGCTTGGCGTGCTCCGGGTCGACCAGCAGCGTGGTGGCGCCCGAGTGCTCGACGATATAGGCGATCTCGGCGGCCTGTAGCCGGAAGTTGATCGGTACCAGGATGCGGCCGTAGCTGGTCGCGGCGAAGAACAGCTCGAGCAGCCGGGCCGCGTTGGGGGTCACCACGGCGACGCGGTCGCCGGCACCTGCACCCAGCTCGTCCAAACCGGCGGCCAGCCCGCGGACCCGGGCGGCAAAGGCGCCGTAGGTCAGCTCCCCGAGCGACGCGGCCGGCTGCTCTGGCTCGTCGACGATGCCGACCCGATCGCCGTAGACGAGTTCCGCCCGGTCGATGAAGTCAACCGTGGTCATCGGCACATGCATGAGGTCCTCGCAAGTTTCGCGGCGTGGCGCCGGTCGCTCGGCCTGAGTTACCTATCCGACCAGCGTCGGGCCCTCCCGCCAAGTAGCTGCCTTGGTTCGCGCTGGCCGGAGGTCGCCGCCGTGCGCCTCGACTAGGCCGCGAGGAAGGCGAGCCGGTGTGTGCTGCCGCGGAGGATCCGCTCGGCGTCGGTGCCGAGCACCTGCTCCAGCAGCGTCGCGTAGACGTTGCGGAAGTCCGTGGTCGCCACCAGGTCGCCGTTGCGATCAAGCTTGGTCAGCGACGGCTGCTCGCCGTACATCCCGCCGCGCACCTGCGGCCCCAGGACGAGGACGTCGCTCGCGGTGCCGTGGTCGGTGCC
>JBPCOB010000207.1:0-3148 GCA_051000715.1 Mycobacteriales bacterium
CTGTCGCCGGAGTGCACGCATCAACGACGGGAGGCAACCGGACGAGCCGCATCGACCGGATCGCCGAGCAGTGGGGCACTCGCACGCCGTACCGGCCCGGGGAGCCGTGGGCCACCCGGGTGGCAACACCACCCTGCTGCACACCGCCCTGGAGTACGTCCCGTTCACCGACTACGAAACCGAGCATTGCGCAACGACCTCAGCGGCCGGCTGCTGGGACCCGCCCGCCCGAACCAGGGACGGTTCCCCAACGGTGCACCAAGGTCCACGCTGGCGCGGTGTCGTGGAGCCCAGGGTCGCCTGTCGACGGGCATTGACAGCGGCGTTTGCGTGAGCGCATCGCAAGCTGATGTCAGACCTCATTGCGAGGCGGTCGAATGGAAGGCTTCACGTTCGAGCCGGTCCAGGTCGGGCGCGGCTTCGAGAAGACCGTGGCCACCCTGCGCGGCGCGATCGTGCGCGGGGACCTCAGCCCCGGCGACCGACTCCCGTCCGAACCGGAGCTGGCCGGTCAACTCGGCGTCTCCCGGCCGATGCTGCGCGAGGCGCTCAAGGCCCTGGAGGTTGCCGGCTACCTGGAGGTCCGTCGCGGGTACGGCGGCGGGCGGTTCGTCTCCGCGCCCGAGCCGGAGGAGTTCCACACCATCAGGTCGGCCCAGGTTTCCACGATGGACGTCGACGCTGCGCACGTCACGGACGTGCGACTGGCGATCGAACCAATGGCCGCCCGGCTGGCCGCGCAGAGCCGCGACGCCGCGGAGCTGTCCCGCGCCCTGCGCCAGCTCGGGCTCAGCGGGTTCCGCCCCGCGCGGATCGTCGACGCGGTCTTGCAGTTCCACGGCGTCCTCGTCGAGGCTTCCGGCAATCCGGTGTTCGTTGCCGTGTATGCCGGGCTGCGAGGGCCGATCGCGCTGGCGCTAGGCGACCGGGTCCACGACGCGAGGTGGCGGTCGGCGTCGCGGCACCGGTTGGGCCAGCTCGTGCGGCTGGTGGCAAACGGTGATCCCGACGCCGCCGAGCGGGCCACCCGTCGCTACCTCGTCGAGTTCGAAGACGGTCGCCACGAGCGCCGGGAAGCCTCCCGATGACACCCCCCGGCGATCGGTACTTCGCCCCCGCGGTCGAGACCATGCCGGCGAATGAAGTGCGGACCCTGCAATTGGAGCGGCTGCAAGCGCAACTGACCTATGTGGACACGCACTCGCCGTTCTACGCCGACAAGTGGCGGTCCGCCGGCTTCGAGCCAGGAAGAGTCCAGTCCCTGCCCGGTTTCGACGCACCGCTGACCACCAAGGAGGAACTGCGGGACAGTCAGCTGGCCGCCCCGCCGCTGGGCCGGCACGCGGCCGTCCCGATGGACCGCGTCGTACGGGTGCACTCCTCGTCCGGCACGACGGGAAGACCGAGCTACGTCGGGATCACCCGGCAGGACCAGGCGGACTGGACCGAGGTCATCAGCCGGGTTCTGTACTGCGAGGGCATGCGCCCGGAGGACGTCGTCATCCACACCTTCGGGCTCGGCTTCTTCGTCGGCGGCCTGCCGCTCAAGGACGCCACCGAGAACATCGGCGCGACGTTCGTGCCGATCGGCACCGGTGCCAGCGACCGGGTGGTCACCAGCATCCAGGATCTCGCCGCGACGGTTCTCATGTGTACGCCGTCGTACGCGAGCTACCTGGCCGAGTACTGCCGGGACAGGCTGGCGATCGGCCCGGCCGAACTGGGGCTGCGCAAGCTGTTGGTCGGCGCCGAGCCCGGCGGCTCGATCCCGGCCGTGCGGGCGCAACTGGAACGGGATTTCGCCGCCACGGTGTCCGACGGGATAGGCAACGCCGACCTGTTCCCGATCTACAGCGCCACGTGCCCCGAGCAGAACGGCATGCACCTGTGCGCCCAGGACCTCCTGCTCACCGAGTTGATCGATCCCGACACCGAGCAGCGGCTGGACTGGACCGACGGCGCCGAGGGTGAACTCGTGGCGACCCACCTGCGCCGAGAGTGCGTGCCGCTGGTCCGCTTCCGGGTCCGCGATCGGGTCGTCGTCTACACGTCGCCCTGCCCTTGCGGACGCACCAGCCCGCGCCTGCACTGCACCGGGCGCACCGACGACCTGCTGATCGTGGCCGGCGTCAACGTCTGGCCGTCGGCAGTGAAGGACGTCGTGACGTCGATGCAGCCGAGGACCACGGGCGCCATGCAGATCCTGCTCGGCGACAGCGGCCCGATGGTCCGGCAACCGCTGCACGTGCAGGTCGAGTACGGCCAGGACGAGGAGGACCTGCAGGCGCTCCAGGGCGAGGTCGAACGCAGGCTTCGCGAGAAGTTGATCGTCAAGGCTGCGGTCGAACTCGTGCCGCCGAACGCCCTCCCGCGCTGGGAGATGAAAGCTCAACTGGTCCGACGGAGGAGGTAGCAGGTGCCAGCCCCATGCTGAACGTCGACATCGACACCGGCGGAACGATGACCGACGGCCTGATCAGCGGCGACGGCCAGATGTTCTCGGTCAAGGTCGAGACAACGCCGCATGACGTGACACTCTCCTTCGTGCAGGTGCTGGAAGCCGCCCGCGAACGCGTCGGCGCGCCGACGCTGCGCGACTTCCTCGACCGGGTGGGACTGATCCGGTGGTCGTCCACGATCACGTCGAACGTCCTAGCCCAGAAGACCGGGCCGAAGATCGGTCTGCTCGTCAGCGCGGGGAACGAGGACACCCTGTACGGCTCGGCGGAGGACGCCGCCGCCGTGGTCGGCACGCTCGTCGCCCGCACGGATATCACCGGAATCGCCGACGACGCCGACGACGACACGGTCCGGATCGCGGTGAAGTCGTTGTTCGACAGGGGCATCCGGCGGATCAACATCAGTCTCGCCGGCGCGTTCCCGGACAACAGCAGGGAGCGCAGGATCGTCAGCATGATCGACCAGCAGTACCCCGACCACTTCCTCGGCTCGATCCCGGCGCTGCCGGCCAGCGAGATCCTGCTGCGGCCCGACGACAAGACGCGGACGTTCGTCTCGCTCATCAACGCCTACGTGCACCCGGCGCTGGCCACGACGCTGTACCGGGCCGAGGAGACGGTGCGCGTCGAGCACGGCTGGCGGGGCAACGTGCTGGTCGGGCACATCAACGGCGGCGTGGCCCGGATCG
>JBPCOB010000208.1:0-6079 GCA_051000715.1 Mycobacteriales bacterium
GCTGCCGGCCGTGCCGTGACCGGTAACGTTCGAGGGGCGCGTTCACCACTCTGACCGGCACGTCGCGCGTAGTGGGGCATGGCCGAGCGGGTCGCAGTTAGAGAGATCTCCAACGAGGAGGGCAGGAAGCTCCTCTCGATCGTCCGAAGTGGATCGGGGTCGGTCGTGCGGTGGCAAAGAGCCCAGATCGTGCTGTGAAGCGCCCATCTGTCGACGAAGACCGGCGCCCGGGTGGGCGAGTGGGCGAGAGCCAACAACGTCGAGCTCGCCTACACCCCGCACGCCAGCTGGTCAACCGCATCGAGGCCCAGTTCACCGCGCTGCGCCACTTCTGTCTCGACGGCACGGACCACGAGAGCCACGCCCAGGCCTTCTTGATCCGGCGCTACATCGCCTGGCGCAACCGGCACGCGCAGGATCGAATGCTGCGTGAGGTGGTCAAGCGCGCAAACGTTGCCTGACGCGGCACTAGGTCGCCGGCTACCGCTCTAGGCGCTCTTCTTGGTCGAGGCCCCGACGCGCAGGGCCGCGAGCCGCTCGGCCAGAACCTCCTCGAGGTCCTCGGTGGTGCGCCGCTCCATCAGCATGTCCCAGTGCGTGCGGGCCGGCTTGCCCTTCTTGGCCTCCGGTTCCTCCCCATCGCGCATCAGCGCCGTGGCGCCGCAGACGCGGCACTCCCACGTCGCCGGGACCTCGGCCTCGACCGCGAACGGTACGCCGAAGGAGTGGCCGTGCGGGCAGTCATAACTCACCTGCTGGCGCGGCGCCAGATCGGTGTTGCGGTCAGTCTCGTAGCTCACGCCACCGAGGCGGGTGCCTCGTAGCACACGCTCGCCCATGATGTTGCCTCCCCGGGCGGTAGAAAGGATCTGCACGGACAACGAGCGAGTTGGGTGCAGGATTCCCTGCCGGCCGGCCCATCGGCGCGAACATCGTCCGACTGAGCAAACTGTTGCCCCACTGTTACACGAACGTTGACGCCCCAGCGGCCACCGAGGTTGTCCACGGATGCAAGACATGCGTGACCGCGACGGTCATCGCCTCGCAACGCCGATAATGAGCATTACGTCAAGTTGACCGCTCACCCGGTGACCCCGGCAGTCGTTCGTACGCCACCATCAGGCGAGCAGCGAAGCCAAGCTCGCCGGTGCAACCTGCCGCGGGAGTACCGGTGGAGCGCCCAGCAGGGGTGGACTTACGGCCGTCGCTCGATGCAGTCCTCGAGTTGCGCCGCGCCCGGATGTCCACCGTCCGCGAGGTCGTCGGGGGTCTGACCGACGCGTCGCTGGCCGGTCACACCGAGCCCGTCGAAGGCCCCGGTTGGCCGGAGCCCCGCAGCTATCCGGTGCGTGAGTGCCACAGTGCGGCCGGGCGCCGCCTGGTGCTGCCAATAGTCGACGACGCACAGTACGTCGTCATCGACCTCGACTGCGACACCGCCGACCACGCCGCGTCGTTCCTGCACTTCCTGCAGAAGAGGTTTGGGCCTCGTCACACCCCGCTCCTGCGCTCGCCGGCGCGCCGAGAACCGCGGTCCTCGAGGTCGTCGACCTGCCGTGAACGCCAACCTCGCTCGAGGTAGCAGCGGGCGTATCTGGTTCACCAGGAGCGGGCTGAGGGCCGCAATCGTCACACTGCTCGTACGGGTAGATGCGGATCAAGGTATTTCAGATCTGCTGGATCGCTCGTGATGACTGCCTGGCGGCGCTCTCGCGCGCATATCACCACGCTGGCGTCCACGACGTCCCGTGCACCCGCGCGACCTAACAGCACGCCGACCGCCCGAGCCGTTTGGTGGTCCAGCGGTACCACCGAGGTCTCGGGGGCGGAGAGCAGGCTGGCCAGCCGCGTTTGGCGTTGGCCACCGCGCCACGCCTGCCCGACGACACCGGCCGGGATGCTGACGACGGCATCAGGTTCGGTCGCGATGCGTTGCAACAGGGCGGTGACACGCGTGTCACCGCGATCGAGCCCGATCAACGCTCCAGTGTCCAGCGTGACGCCCCTCACTGAGACAGCCCCAGGACCTCATCCGCCCACGCGTAGTCCTCCGCGGACGGCTCACCATGCTGACTGATGAGTTCGGCCACCAGCGCGGTTAGTGACTCGGTGCGCTC
The DNA here is from genome assembly GCA_051000715.1 of Mycobacteriales bacterium. GTDB lineage: Bacteria > Actinomycetota > Actinomycetes > JALYNC01 > JALYNC01 > JBPCOB01. The sequence goes on from JBPCOB010000208.1 coordinate 2,118, forward strand.
GCGGTGCGCCAGTGCGTCCGAGACATACGCTGACACGCTTGCCGCGCGACCTTCCGCCACAGCGCGCCGAGCCGCCTCGATCTGGTCTCTAGGTAGCGAAACCGCGATCTTGCCACTAGTGCTCATACCCAAGTCATACCGTCGTTCGTCGCTCCCAAACTCACTGCTCGCGGGCACGCAGGACGCAGAACTCGTTGCCCTCCGGATCGGCGAGCACGACCCACGTCTTGTCGTCGCCTTGGCCGACGTCGACCCGGCGGGCACCGAGACCGATCAGCCGGTCGACCTCGGCGTCGCGGTCGTCCGGGTTGAGGTCGATGTGCAGTCGATTCTTCACCGTCTTGTTCTCCGGCACCGGCACGAAGACCAGTGCGGGATAGGTGTCCTCGTCCTGCGCTATCACGACCTCGTCCGACGCCTCGTACACAACCTCGTAGTCGAAGACGGCGGCCCAGAAGCGCGCCAGCGCAGCAGGATCTTTCGCGTCGATGACGACGGTGTACCAGCGACTGCTCATGCTCGGCATCGTGCCGCAGGTTGCCCCGCGGCGTGAGAGGTTTTCTGGCGTGCCGCCACCGCGACCGATCGCCGTGCTGGACATCGACGGCGTGCTGGCCGACGTGCGGCACCGCCTGCACTTCCTCGAGCGCTCGCCCAAGAACTGGGACGGGTTCTTCGCGGGTATTCCCGCCGACCCGCCGTTGGAGGTCGGCTTGGCGCTCGCCCAGGAGCTGGCGCGCGAGCACGAGATCGTCTACCTGACCGGCCGGCCGGAGCGCACCCGTGCCGACACCGAGTCCTGGCTCGGCCAGCATGCCCTGCCGCCCGGCCGGCTGCTCATGCGTCGGGACGGCGACCGCCGGCCGGCCCGGATGGCCAAGCCGGCGCTGCTACGGCGGCTGGGTGGCGAGGCCACCGTGGCGGTCGTGGTCGACGACGACCCTGCCGTGTGCGACACGTTGCGAGCCGCTGGCTGGCCGGTGCTGCAGGCCGACTGGGTGACCCGGCCGCCGACACTGAACCGGGAGCAGGAGCGGGGACGAACCTGAGTTGTTGTCAGGTTGTTAACCGGTAAGCCGGCCGGCATGTCCGTGTCCACAACGGGCGTTATGGATTATGTGGATTGACTCCTGCCTGCCGACACTGCTCAGCAAGAGACCGCCCCCAAGTCCCGCGCACTTCTCGACCGTCGATGCGACGGAGGCACCATGACCTGTTGGCACTCTCCGCCCTGCCCCGGCGCGGATGCCCCTGACCGCGACGCCGCCCGGGTGGTGGCCGGCCATCCCGAACAAGGATGGAGCCTGCTCTGCAACGGCGTCGTGTTCTTCGACGACACCGGCGAGCTGCTGCCGGACGGCCGGATGATCGGCCCTCGCCGGCCGGCCGGCCCCTCACGGTTCACCCCGAGCGCTGCCTAGCCTCGGTCCCCTTTGCGGCGGCTCAGGCTTGCGGTGGCCGCCACCGTGGGATCAGCTGCCGGGCAGCCCGCGTCTCGTCCACCCGGCGCACCGACGCGCTGACCGGCGCGGCCTTGAGCGCCTGCGGGTTCGTCTCAGCCAGCCGGGCGAACTCCCGCATCACCGCGGCGAACTCGTCGAGGGTCTCCCTCGATTCGGTCTCGGTCGGCTCGATCATCATCGCCTCCTCCACGATGAGCGGGAAGTAGACCGTCATCGGGTGGATCCGCCGGTCGATGAGCCCCTTGGCGAGGTCCAGGGCCCGTACGCCGTGCTGGCGCTTCTGCCGGCGGGCGGACAGCACGAACTCGTGCATCACCGGCCCGGGGTAGGGCAGGTCGTAGTCGTCGGTGAGCGAGGCGAGCAGGTAGTTGGCGTTGAGGACCGCCCGTTCGGACACCGCCCGCAGGCCGTCGCCGCCCAGACTGATCAGGTAGGAGTACGCCCGGACGTCGATGCCGATGTTGCCGTGCCAGCCGTGGACCCGGCCGATGGACTGCGGGTCGCGGTGCCAGCCGAAGCTGCCGTCATCGCGGCGGACCGGCCGCGGTCCGGGCAGGTACGCCGCCAGCTCCGAGGTCACCGCCACCGGCCCCGAACCCGGTCCCCCGCCGCCGTGCGGGGTGGCGAAGGTCTTGTGCAGGTTCATGTGAACGACGTCGAAGCCCATGTCGCCGGGGCGGGCCCGACCGAGGATCGCGTTGAAGTTCGCGCCGTCGTAGTAGAGCTTCGCGCCGACGCCGTGCAGCATCCGGGCGATCTCGGCGATGTTGCGCTCGAAGAGCCCCAGCGTGTTGGGGTTGGTCAGCATGAGCGCGGCCACGTCGGAGTCGAGCAGCTTGTCCAGCGCCCCGAGGTCCACCAGGCCGTTGGCGTCCGACGGCACCTCGGCCACGTCGTAGCCGGCCAGCCGTACCGATGCCGGGTTCGTGCCGTGCGCGGCGTCCGGAATGATCACGCGCTGCCGCCGGTCGCCGCCCGCCTCGAACGCCGCCCGGATCACCATCAGCCCAGTCAGCTCACCGGAGGCACCGGCAGCCGGCTGGAAGGTGACCGCGTCCATTCCGGTCAGCGTCGCCAGCCCCTGCTCCAGCGACCACAACAGCTCGAGGATTCCCTGAGTCTGGTCGACCGGCTGGGCCGGGTGCACCCGGGCGAAGCCGGGCAGCGCCGCCACCACCTCGGCCACCTTGGGGTTGTACTTCATCGTGCAGGACCCCAGCGGGTAGAACCCCTCGTCGATCGAGAAGTTCCGGTGCGCCAGCCTGGTGTAGTGGCTGACCAGGTCGCGCTCGGCCAGCTCGGGTAGCAGCGGTACGGCGGTGGTACGCAGCGCCGCCGGCACCCGCTCCCCCGCGCCGGCGGCTGCGATGCCGGTGGCGCGCAGCGTGGACGCGCGGCGGCCGGGCCGGGACCGCTCGAAAACCAGCGCCTCCGCCTGCGGTGTACCGGCACCGGCTCCGGTCAGTGTGCCGACGGCGTCCTCGGACGTGGTGTCGGTCATGCCACTGCCCCCGGCGTACCGCTGCCGGCCAGTACGACGGACAGGACCTCGGCCAACCCGTCGATCTGGTCGCGGGTGCGTTCCTCGGTCACTGCCACGAGCAGCAGCCGCTCCGCCCCCAGCTCGAGCACCGGACCGACGAGGTAGCCACGACCGGCCAGCGAGGTCGCGGTACCGACCGGGTCGGCCAGCCGCAGCGCGAACTCCTTGCCGACCGGGGCCTCCGGATGAGCCAGCTCGACCCCGGCCACCTCGGCCAGCCGCTGGCGGGCGTATGCCGCGCCGGCCAGGCAGGCCTCCCCCACCTCCACCAGACCGCGGGGGCCCAGCCAAGAGAAGTAGACGGCGGTCGCCAGTGCGTTGAGCGACTGGTTGGTGCAGATGTTGGAGGTGGCCTTCTCCCGGCGGATGTGCTGCTCGCGAGCCTGCAGGGTCAGCACATAGGCGCGCCGTCCCTCGCTGTCGAGGGTCTCCCCCACCAGCCGGCCGGGGAGCCGGCGTACGTCGGCCTCCGAACAGGCGAGCAGCCCCACGCCCGGTCCGCCGAAGCTCATCGCGTTGCCCAGCGAGAGCCCGTCGCCGACCACGATGTCGGCTCCGAGCCGGCCCGGGGGCTCGAGTACGCCGGCGAGGAGCGGGTCGAAGGCGACCAGCAGCCGGGCACCCGCGTCATGGGCCAGTCCGGCCAGCGCCGGGATGCCCTCCAGCACGCCGACCGCATTCGGGTGCTGCACGACCACGGCAGCCGCGTCCGGCGTCAGCTCGGCCGTCCGGGCATGGTCCAGCGCGCCAGAGGCGTCGACCGGTGCCGCCACCAGCTCGGCATTCAGCCCGGGCGCGTAGGTCGCCAAGATCTCCTGGTAACGCGGGTCCAGGCCGCCAGCCACCACGACCCGGCGACGGCGGGTCCCGGCAATGCACATGATCATTCCCTCGACCAGTGCGGTCGCGCCGTCGTACAGGCTGGAGTTGGCCACCGGGAGACCGAACAGCTCGCT
>JBPCOB010000209.1:0-7271 GCA_051000715.1 Mycobacteriales bacterium
CCAGTCGATCCCGGCCACCACCTGGTCGGTGGTGCCGCTGCCCGCGCAGTTCAACACCCGCACGCCCACGAGCTGGACGCCCTTGGCCACGCCGTACTCCAAGCCGCCGACGGTGCCGGCGACGTGCGTGCCGTGGCCGTTGCAGTCGGTGGCGTCGTTGTCGTTGTCGATGGTGTCGATGCCGGAGGTGGCCCGCCCGCCGAAGGTCTCGTGGGTGAAGCGGATGCCGGTGTCGATGATGTAGGCGTGCACGGTCGAGGCCGTGTTCGGGTAGTTGTAGGAGTTGCTCAGCGGCAGGTCGCGCTGGTCGATGCGGTCCAGTCCCCACGACGGCGGGTTGGTCTGCCGCCCGGCGATGCTGAGCACCTGGTTCTGCTGCACGTAGGCGACGGCCGGGTCGGCGGCGAGTCGGCGGGCGTCGGGCTCGCTCATCCTTGTGGCGAATCCTCGTAGCGCCGCCTGGTAGACGAAGCCGACCGTGCCGTGGTGCTGGTCGGCCAGTCGGGCCGCGGTCGCGCCCACCGAGTTGCTGCCGGTGGTGGTGTTGTTCAGGACCACCAGGTAGCTCCTGTGCCGAGCACCTGCTGGCCCCGACCCACGAGGAGCTGTTCAGAACCATCGCGCCGCAACCGGTTCCGTACGACGGCCTGCCGTCCGCCCGGGTTGTCGACACCCCGGACGCCGACCATCGACATCCTGGTGGCCGTGCCCGACGAGCGGTTCCTGCGGGTCGCGCCTGGCACCCGCTGGGCCACCGCGCGAACGAGCCTGGCCGGCAGGTCGCGGATCTGGTCTGCGGGACTTCGTCCGGGACGGCACCATCGAGACGGCCGAGATCCGCGCTCGCAACCTGGCCCCAGACGGCTCCGGCCCGCGGGAACTCGTCCGCGGCATCGAGGTAGCACACATCTTCCAAGTCGGCCGGTGGTTCGCCGAGGTGCTGGACCTGCGGGTGCTCGACGAGCACGGCAAGCGGGGCGTCGTGACGATGGGCTCCTACGGCATCGGGGTGTCCGGGCGGTGGCCGCGCTCGCGGAGTCGACCCACGACGAGCTCGGCCTGTGCTGGCCGGCGGTGGTGGCACCGGCCGACGTGCACCTGCTCCCAGCGGGGAAGGATGCGGCGGTGCGGGAGGTGGCCGACCGGCTAGCCGCGGAGCTGACCGCGGCCGGCTGCACGGTGCTGTACGACGACCGGCCGCCGGCCAGCGCCGGGGTGAAGTTCGCCGACGCTAACCACGTAACAGAAACTTATTCTGCAGTATGGTGATCGACACCCTCCGACGATGAGGACAGCATGGCCCCGGCGTCGCCCAATGGCACCTCCTCCAGTGGCACAGCGCCGTCGGCGCGAAGCGATCTTCCGGTGGTCGGCTACGCCGAACCCTGGAGCGTCGCTCCCGGCGAGCGGGTCCGGTTCCGCGTCAGTTGCCAGCATCCGGCGTACCACGCCGAGATCGTGCGGCTCATCCATGGTGACGATCGCCCCGGCGCACCGGGCCTGAAAGAGCAGCCGGTGGCGACGGCAATAGCCGGTGAGTACGCCGGTCGGTCCGAGACGTACCCGCTTGGGTCCTCCGTCCTCGTGCCCGACGCGGAGGCGTTGCGCGCGGGCGGCAGCCTCACACTGACAGCGTGGATCATGCCGACCACCCCCCAGAAAGGGGTGCAGGGGCTGCTGACGAAGTGGTCGCGCGAGGAGAACATCGGCTACGGCTTGTTGATCGACGGCCGGGGCGAACTTGGGCTGTGGCTGGGCGGACGGGCAACCGGGATACAGCGCGTGTCGAGCGGCGCCGCCCTTCGCGCCGGGCAATGGTACTTCGTCGCTGCCGCCTTCGACCCGGTGACGGGGTCGGTCCTGCTCATGCAGCGTCCCCACCCGCTCTGGCCCGTCGACTCCACCGATGTCGTCGTCGAGCGCGAGGTCAATCGCCCGACGGCTGACGATTCCGGGGCACCTTTCCTGATGGCGGTGTGGCCCGGTGCCGACGTCGGTGGCCGGACTGCTGGTTACGGTCACTACAACGGCAAGATCGAGGCACCGGCCGTCTATGGCGCACTGCTCGGACCCGACATGCTTGAACGACATGCCGCCGGGGACCGGCTCCCGGAAGGCATACCGCTTCGAGCGGCTTGGGACTTCGCATTGGACACGGCGACCGACCGAGTGCGCGACGTGTCCGGCGGCGGGCTAGACGGTCACGCTGTCAACCTGCCGGCCCGGGGGATGAGCGGTCACCTGTTCGTTGGCGGGGAGCGGGCGTGGCCGCGCGCTCCCGAAACCCATGCGGCACTGCACTTCCATGACGACGACCTGGAGGACTGCGGCTGGGAGGTAGCTTTCGAGTTGACCGTTCCCACCGACCTGGGCAGCGGGGTCTACGCGGCGAAGCTGACGGCGGAGGGGACCGACTACCACGTGCCGTTCTTCCTCCGCCCGAAGGGCCGCCGAGCGATCGCACCGGTCCTCTTTCTGGTGCCGACGAACTCGTATTTGGCGTATGCCAACTTCCGCGAGCCCTTCGCCGCGGAGCGCGGCGTGCTGGGTCTGTACCACTTCCATGCTGACGGGAGCGCGGTCTTCTATTCCTCCGCCTTGCGGCCGATCGTGAACTTGAGACCAGGCGTGAACTTCGACATTCTGGACAAGCACGGCGCCCCGCACCAGTTCAATGCCGACCTCTACCTGGTCGATTGGCTTGCCGCCAAGGGCTTCGAGTTCGACGTCGCCACTGACGAGGATCTCGACCGGGAGGGCGCTGGGTTGCTGGGCCAATACCGGACGGTGCTCACCGGCAGCCATCCGGAATACTGGTCCGGGACCATGCTCGACGGGCTGCACGCCTACCTGGACAACGGCGGGCGGCTGATGTATCTAGGGGGAAACGGGCTCACCTGGGCGACGACATTCGACCCGCTGCGCAGGCACGTGCTCGAGGTTCGCCGCGGCGGCGACGGGATCCGTACGGCAACCGCGGGCGAGCGGTACCACAGCACGACAGGCGAACTCGGGGGACCGTGGCGTGAGCGTGGCAGATCGCCACATCTTCTCCTCGGCGTTGGCTCGATCGCGCAGGGGTTCGACCGTTCATCGCCGTACCGCCGACAGCCGGACAGCTTCGACCCGCGCGCTGCATGGATGTTTGACGGTGTCGACGAGGAGCTGATCGGGGACTTCGGCCTGACGATGGGAGGGGCCGCCGGGTTCGAGATCGACTGCGCCGACAGATACCTGGGAACACCGCCGCACGCCCTGATCGTGGCCAGCGCGGGCGAGTTCTCCCCGACCTATGAACATCAGCACCCCGTACACGTCGCCGGTACAACCCTCGACCGGCACGAGGCCATGCGATGCGACATGGTGTGCTTCGAAACGACGAACGGTGGTGCGGTGTTCTCGGTCGGCTCGATCGCCTATTGCGGCGCCCTGTCACACAATGGCTACGTCAACAACATCTCGCGAATCACCGAGAACGTGCTGCGACGCTTCTCCGCGCCCGCTTGATCGCTTAGGCCAGGTCAGTGGATGCCCGCGCGGCGACGCCGGCCATCGTCTTGGCGACGGCCGGCATCCTCGAGGTGTCCAGCCGCAGCAGTGGCGCCGAAAGCGCGATCGCGGCCCGCGGCTCGCCGAACGCATTCCGGACGACCACCGCGACGGCGGCGATGTCCGGCTCGCTCTCGCTGCAGTTGGTCGCATAACCCTGCACGCGCACCTGTTCCAGTTCACGCATCAACCGGCTGCGGGTGGTGATCGAGCGTGGCGTCAGCCGGGCCAGCCGGTCCGACGGGTACAGCTCGGCCAATCGAGCCGGGGGCAACTCAGCCAGCAGCGCCTTGCCACCCGACGTCGTGTGAGCTGGGTATGCTCTTCCTACCCGAGAACTGGTGCGCAGGGCCTTCGAGCTCTCGACGCTATCCAGAAAGAGCGCCGACGCTTCGTCGAGAACCATCAGATGAACGGTCTCGCCCAGCGTTCTGCTCAGCTGTTCCAAGACCGGACGCAGATGCTGCCGGATGTCCATCTGGCGCACGATCGACAGCCCGATGTCGACCAGTGCCGGACCGGAGGTGTACGCCTTCGTGGCCGGGTCCTGTCGGATCAGCTCACGCGCCTGCAACATCGCCAGCAGTCGATGGGCAGTCGAGCGGCCAACGCCGAGCTGCTCACTCGCCTGGGCCACTCCGATCAGCCTGTGGTCGCGGAACATCAGCAGCAGCCGGAGGGCGTTGTCCACGGAGTTGATCGGGTACCGAGGCTTCGCGCCCCCAACCGTCGCGGGAGGTCGCGCCGTGCGCTCCGCCCCTGGCATCGCCGCATCATATCCTCCGCGATCGGGGGCTTGTTCGCCGCCACGATTCGGCCTAGCGTCTGCATAGCAGAAGCACGTTCTGCCAAGAGGGAGTGCCCGTGGAGCTCACCAGACAACAGGGAGTGCTGCCGAGCGGGTCGCAGTATCTGATCGAGGTCCCCGACAAGTGGAACGGCATCCTCCTGCTCAGCTGCCGACCGTTGCCGCGGGATGAAGGCGAACCGCCCTGGGAGTCCGGTGAACCGCTTCTTGCTCACCTGCTGCAGCAGGGATACGCGCTGGCCGGCTCGGCGAACACGATCTTCTGGCCGCTGGAGCGGCTGTTCGCCGATCAGGTTCCTCTGCTGGAGGAGTTCGACCGTGCCGTGACCTCGCCGCGGCACACCATCGCCTGGGGACCTTCGATCGGCGGGATCATGACCGCCGGACTCGTCCAGCTCATGCCGGAGCGATTGTCCGGAGCACTGCCGCTGTGCGGCAACCTGGCCGGAGCTGTGGCGATCCACAACCGCGAGTTGGACATCGCGTTCGTCGTCAAGACCTTGCTGGCGCCGACCAGCGACCTGCAGTTGGTACGGATCCGCGACCCGGAGGCGAATCTCCGGCTCGCGTACTCCGTCCTCGAGGAGGCGGCGGCGACACCGCGGGGCAGGGCCCGACTGGCGCTGGCGGCAGCGATCGGGAACATTCCGGGCTGGCGCGACGATGGCTCCGCTGAAGAGCCGGCGGCCGAGGACGTCACCTCCCGACTGGACAACCAGCTGCGTTGGTTCGATGAACCCGGCTTCTTCGTCTACTTCGTGGCCAGGGCGCAGGTCGAACGGCAGGCCGGCGGAAACTTCTCCTGGAACACCGGCGTCGACTACGCCAGCCTGCTCGCACGATCGATCAACCGGGGGCAGGTGCAGACGCTGTACGAGGAGGCCCGGCTCGACCTGTCCACCGACCTGAGCCGGCTGGCCTCGGCTGAGCGCGTGGACGCCGACCCGGATGCGGTCTCCTACCTGGAGCGGCACATCGTGTTCTCCGGCGACCTCGGCGACGTGCCCGTGCTGGCGGTGCACACAGATGGGGACGGGCTCGTAACGCCCGACAACATGACGGCGTACGCAGATGTGGTCGGCTGGGCCGGGCAGGCGGACCTGCTCAGGCAGCTGTTCGTCCACCGCGGCGGTCACTGCACGTTCACCGCGGCCGAGACGCTGACGGCCCTCCACGCGCTGATCGAGCGCGTCGAGTCGGGCAGCTGGCCGCGCCTCGACCCGGACACCCTCAACGCCACCGCCGCCAACCTGCAGCGCGGGCTCGTCGCGCTGCCCAACGATCGGATCACCGATCCAGCGTTCTTCCGGTTCCAGCCGTGGTCGTTCCCCCGGCCGTACGACGTCCGCGACCGCGGTCAGGTGGTTGGGTGACGCTCAAGACGGGCGACGACTGGACTGACGAGGAGCTCGACGGGCTGTTCATGCGGGTCTCAAACGTCGGTCGATGGGGCGCCGACGACGAGCTGGGGACCCTGAACTTCATCACGCCGCACAAGCGCCGGTCGGCGGCCGCTCTCGTGCAGGACGGGAAAGTCGTCTCGATGGCACACCCGCTCCGCATCCGGGCGACCGCCGCGCGACCCCAGCAGGTGGACCACCGGATGCTCTACTGGAACGTCCCGGACAATCCGCTCCGTGGCCCGCCAAGCGCCGGCGACTACCTCGGCCTGGAGATTCATCAGCACGGGCTCACCCACCTCGACTCCGTCAGCCACATCGGCAGCCGGCACGGCCGCGCCTACAACGACCGGGCGTTCGACGATGTCGCGACGGAGGAGGGTCTGCGTCACGGCTCGGTGTTCGCGCAGCGCGACGGCATCGTCTCGCGTGGAGTGCTGCTCGATGTCGCGGCCGCACTGGGCGTCGACTGGCTGGAGTCCGATCATCTGATCACCGCTGGCCAGCTGGAGGTCGCGGAGCGGCACGGCCGGGTGCACGTCGGTCGCGGGGACGTTCTCGTCGTTCGGGTCGGCGCCGAGGCGCGTGCCGACGCGTGCGGGCCTAGCCCGCTGGGTTCCGGACCGGGACCGGACGCGGTCGCCTGGCTGCACGAGCGAGAGGTCGCGGTGTACGCCGGTGACGCTCCAGAGCACTTGGCCGAGGCAGGCGCCCGTATCCTCGGCCTGCTTCCGGCCGATTCCCACCACGATGCCGCGTCCAGCACCACCGGCTTCCCGCTCCTGCTCCATCAGATCGGCATTCCGGCGATGGGGCTGGTCTTGCTCGACTACTGCCGGGTGGAGGAACTGGCCGGCGTGTGCGCCGAGACGGGGCGCTATGAGTTCCTCTTCACCGCAGCGCCGCTGGCGCTGCCCGGAGGTACCGGCTCGCCCGTGAACCCGCTGGCGATCTTCTGATGAACGGGCGCCCCTTCTGCATAGCAGAAGGCACGCGTAGTTTGAGGAATGTGAAATAGCGGACGCAGAGAGGTGGCGCCGGATGCCAACCACTCGGTTCTCAGCCGAACCCGACGCGGTGGTGGGCAGCGTGCTCGACACCTTCTACCTCGACGGGGTGTTTTGCGAGGACGCCTCGATCAAGGGTCGGCACAGAGCCGGACCTGTTGGACGGTCGGTGGACTCCCTACCCCTGTCGGGCGCACCATCAGACGTTGCGGCGCCGGAGTCGCAGCCGTGGGTCGCGGCGGCAGCGCAGGAAATGATCAGTGTGCTGGCTGCACCGCGTTGATCGTCGCTTCCAGTTGCTGGACATGAGCGGCCTTGTGCTCCAACACATACCGGTCGAGGAAACGTCGTAACGGCTCCGGTCCGTACTTCCGGTTGCCCCCGATGCGATCGAGGTCTGCGGTCCGTACCCCGTCGAGACTTGCGGCGAGAGTGTCAAGCGCGGTGTCCAGAGCCGTACGTAGCTCCTCCAGTTGACGCCCCTTGGCGAGCGCGATGGCCGCAAGG
>JBPCOB010000210.1:0-2629 GCA_051000715.1 Mycobacteriales bacterium
CCTTGCGGCCATCGCGCTCGCCAAGGGGCGTCAACTGGAGGAGCTACGTACGGCTCTGGACACCGCGCTTGACACTCTCGCCGCAAGTCTCGACGGGGTACGGACCGCAGACCTCGATCGCATCGGGAGCAACCGGAAGTACGGACCGGAGCCGTTGCGACGTTTCCTCGACCGGTATGTGTTGAAGCACAAGGCCGCTCATGTCCAGCAACTGGAAGCGACGATCAACGCGGTGCAGCCAGCACACTGATCATTTCCTGCGCTGCCGCCGCGACCCTTGGCTGCGACTCCGGCGCCGCAACGCCTGATGGTGCGCCCGACAGGGGTAGGCATTCCACCGACCGTCCAACAGGTCCGGCTCTGTGCCGCCCCCTGATCGAGCCGGCCGAGCCCTTTCGCAGAAGTTGTCGCTGTACTCGTGCAGCGATCCGGCGAGGCCAACCGAGGCCGTCCCCGACCTGCACCCGGCCGGCGCAGCAAGCAAGTTCCCCGCCCCCGCGAGGAATGGATCGAAATCGCCGTGCCCGCATCCTCACCGAGGACACCTTCGAGGCCGCCAAACGGGTCAGCCGAGACAACAGCCAATGGAGTCCCCGCCGGGTCGAACCCGGCCAATGGCTGCTCCGCGGCCTGGTCAAGTGCGGGGTCTGCCGGGTCGGCGCAAACTGTCACAAGATGCGCGGGCGCAACGGCACCTGGCACCGATATTACTACTGCCGCAACCACGACCCGATCAAGGCCGGCGGCAGCGACCGACGCTGCACCGAACGCAACATCCGCTCCGACACCCTCGACGCGTTCGTCTTCGACCAGGTCCGAACCGCCTTGCTGCGCCCCGAGGTCCTCACCGCCGGCGAGCAGGCGCTCGCGGTGCGCGCCCCTGCGGCCGACGACGAGCTACTCGGCGCCGAACTGACCCGACTGGACCGCAAGCTCGACGGGGCCAACGCCGAACGCCGCCGCCTCCAGGACCTCTACCAGGCCGGGTTCGTCGAGCTGCCCGACCTCCAACGCCGCGCCACCGAGGTCGAGCACCGCCGCCGCGAGCTCGAACAACGCCGCGACGACCTCGCCGCGCAACGCCACGATCTGACCCGCGACAACCAACTCCGCCGGCGCGTGGGCCACTTCGCCCACCGCGTCCTGGCCGTCATCGACGCCCTCGACTTCGACCAGCGACAGACGCTGCTCCGCCTCATCGTCGAGGAGGTCCACGTCACCGGCTGCCACGTCCAGATCCGGCTGCGGATCCCCCTTGACGACGACCCAAACGACCGACCACAGCCGCCAGGCCCGCCCCTGGACCCTGACAAGCCTCGCCCGGTGTCAACCCAAGACAGTCTGCGTTCCCTTGGTAGTCACCACCGGCGACATGAACCGCCCCGACCGAACGATCGGATCGCAGATCCTGGTCGGGTGTCTGGCGCTGAAAGGCAACGTCCGGATCCGGAGGTGCCCGAGCGGGCTCGGCGGCGCACGTTCACCGCGCGGTACAAGCTGGAGGTGCTGGCCGCGTACGACGCCGCTGCAGACGGTGAGAAGGGTGCGCTGCTGCGCCGCGAGGGCCTGTATTCCAGCCACATCGTGGACTGGCGCCGGGCGCGTGATGCCGGCGCGCTGGCCGGCTTGGCCCAGCCGCGGGGGCGGCCGCGGTGTGACCCGCAGGCCGAACGGATCGCCCGGCTGGAGGCGGACAAGCGGCAACTGGAGCAGGAGTTGGCCAAGGCCCGCTTCGTGGTGGATGTGCAGGCAAAACTGCACGCGCTCTTGGAGACGATCTCCGAGAGCGCGGAGCCCGCGAATGGGTCGAGCACGTGACCGACGCAGCTGCCGCCGAACTCGCCCCGACGGTCGGTGTGCGGGCCGCGTGCGAAGCGCTCGGCACCGCGCAGGCCAGCTACTACCGCCGCCACCGGCACAGCCCGGCACCGGCGCGGCCGGCGCCTATCGCGCACCGCGACCGGGCGCAGCCGCGGGCGCTGAGCGCCGCCGAACAGCAGGTGATCCTCGATGCGCTGCACAGCGACCAGTTCGCCAACATGGCGCCGGGCGAGGTGTGGGCCGCGCTGCTCGAAGAGGGCGTCTACCTCGGGTCGATCTCCGCCTTCTACCGGCTGCTGGGCCGTGCCGGGAGACGGGCGAGCGGCGCCGGCAGGCCACCCACCCGGCCACCGTGAAACCGGAGCTGGTCGCCACCACGCCGAACGCCGTGTGGTCGTGGGACATCACCAAGCTGCGCGGCCCGGCGAAGTGGACGTACTACTAACCTGTACGTGATCTTGGATATCTTCTCCCGCTACCTGGTGGGCTGGATGGTCGTCAGCCGAGAATCCGCGGCCATGGCCGAGGTGCTGATCCGCCAGACCTGCGCCAAGCAGGGCATCGGCCCCGATCAGCTGACCATTCACGCCGACCGCGGCAGCGCGATGACCGTCCAGGGGCCGGTGCCCTCGCCCCACTCGTGCTCCGTGGTCGCGCACCATGCGGGCAAGCGATCGGCGCACTGATCGTCGCCGCGCTCATCGAGACGCCGATCCGATGGTCAGGCTGTCGAGCAGGGCCGCCGCCTCGCGCAGCTCGATCGCGATCGCCCGCCCACGCCCAGCCTCAGCGACAGCGCCGGCACGCG
>JBPCOB010000211.1:0-2800 GCA_051000715.1 Mycobacteriales bacterium
GCACGACGGTGACGTGCTTGGCCGCCTCCTCGGCGACGAAATAGAGCGGCACGAGAGCCGGATCGGCAACCGGATCATCGAGGTGCCAGACGATGCGCGGCAGCGCGTCCATCATCTGCTGGGCGTCGACCATCGTGGGGATCGTGGTGACGTCGAGCCAGCGGGCGGACTGCTGGGCAATGTCGATCTCGGAATAGCCCTCGACGTCGTAGCCCACCGTGAACGTCAAGATGTCCGGCTTGTGCTTCTTTGCCAGCGCGACGATGCCCGTCGAGTCGATACCGCTGGACAGGAAGGCGCCCACCGGTACGTCGCTGCGCAGGTGCAGCCGCACCGACTCCTCGAGCGCCTCTCGGATCCGGCGATAGAGCTTGTCGGGGTCGTCGGCCGGTGCCGGCGCGAACCCGGGCGTGAAGTAGCGCGAGTACGTCAACTGACCGCCGGGCGTCCAGGTCACCGACATGCCGCTCTCCACCTTGCGGATGCGTTCGTGCAGGGTCGCCGGCTCCGGGACGTACTGCAAAGTCAGATAGTGCTGGAGCGCCTCGGTGTCCAAGCCGTCGCTGGTGGCGTCCAGGAAGGGCATCAGCGCCTTCTTCTCACTGGCGAAGTACACGCCGTCGCCGGTTTCCAGCACGTGCAGCGGCTTGATACCGAAGGGGTCGCGGGCGCCGAACAGTCGGCGTTCCTGGCCGTCCCAGATCAGGTAAGCGAACATCCCACGCAGTCGGGTGACCGATTCCGGCCCCCAGTGGTGATATGCGGCGAGGATGACCTCGCTGTCGCCGTCGGTGGCGAACGTCGCCCCCTCGGCGATCAGCTGGGCTCGCAGCTCCAAGTAGTTGTAGATCTCGCCGTTGAACGTCAACAGGTAGCGGCCGTCGGCGTACTCCAGCGGCTGGTGGCTCTTGTCCACGTCGATGATCGACAGCCGCTTGAATCCGAAGACGACGTCGTCGCCGGCGACCGTGACGCCGGTCTCGTCGGGGCCGCGGTGGTGGATCTCCTCCAGGGCGCCGGCGATCGCATCGCGGTGAGGCGCCGCCTCACCGCGGGCGCTGACAAACGTAAGCAGGCCGCACATGACGCCATCTTGGCAGAACCAGCCGCTGATTCGGCTCAGGTCGCCGGCTGAAGGAACTCCAACCGGTTGCCGAACGGGTCGGCGGTATAGAAGCGACGCATCCCCGGAAAACCGTCATCCCACGTCACCGGACCGCCGGCGCCGACGATGCGCGCAGCGCGGTCGTCGAGGTCATCGACCAGGAGGCCGGGGTGGGCCTTGCCGGCCGGGCGGAAGTCATCGTCGACTCCGAGGTGAAGCTCTATACCGGCGCCGCGGAACCACGCACCTCCGCGGCGGGCGAGCGCCGGCGGCTTCGGGACCTCCGCGAGCCCGAGGACGCCGGCGTAGAAGCCGCGCGCCGCGGCCTCCTGTGCCCGGGGCATGCACAGCTGCACGTGGTGAATCATGGGCCGGACGCTAGCCTCACTTGACTCCCAACACAAGACGTACGTACTGTTTGGTTGACCAGCCACCGCCCCGAGGAGCCAGCTGTGAACCCACCCGATGCCGCCACCGACAGCTTCGGATCGTCGGGCACCCTGACCATGGGAACCGCCGAGTACGAGATCCGCCGGCTGTCGGCCGTGCCGGGCGCCGAGCGCCTGCCGTACTCGCTGAAGGTGCTGCTGGAGAACCTGCTGCGCACCGAGGACGGCAAGAACACCACCGCTGAGCACATCCGCGCGCTGGCCGGCTGGGACCCGGCGGCTGAGCCGGCCACCGAGATCCAGTTCACGCCGGCCCGGGTGATCATGCAGGACTTCACCGGCGTCCCCTGCGTCGTCGACCTGGCCACCATGCGCGAGGCGATGACCGCACTGGGCGGCGACCCGGCCCGCATCAACCCGCTGGCGCCGGCCGAGCTCGTCATCGACCACTCGGTGATCGCCGACGTCTCCGGCGCGCCCGACTCCTTTGCCCGCAACGTCGACTTCGAGTACGGCCGCAACCTCGAGCGCTACCAGTTCCTGCGCTGGGGCCAGGGAGCCTTCGACGAGTTCAAGGTGGTGCCGCCGGGCACCGGCATCGTCCACCAGGTCAACATCGAGCACCTGGCCCGGGTCGTGATGGTCCGCGACGGCAAGGCTTATCCCGACACCTGCGTGGGCACCGACTCGCACACCACCATGGTCAACGGCCTGGGCGTGCTGGGCTGGGGGGTGGGCGGCATCGAGGCCGAGGCGGCGATGCTGGGCCAGCCGGTGTCGATGCTCATCCCGAAGGTCGTCGGCTTCAAGCTCGCCGGCGGGCTGCCCGAGGGCGCCACCGCCACCGACCTGGTCCTGACGATCACCGAGATGCTGCGCCGGCACGGCGTGGTCGGCAAGTTCGTCGAGTTCTACGGGCCGGGGGTGGCCGCCGTGCCGCTGGCCAACCGCGCGACGATCGGCAACATGAGCCCGGAGTACGGCTCCACCTGCGCCATCTTCCCCATCGACGACGAGACGGTCCGCTACCTGCAGCTGACCGGCCGGCCGGCCGAGCAGGTCGCGCTGGTCGAGGCGTACGCCAAGGAGCAGGGGCTGTGGCACGACCCGGCCGCCGAGCCGGTCTTCTCCGAGACGCTGGAGCTGGACCTGGCCACGATCGTGCCCTCGCTGGCCGGTCCGAAGCGGCCGCAGGACCGGGTCTCCCTCACCGACGCCAAGCAGGCCTTCCGCGGCGCGCTGGCCGACTATGCACACGGTGACGAGCCGTCGGACGCCTCTGTCGTCGACTCCGAATCCAAGGAGT
>JBPCOB010000212.1:0-12114 GCA_051000715.1 Mycobacteriales bacterium
AGCCCGACCGCTGGGCCGAGGAGCAGCGGCGCGGGATGACCATCGACCTCGGCTTCGCCTGGACCGAGCTGCCGTCGGGGGAGCGACTGGCCTTCGTCGACGTGCCCGGTCATGCGCAGTTCGTGCCGAACATGCTGGCCGGGGTGGGACCGGTCCCGGCGGTGCTGTTCGTGGTGGCGGCGGATGAGGGGTGGCGACCACAGTCCGCCGAGCACCTCGCCGCCCTTGATGCGCTCGGCGTCCGGCACGGCCTGCTCGCGGTCACCCGGTCCGATCTGCTCGATCCGGGGCCGGCGACGGCGGAGGCGCTGGACCGGATCGCGACAAGCTCGCTGGGCGCGGTGGAGTCGGTGGCCGTCAGCGGCGAGACCGGGGCCGGACTGCCGGCGCTGCGGAGGGCGCTGGACCGGCTCGTCGTGGGGCTGCCCGCGCCAGACGCCGATGCCGACGTCCGGCTATGGATCGACCGGGCCTTCACCATCCGCGGCAGCGGGACGGTGATCACCGGCACCCTGGGCGCCGGCACCGTACGCACCGGCGACCGGCTGGCGATCGTGCCCGGCGACCGGCCGGTGCGGGTGCGGGCCCTCGAGGTGACCGGGTCGCGGGTGACGGCCGTCGGGCCGGTGGCCAGGCTGGCGGTCAACCTGCGTGGCGCGGACCTCGACGACGTACGCCGGGGAGCCGCACTGGTCACGCCGGGCGCCTGGCCGACGCCGACGGAGGTCGACGTCCGGCTGGTCGGGACCTCGGCCGATCTGCCGGCCCAGCTGGTACTGCACGTGGGCTCCGCCGCCCGACCGGTGCAGGTCCGGCTCCTGGGAGCGGGCACGGCCCGGCTCCGGCTACCCACCCCGCTGCCGCTGCGCCCCGGCGACCGGGGCCTGCTGCGCGACCCGGGTCGGCATGCCGTGGCGGCCGGCGTGGTCGTGCTCGACGTGACACCGCCGCCGCTGCGCCGGCGCGGGGCTGCCGGCGTCCGGGCAGCCCAGCTGGCCGGGCTGGACGGCCGGCCGGGCCCGCTCGGCGAGGTGCTGCGCCGCGGCCTGGTCCGCCGGGCGGAGCTGGCGACGGCCGACCTGCTCGCCCTCGACGCGCCGGCGCCACCCGGGGTCGTCGCCGCCGGCGGCTGGTTGGTCGCACCGGAGCACTGGGCATCGCTGCGAGCCGCGCTCGAGCGGGCGGTGGCCGAGCATGCGGCGGCGCACCCGCTGGAGAGCGGGCTACCGGCGGAAGCAGCCCGCCGGGTGCTGGAGCTGCCGGACCGGCGGCTGCTCGACGCGTTGGCGGCGGCGACTCCCGGGCTGGTGGTCTACGAGGGCCGAATCCGGGGCGCCGGCGCCGGGCCGGTGTTTCCGCCCGCGGTGGCCGCCGGCCTGGTCCGGTTGCGGCAGCGGCTCTCCGGCGCGCCGTTCGCCGCGGCGGAGGCCGACGAGCTGGCCGCGCTGCACCTTGCACCGCCGGCTCTGGCCGCCGCCGCCCGCGCCGGCCTGCTGCTGCGGTTGTCAGACACGATCTACCTGCTGCCTGGGTCCGACGACGAGGCCGTGCGCCGGCTCAACCAGCTGCCGGGCCCATTCACGTTGAGCGAGGCCCGGCAGGCCCTCGGCACGACCCGGCGGGTCGCCGTACCGCTGCTGGAGGCACTCGACGCGGCCGGCCGGACGCGCAGGGTTGACGATCGCCGCCGCGAGGTCCGGTCGCGGTCGCCGGCGTAGGCTGAGCACATGTTGGCAGACCGGTACGGCCGGGTGGCCACCGATCTGCGGGTGTCGCTGACCGATCGGTGCAACCTGCGGTGCACGTACTGCATGCCGGCCGAAGGGCTGACCTGGCTGCCGAAGCCGGAGCTGCTCAGCGACGACGAGCTGGTCCGGCTGGTGCGGATCGCGGTCGGGCTGGGGGTCACCGACGTCCGGCTCACCGGCGGCGAACCCCTGGTACGGCCGGGTGTCGTCGGGCTCGTCGGCCGGCTCGCGGAGCTGCGTCCACGTCCCGGGCTCTCACTGACCACCAACGGTCTCGGGCTGGCCCGGGTCGCCGGTGCGCTGCGCGACGCCGGACTGGACCGGGTCAACGTCTCGCTGGACACGGTCGACCGGGCCCGCTACCTCACGCTGACCCGGCGCGACCGGCTGCCCGACGTGCTGGCCGGGCTGCGCGCGGCCGCCGCGGCCGGTCTGACCCCGGTGAAGGTCAACGCCGTACTCATGCGCGGCGTGAACGACGACGACGCGGTCGAGCTGCTGCGGTTCTGCCTCGAGTCGAACTACCAGCTGCGCTTCATCGAGCAGATGCCCCTGGACCCGCAGCACGCCTGGGACCGGCGACGCATGCTCACGGCCGAGGAGATCCTTGATCGACTCGGTGCGATCTGGTCGTTGACCCCGGTCGAGTCCCGCGGGAGCTCGCCCGCGGAGACCTGGCTGGTCGACGGCGGGCCGGCTGTGGTGGGCGTCATCGCATCCGTCACCCGACCGTTCTGCGCGAGCTGCGACCGGGTCCGGCTGACCGCGGACGGCCAGGTGCGCAACTGCCTGTTCGCCCGCGAGGAGTCGGATCTGCGCTCCGCGCTGCGCGCCGGGGCAGACGACGGCGAGCTGGCCGAGCGCTGGCGGGCGGCGCTGCGGAGCAAGCGGGCGGGACACGGGATCGACGACCCGGCGTTCCTGCAGCCGGACCGGCCCATGTCGGCCATCGGAGGGTGAGCCTGCCGGCGTACGACGCGGTCGTGCTGGCCGGCGGTGCGGCCCGGCGGCTGGGAGGCCGGGACAAGGCCGCCGAGCTGGTCGGGTCGGTATCCATGCTGGACCGCGTGCTGGCCGCGGTGCCGGACGCCGTGCGGACAGTGGTGGTGGGCCCGTTCCGGCCGGTCACTGCGACGGTCACCACCTGGACCCAGGAGTCTCCCCCGGGCGGCGGTCCGGCGGCCGGCCTGGCCGCCGGGCTGGCCGAGACCTCGGCAGCGACGGTCGTGCTGCTGGCAGCGGACCTGCCCTTCCTGTCGGTTGAGACCATCCGATGGTTGCTCGCGGCGGGGCTCGGGGCGGATGGAGCGCTGCTCCTCGACGCCGACGGGCGCGACCAGCCTCTGGTGAGTGCATGGCGCGCCGCCGCTTTGCGCGACGCCGTACAAGGGCTGCCCACGCCGGTCGGCGTCCCGCTGCACCGGTTGTTGGCCGACCTGGACGTACGCCGGGTGGCGCTTTCACCGGCTGCGGGCGCCCCGCCATGGTTCGACTGCGACACCGAGTCGGAGCTGCGGCGAGCAAGGGAGCTGGCGTGAACACGCTCGAGGAGTGGGTCCGTCAGGTCAGCGGGGAGCTCGGGCTCGCCGGCGAGATCGATCGCGACCTGGTGCTCGACCTTGCCCGCGACGTCGCGCACGGGGTGGCCCGCCCCGCGGCGCCGCTGACCACCTGCCTGGTCGGGCTGGCCGCCGGCGCGGCGGGTGGTGGTCCGGAGGCGGTGCGGGCGGCGACGGAGCGGGTCTCGGAGCTGGTACGCCGCTGGCCGGCGGTCTGACGATCTCGCGGACCTCGGCGCGCCGTGAGCACGGCACGCGCCGCCGCCGCAACGGCCTCATGCGTCGCCAGATCAGCATCGGCGGCATCCGGGTCGAGCAGGCCCGGTCCACCACGCAGTGCATCGCCTGCCGGGAGAATGACGGCATGGACCCGCTCGACCCCGTCGCCCCCGGACCTGCGGACGAGCGTGGCACACCGGCCCTGCCGGTCCGGCTCGCCGCCCGGGTGCTGGTGCTGGATCCGGATGACCGCGTGCTGCTGCTGCGCTACGACGATGCCCCACCGAACGGCCGGCACTGGGCCACGCCGGGCGGCGGCCTGGAGGCCGACGAAGACTACGCGACGGCCGCCGTCCGGGAGCTCTGGGAAGAGACCGGCTGGGCCGACATGTCGCTGGACGGCGAGATCGGCGCGGCCGAAGTGACGATGGAGTACGACGGTCGTCTGGTGGCTCAGCGCGAGCGCCTCTATCTGGCGCGGACCGATCACCCCTTCCGCCAGCTTGCCGATGTGGCAGCGATGCACGCCGCGGATCGCATCGCCGCCTGGCGATGGTGGACACTCGCCGAGCTGATTTCGACGAGCGAGGTCGTCTGGCCGGCGGGGCTCGCTGGCTTGATCGCCACCGTCGTCCGGCCGACATAGTTCCTCTGGACCCGCAGCCAGAACAGACGGGCGATCAGAGCCGCTGCACGGTCCCCGCCTGCCGGAGGTGCGACGCCGGTACGGCGTCGACCAGCCAGACGCCGTTGGCGCTCACCGTGAAGACGTGCCCGTCGCGGGCCATGGCGGCGGCGTCGACCGCCAGGACGGCCGGTCGCCCGTGCCGACGACCGACCCGCTCGGCTGTGACCACGTCCGGAGACAGGTGCACGGCGAGTCTTCGCATCGGCCGTAGGCCATCAGCCAGGATTGCCGGTAGGGACGCGGTCGTGGTGCCGTGGAAGAGCAGCGGCGGAGGAGCAGCCGGCGGCAGGCCGAGATCCACCGGAACGCTGTGGCCCTGGCTGGCCCGGATCCGGCGTCGGGTCGGGTCGTAGGCGTAGCGGCGCTTGTCGTTGCGGCGCACGACCTCGTCGAGTTCGGCCCGGGTCAGCCGAAAGCCGTGCGCCCGGCAGGCGGCGAGCAGGTCCTCGACGTCCACCCAGCCGGCGTCGTCGAGAACCAGCCCGATCCGATCCGGCGCGTGCCGCAGGTGCCGGGCGAGGTACTTGCTGACCTTGACCAGCCGAGCCTGGTCCACGCGTCCGACCATACGTCGTTCTGCCGACTGGCAGAGTGTGCGGCCGGGCTCGCGAGAGGGAGGATTGGACGCAGATGAGCCGGTCGGTGCTGGTGACAGGCGGCAACCGGGGGATCGGCCTCGCGGTTGCTCGCGCCTTCGCCGCCCAGGGCGACCGGGTGGCGGTGACGCACCGCGCGAGCCCACCGCCGGCCGGGCTGTACGGCGTCCGCTGCGACGTCACCGACGCCGAGGAGGTCGACGACGCCTTCGCGGCGGTCGAGGCGGAGCACGGCAAGGTGGAGGTGCTGGTTGCCAATGCGGGGATCACCCGCGACACACTGCTGCTGCGGATGGACGAGTCGGCCTTCACCGAGGTGCTCGACACCAACCTCACCGGCGCCTACCGGGTGGCCAAGCGGGCCGCCGCCGGCATGCTCCGGGCGCGGGCCGGTCGGATGATCTTCATCTCGTCGGTGGTGGGCCTCACCGGCTCGGCCGGCCAGGCGAACTATGCGGCGGCCAAGGCGGGCCTCGTGGGGCTGGCCCGCTCGATCGCCCGCGAGCTCGGCTCCCGCGGGATCACCGCGAACGTCGTCGCGCCGGGCTTCGTAGAGACGGACATGACTGCGGCGCTGTCGGACGACCGACGGGCGGAGCTGCTCGGGCGGATCCCGCTCGGCCGTTACGCCCGCCCAGACGAGGTGGCGGGCGTGGTGACCTTCCTCGCCGGTCCCGCGGGGGCCTACATCACCGGCGCGGTCATCCCGGTCGACGGCGGGCTGGGCATGGGTCACTGACCGCGAGAGCTGGCTGCCGGCGCCGGCCGGCTGCAAGGATGGCCGGTCTCCCGGCGTACGGCGGAGGTGACGTATGGGGTTGCTCGAGGGCAAGCGGCTGCTGGTGACCGGTGTGCTGACCGAGGCGTCGATCGCCTTCGCGGTCGCCCGCATCGCCCAGGAGGAGGGCGCCACGGTGGTCCTCAGCGGCTTCGGCCGCGGAATGTCGATCACCGAACGGGTGGCGAAGCGGCTGGCGGAGCCCGCGCCGGTCGTCTCGCTGGACGTCAGCAGCGAGGACGACCTGATCGGACTGGCGGACCGGCTGCGCGAACACCTCGACGGGCTGGACGGCGTACTGCACGCCATCGCCTTCGCCCCGGCGGCCGCCCTCGGTGGGGGGTTCCTGGACACGCCGTGGGCGGACGTCGCCACTGCGCTGCAGGTCTCGACGTACTCGCTGGCCGGGCTGGCGCGGGCGACGCTGCCGCTGATGCCGGCCGGCGGCTCGATCGTCGGGCTGGACTTCGACGCCACCGTGGCCTGGCCCGTCTACGACTGGATGGGCGTCGCGAAGGCTGGGCTGGAGTCCACGGCGCGTTACCTGGCTCGCGACCTCGGCCCCCGCGGCGTACGGGTCAACCTGGTCGCCGCGGGGCCGCTGCGTACGATGGCGGCCCGCAGCATTCCGGGCTTCGACGAGTTCGAGGCCTTTTGGGACCGCCGGGCACCGCTCGGCTGGGACATCGGCGACACCGAGCCCGCGGCCCGCGCCTGCGTCGCCCTGCTCAGCGACTGGTTCCCGGCGACCACCGGCGAGATCGTGCACGCGGACGGCGGGGTGCACGCCATCGGCGCCTGAGCCGCTACGTACGGGCGCCGGCCCGGTTGCCTACCACGGCGGCGAGCCCGGTCAGCCCGACGCCGAGGACGATCATGAGCCAGAGGGACAGATGGAGGTTTGCGGGCGCCACCGGGCCGACCACGGGAAGGGTCTGCAGCGCGCGCTCCGCGAGTCGGGGAAGCGCGGGTGCGGCGGTAGGCGTGGCCGACGGCCGGGGGGCAGCGCGCGGCGCGCTGAGAACCGGCGGGGGGGCCACCTGCGGTAGGAGCGACGGGAGAGGCTCGGGCCGGAGTGTGCCGGCCTCGGGCGCCGGCAGATGCCCCCCGCCGCGGTACACCGGGCCAGGCACTGCGCCGGGAGACGGCGAGCTCGAGGGGCTCGGTGTAGCGGAACCGGTCGGCGATGGGCTGGGCGCCGGTGACGGGCTATCGGTCGGCGATGGGCTGGCCGACGGTGACGGGCTGTCGGTGGGGGACGGACTGTCGGTGGGAGAGGGGCTGGCCGACGGTGACGGGCTGTCGGTGGGTGCCGGACTGTCCGAAGGTGAGGCGCTGTCGGTGGGTGACACGGACGCGGTCGGGGTCGGGTCCGCCGCGCGCCCGGTCGCCAGCGCCGGACCGGCCGCCGGGAGCACGAGGCAGACGGCCACACCGCCGTACACACCGATCCGGCGCAGCCATCGAGTGCCTGTCATGCCAACCTTTCCGCTCAGGGATCATGACGCTGGAAGGTTCAACGAGCGGGTCGGCTCGGGGACACGACCGAGCCACCAAATCATGCGCCGGCACCCCGCCGACGCCGGTACCCCGCTTGCGCAGGGAGTTCCGGCCTGCCTAGGCTACGGCGGCCAGCCATCCGGCGGGCCTTCGGCTGCGTCTTACGCCAAATCCTGCCCTCGCAGCCGGGACTTTCCACCGTCGCCAAGGCAGGAGCGGGGGACCCCAGATCCATGGGTGCGCCAGTACGCACCCTGGGGTGAAGCCGGACCTTCCGGCCGGGCTACTTCCAGTCCGAACCCGACAGCTCACCTCGCCGGCGTGGGGAAGGATTCTGCATGCCCTCACGCGTTCGTGCCCGCGGGTTGTCCCGCCGGCACACTTCCACCACCAGGAACCTGGCCGCCGGCGCGATCGGCGCGGCACTGTTGGGCGCCGAGATGCTCGGGGCCGGTCCGGCCGCGGCCGCCGGCTCCGACGCGCTGGCAGCGTTGCGTCAGTGCGAGTCCGGCGGCAACTACAGCACGAACACCGGCAACGGTTTCTACGGCGCCTACCAGTTCGCCCTAGGGACCTGGCAGGGGCTCGGCTACTCCGGCCTGCCTTCCAGCGCGTCGCCGGCCATCCAGGACCAGGCCGCCATGCGTCTTCAGGCGCAGCAGGGCTGGGCGCCGTGGCCGGCCTGCTCCCGGCTCGGACTCTACGGCCGGATCAGCAGCCCGGTCGTCCACCACCAGTACCGGTCCGTCACCGTGGCCCCCGCCGCCTCGACGGCGTACCGCGGGCAGCTCTTCACCACGGCGCTGGTGAACTCGGTGCGCCCGGACGTGCGCGCTTGGCAGCTCCGGATGGTGCAGCTCGGCTACCCGATCACCGTCGACGGCCAGTACGGGCCGCAGTCGGCCGGCGCCTGCGTCGCCTTCGAGCGGGCCCGCGGCCTCGATGTCGACTCCGGCATCGTCGGGCCGCAGGTCTGGACGGCGGCCTTCGGGCGCTGAGGACGACGCTGCGTTCTCGGGTGGCGCTCCGGCAGACGGCTGAAAGACTGGCCGGATGCCGGAGCCGCCCGTTGACGCGCTGCTGCTGGTCTCCTTCGGGGGGCCGGAGGGCGCCGACGACGTGCTGCCCTTCCTGCGAAACGTCACCCGTGACCGCGGCGTCCCACCCGGGCGCCTCGCCGAGGTGGCCGAGCACTACCGCCACTTCGGCGGGGTCAGCCCGATCAACGCCCAGAACCGTGCCCTTCGCGCTGCCATCGAGGCCGACCTGGTCGGCGCCGGCCTGAACCTGCCGGTCTACTGGGGCAACCGCAACTGGCATCCCTACCTCGCCGACACGGTGCGGGAGATGACGGCGGACGGCGTACGCCGGACGCTGGCCTTCGTCACCTCGGCGTATAGCAGCTACTCCTCCTGCCGGCAGTACCAGGAGGACCTCGCCGCCGCCCGGTCGGTGGTGGGCACGGCAGCGCCTCGCATCGACAAGCTGCGGCTCTACTACAACACTCCCGGGTTCATTGCGGCGATGGTCCGGTCCACCACCGCCGCGCTGGCCAAGCTGCCCGCGAATCAGCGTGCGGGTGCCCACCTCGCCTTCGTCGCGCACAGCATCCCGACCTCGATGGCGGCCAGCAGCGGGCCCGGGGGGGACGCCTACCCCACTCAGCTCGACGAGGCGTCCCGGCTGGTGGCCGAGGAGGTGGGCGGGCAGCCGTGGCAGCTGGCGTACTCCAGCCGCTCCGGGGCCCCCACGACGCCGTGGCTGGAGCCCGACATCGGCGACCACCTGGCCGCGCTCGCCGACCGTGGGGTCACCGACGTGGTGGCCGTTCCGATCGGCTTCGTCTCCGACCACATGGAGGTCATCTACGACCTTGACGTGGAGGCGCGCGAGCGGGCGAACTCGCTCGGTCTCCGGTTCGTTCGGGCGGCCACCGCCGGAACCGACCCGGGCTTCGTGGCCACCGTCCGTGAGCTGGTACTCGAGCGGCTGAGTGTGACCGGGCCCCGGCGCGCAGTCGGTCGGCTGGGGCCCTCGCATGACGTCTGTCCGCTCGACTGCTGCCCGCGTGGTAGTCGTTTCGACCTTGCCGGCACCCGCAGGTAGCGGCACCGGGACGAGAAATGTCCGGCGCGGGGTGACGTCGGGCTGCCCGCGCCGGGCCGGCGGTGGCACTATTGAGATGCACACGGTGCCGAGGAGGCGCGAGACAATGGACGAGCAGGTACGCGAGATGTTGGCGCGGCTCACCGAGCGGGTCCGCGCGGCGTTCGTCGAGATCCTGGCCGAGGTACGCCGGCTCACCGCCCCGCTGTGGGCGATGTGGGCCCGGATGGCGATCCGACGGTGGGAGCAGGTGCAGCGGGTCTTCGCAGAACACCGCGACCTGGTCGAGACCGACGGCTGGCTGGACCGCTGGTACTCCTTCGGCACCGCCTGACCGACCGCTAGCCGGGCGGCCGACGTGCGGCCATGGTGGCTGCTGTCGTGGCGGCGCTCTGCCCCGCTCCTGCTGAGTCCCGATCCGAGGAGCGCCGATGCCGACCGCGACCCACGTGCTGGGCCTGCTGCTCGGTACCGAGGAGGACTGGCCGAGCGCGTTCGAGGCGATGGTCCGCCGGCTCGGTCCCCGCCAGGTGAACGGGAGCACGCACCGGTTCGAGACCGAGCGGCTTACGATCGAGCCGTTCGACCTGCGCGCGCGGCCCCGGCAGGACCTCGTCATCGACCGGCTCGCCTACTGGTACTACCACCCCCGCGAGTGGCTGAAGAAGGCCGCGCTGATGGACGACGTCTACCTGCTCAACAACCCGTTCACCTTCCAGGCGATGGAGAAGCACGCGGCGTACTGCGCGATGATCCGGCTCGGCCTAAAGGTCCCGACCACCTGGCTGGTTCCGCATAAGCACCCCCTGCCGAATGCGCGGTTCGCCTACACCGCGGCGAAGTACAACCGGGCCTTCGACCTGGACTCGGTGGCCGTGCAGGTCGGTTACCCGCTGTTCATGAAGCCCTACGACGGGGGCGCCTGGGTCGGTGTCAGCCGCATCGCCGACTCCGCCCAGCTGCACCGCGCCTACGACGAGTCCGGCGAGCGGCTGATGCACCTGCAGGCGTCGGTGGAGGGCTACGACGTCTTCGCCCGGTCGCTGTCGATCGGCGCCGAGACCATGGTCATGCGGTTCCGGCCGGAGCTGCCGATGCACGACCGGTACGCCGTGGACCACGCCTTTCTCTCGGCCCGGGTTGGGGAGGAGGTCGGCACGATCGGCCGGCTCATCAACGCGTTCTTCCGCTGGGAGTTCAACTCCTGCGAGACGCTGATCCGCGGCAGCGAGGTCGTCCCGATCGACTATGCGAACGCCTGCCCGGACGTGGCGCTCCCCTCGTTGCACTACTACTTCCCGTGGGCGATCAAGACGCTGGTGAAGTGGGCGGTCTTCTGCACCGTCACCGGCCGACGGGCGCGCGTCGACTCGGAGACCAGGCGCTATTTCGATATCGGTGACCGGGCGGACCTCTCGTACGCCGACAAGCTGGCGGCGTACAGACGGCTGGCCGACGACTACTTCGAGACCGCAAGGTACGAGGAGTTCTGCGCCGAGCACCTGGCCGACGTCGACGAGGCGATGGTCGACTACGTCACCAGTGCCGAGTTCGACCGGCTCCTCGTCGAGGTAGTCGCCTCGACCTATCCGCCGCATGAGCACGATCGGTTCGTCGCCCATCTCCGCGGGCTGCTCGGGGCGTGGGCGGACGACCAGGGTCGCACCCCCGCTTCGTCCGACCCCGCCCCGGGCGGGTAGCTGCCGTGCCGGCTGGCGTTGGCCCTTTGCCCAGCGACCGCGAGCGGCTGGCGGCCCTGTTGCTGGTTGGCGCTCAGGTCTCCCTGATCGCGTTGCTGGCCGTCCTGCCGCGGCGGCGGGACTGGCCGGTGCCACCTCCGCTCCGTCGGGCGGGCGCTGCCGGGACGTTAGCCGGGCTGGGGGTGGTGGCGATCAGCGGTCGGCGCCTGGGTACCGCGCTCACGCCGTCGCCATTGCCGGCCCGGTCCGGCGCGCTGGTGACCGCGGGACCGTACCGGTGGGTGCGCCACCCCCTGTACTCGGGCCTGCTGCTGGCCGGCGGCGCCCGGACCGCCGCCGCCGGCAGTGCACCGCACCTGGGCGCCTTCGTCGCGCTGGCGGCGCTGCTGGGCGTCAAGGCGCGCTGGGAGGAGCGCCGACTGCAGGTGCGCTTTCCGGCGTACACGGCCTATGCCCGACGCACCACGCGCTTTGTTCCACGGCTTCGATCAGCACTGGGAGGCTTTCGGTGGCACGACCGTTCCAAGTGACGATTGACGCAGTCGATCCTGCTCGGCTGGCGGCGTTCTGGGCTGCCGCCCTGGACTACGAGGTGCAACCGCCGCCGGCCGGCTTCGCCAGCTGGGAGGAGTTTCTTGGCGCGCAGGGTGTCCCACGGGAGCAGTGGGGAACCGCCTCGGCCATCACCGACCCCGACGGGGTGCGACCCCGGATCTTCTTCCAGCGGGTGCCGGAGCCGAAGAGGGCGAAGAACCGGGTGCACCTGGACCTGCAGAGCGGCGGCGGGCCGGGGGTACCGGTCGAGCGGCAGCGCGGAGCCGTCCGGGCGGAGGTCGACCGGCTGGTGGCGCTCGGGGCGACCGAGGTGTCCGAGCACGCCGACCTCGGTGTCGTCTGGGTTGTCATGCGCGACCCCGAGGGCAACGAGTTCTGCGCCTAGGGGTGCCAGCGCTGAGACTCACCGGTTCAGCAGTGCCGCTTTGCTGTTGAGGTACCGCTGTCCGGGGATGCTCGTGGTCAGCCGTGCTGCTGCGTCGTAGGCGGTTGCGGCCTCATCGTTGCGGTAGGGGACCACGATCTGCATCCAGTCCGTCTCCTGTCAGCTCTTCGCTTCGGAGTGCACGGCCGTGATCGCGGCCTGGAGCTGGTAGGAACCCACGTGCCCGCGCGTGAGCACCGTCTCGAGGAGTCGGGTGCCCTCGGCGATGGCCGCCCGATCC
>JBPCOB010000213.1:0-8031 GCA_051000715.1 Mycobacteriales bacterium
GGCGGTCTTCAACATCGCGGCAACCGGCGCCATCACGTTCTGGGTGCCGATCATGATCTTCGCCTTCTTGTACGGCCTGTCGATGGACTACGAGGTGTTCATCCTGGCCCGGATGCGGGAGGAGTACGACGTCAGCGGATCCACCGACACCGCCGTGATCGAGGGTCTCGGCCGTACCGGCCGGCTGGTCACCAGTGCTGCGCTGATCCTCTTCCTGGCGTTCATCTCGCTGGCGGCCGGCCCGTCGACCGACGTCAAGGTCCTCGCCACCGGCCTGGGCGTCGGCATCCTGCTCGACGCGACCGTCGTACGGGCACTGCTGGTCCCCGCGCTGGTGTCGCTGTTCGGTCGGTGGAACTGGTGGCTGCCCTCCTGGGCGGCGCGACCGCTGCGGGTGGCTCCGTCAGCCGCGGTACCGGAGCAGCGCCGGCCGCCCCACGCCATACCTGTGGGCGCGCGACGATCTTAGGGTCAGCGAGCGACCGGCGCGCCCAGCGAGCGGCGCGGCGCCGTCCGGGACTCGGCCGCATCGGTCACCGGCTCGGCCAGCGCGGCCAGCGCCGTCGCGACGAAGACCCGCACCCCGAGCCCGATCGCGCGCTCGTCGACATCGAAGGTGCCGCGGTGCAGATCACCCGGTACCACGAAGTCGGGGCTGCAGGTACCGAGCCGGCCGAGCGCGCCCGGCACGGTCTCGAGGTACCACGCGAAGTCCTCGCCCCCGAGGCTCTGCTCGGTCGGGACCACCGAACCGGGCCCGAGCGCGGACTCCGCGGCCCGGGCCATCAGCGCCGCGCAGCCCTCCTCGTTGACCACCGGCGGTACGCCGCGGCGATAGGAGATCTCGACCTCCACGCCGGTCGGCGCGGCAACGGCCTCGACCAGCTCCCGGAGCAGGTCGGGGGCGCAGGTCCACACCCCGTGGTCGAGCACCCGGACCGTGCCGCGGGCTATGCCGCTCTGGGGGATGACGTTGGGGGCCGTTCCGGCGGCGATCTGTCCCCAGACGAGGCTGAGGCCGGCCCGCGGGTCGACCCGACGTGACAGCAGCGCGGGCACCCGGGTGACGATCTCGCCGAGCGCGAAGACGACATCGGCACTCAGGTGTGGCCGAGCGGTGTGCCCACCGGCGCCGGTTACCACGACCTCGATCTGGTCGGCCGCCGCCGTGATGGGCCCGGCCCGTACGCCGAGCCGCCCGACCTCGGCGCGCGGGTCACAGTGCAGCGCGAAGATGCTGCGTACGCCGTCCAGCCCGCCGGCGTTGACGACGTCTAGCGCGCCGCCGGGGGTGAGCTCCTCTGCGGGCTGGAAGAGCAGCCGGACCCGGCCGGGCAGGCTGCCGGTGCGCGCCATCTCGGCCAGCGCGAGACCGGCCCCGAGCAGCGCGGTCGTGTGCACGTCGTGGCCGCAGGCGTGCGAGACGCCCTCGACCGTCGACCGGTACGGCACCTCCTTCTCGTCCGGCAGCGGCAGCGCGTCGAGGTCGGCCCGCAGAGCGACCGGCGGACCGTCCCCGTCGCCGACATCGCAGATCAACCCGGTGCCCCCGGGCAGCGTCCGCGGCGCCAGGCCAGCGGCCTCGAGTCGCGACCCGATGAGCGCCGTCGTGGCGTACTCGGCTCGACCCAGCTCCGGGTGCGCGTGCAGCTGTCGGCGTACGTCGATC
This sequence comes from Mycobacteriales bacterium, assembly GCA_051000715.1. Taxonomy (GTDB): domain Bacteria; phylum Actinomycetota; class Actinomycetes; order JALYNC01; family JALYNC01; genus JBPCOB01. Next base: position 1,670 of record JBPCOB010000213.1, read on the forward strand.
AGGTCCGGCTCGGCTGCTTGCAAGAACGCGTCGAGTGAGGCATGACGGTTCATCCCGCCGACTCCGGAACGGCGATCGGCTGCCGCGGCTGCGGCGGGCCCTCCGCCGGCGCGGTGACGGTCGGCTTGTCCGTCCGAAGCTCCTCGATGAGCGAGTCGACGACCGCCTCGAGGTTGCCGTCGTTAGCCTCGGCCACGGCACGCTGGCGCCGGTAGCTGGCACCGGTCGCCAGGATGTTCTTGACGTCGGCGAGCTCGTCGGGGCATCCCAGCCGCTCGGCGATGGGCATCAGCTCATCGACCAGTTCGACGATGGCGTCCTGGACCGGCAGGGTCGTACCCCGGTCGTCGATGATGATCTCGGCCTCCAGTCCGTACCGCGCGGCGCGCCACTTGTTCTCCCGCAACACCCAACTCGTGGGCATCGGCAAGGTGTACCCGCGGTCGAGCTGGCTGTTCAGCTGATCGACCAGGCACTGGCTCAGCGCGGCCACCATGCCGATCTCGGACAGCGTCGGCAACCCGTCGCAGATGCGCAGCTCCACCGTGCCGAAGCCGGGATGGGGTCGGATGTCCCACCAGACCTCGCGCACTGACTGGATCGTCTTCGCCGATATCAGGGTGGCCATGAACTGCTCGAACTGGTCCCAGCCGGACAGCTGGTAGGGCAGCCCGGCCGTCGGCAGGCCCTCGAACACCTTGCTTCGGCTGGATGCCAGGCCGGTGTCGGTGCCGATCCAGTAGGGGCTGGACGCCGAGAGGGCGAGGAAGTGCGGCACGTACGCCGTCAGCGCGTTGACGATCGGTATGACCTTCTCCGGCGAGCGAACTCCCACGTGGACGTGGATGCCGAAGATCTGCAACCGGCGAGCCAGCCACTGCATCTGCTCGACGAGGGCGGCGTAGCGCGGGTTGGGTGAGATCTCCTGGGTGGCCCAGTCGGTGATCGGGTGGGTGCCCGAACACATCACACCGAGCCCACGGCGCTCCGCCGCCTCGGCCACCGAACCGACGGTCTCGGCCAGGTCGGCCTTGGCCTCCGAGACGGTCGTGCAGATGCCCGTGATCACCTCGATACATGACTCGAGCAGCTCGTACTTGGCCTTGGGATGCTCCCCGCCGTACGGCTTGGACAGCTCACCGAGGATGTCGGTCGCACCGCTGCGCAGCTGGCGGGTGTCGAGATCCACCAGCTCGAGCTCCCACTCGACTCCGAGGCTAGAGCGGGGGGAGGACGCGAACGGGATCTGCACCGACCCTCCTCCGAGCTATGGACAACCCCGTCAGGGTAGTGGCTCCGTCCGGACGGTCGGCTGGCCAAGGCACCGCGAGCGAGCCGGAGCCGCGACCGCGGCTCAGCCGCGACTGCCCACGATCGCGACCGCAACTCGCCGCGGCTCGGGACGCGGCCGACCGCGACCTTGGATCAGCTCACGGTCCAGAGTCGGCACTGGGCGCTAGGGTCGCCCGGCGTGACCCCCTCACTGAGGTGGATCCCGGCCCGGGCCGCCGGCGCGGAGGTGCTGGGGTTCTCTCTGGTGACCAACCAGGCGGCCGGGCTCGCCGGAGCGCCGCTGGACCACGCTGAGGAGCTCGCCGCCAGCGGGACGCCCTCCGACGCATGGGCGGGCTGGTCGCCAAGGTGATCGGGCGAATGTGAGCGGTCGGGTGCTTGTCACCGGCGCCGCCGGGACGATCGGGGTGATGCTGCGGCGGGGGCTGCCCGCGCTCGGCTGGCGGCTTCGGCTGCTCGACACCGCCCAGCCTGGCCCGGCAGCACCCGGCGAGGAGATCGTGAACGCCGACATCCGGAACGGCGCAGCCGTCGAGGCCGCCATGACCGGGATCGAGGCGGTAGTGCACCTCGCCGCGTATCCGTCCCCGGCAACGCCGTTCGCGGACGTCCTCGAGGTGAACATCGCCGGCACCTATGAGGTGTTCGACGCCGCCCGGCGGGCTGGCGTGCCGCGGATCGTCTTCGCGAGCAGCAACCACGCGGTCGGCTTCACGCCCCGGGCCGAGCTGGTGGGAGTCGACGTACCGCCGCGGCCGGACAGCTATTACGGGGTGAGCAAGGTCTTCGGCGAGGCACTCGGCCGCCTGTACGCCGACCGCTACGGCATGCGGGTCGCCGCGCTGCGGATCGGCAGCTGCCAGGACCGGCCGGTAACCCGGCGGCATCTGTCCACCTGGCTCAGCCCGGGTGACATGGTGCGCCTGGCCGCCGCCTGCCTGGCCGCACCTGACCTGACCTACGCCGTCGTCTACGGCATCTCGGCGAACAACCGCCGGTGGTGGGACCTCGGGCCGGGCCGCGCGCTCGGGTACGAGCCGGTCGACGACGCGGAGGCCTACGCCGCCGAGGTGCTCGCCGGCGCTCCACCCGCGAACCCGGACAACCCCGAGGAACGCTACGTAGGCGGGGAGTTCGCCGGTCCCGACTACGACGCCCGGTGACTCCGGACCTGCTCGCGCACAACCTACGCAGCAATGTCGCCTCGCTGCTCGATCCCGGCTGGCCGTTCGCCTGCGGTGCGGGCTACGGCGTCGACGAGCGGGCGGCCGACGAGGACGGCGGCGGCGGGGTGGAGCGGCCGGGCGACGGGCTCGGCGAGGCGGATAGGAACGGGCTCGGTGCCGACGGCGCGGGCGACGCGGACGATGCGGCGGTGGCCAGGGGCGGCACCGACAACGGAGGCCCGGTGCGTTCCGCCGCCTGGCCGGTGGCCGGATCATGGACAGACTGCTCCATCGGGAAGGCGTTGGTCACCTCGCTGCCGTCGGCAGTCACGGGAAGGCGCCGCTCGATCGGAACGCCGTCGAGCCCGTAAGGCGCCAGGTTGTCGATCGGCCGGCCGTCCTGGTCGAAGAGCCGTACGCCGGTCAGCGGCCACCCGTCCGGCCCATACGGGTAGATGTTGGTGATCGGCGTACCGTCCGGCCCGATGAGGGAGCCCGACCCGAACGACGGTGACGCGACGCTGCTGGTCGGCTCGGCCTGCGCGAACTGACCCGAGCCCAGCGCCGCCAGGACGGCGAGCACGAGCAGCGTGTTCCCGATCACCACCAGCGGCGTCCAGCTGGGACGACTCGCGGTACGCCGGCCGAGAGCGACTGAAGCGACCATTGCGGCGAGTGCCCCGGCCAGGCCGAGTACCCTGGTGCCGGAGAAGGTAGGGATCGGGAAACTGTCGCGGGCTCCGTAATCGGTCATCCACGACAGCACTTCGACGGACAGGTAACCGCGCAGTACCCACCAGCCCGGCCGCAGCTCCGGCAGGAAGTCCAGCGTGGCCCGCACGGCCGGGTGGACCACCGCGGCGTCCCGGATCCGCGCGATCCGTTCGCCCACCTCCTCCATGCGGTCGATCCCGGCGCGGGACACAGTGGCCGGCAGCCCCACCGAGGCGCGGAGCTCGGCGGCGTACTCCGCGGGTGGTCCGAGCCGGGTGGACAGTGGCGCGTCGGACTCGGCCGCCACCTCGCGGAGGTGTTGCGGCAGGTCCTCGAGCAGCTCGTCACGCTGCTCGGCCGGCAGGTCGGCAAGCGCGGAACGCACCGCCGCGACGTAGCGGCTGACGTCGTCAATCACGGTGGCGCTCATGCCGCACCTCTCTCCAGGCCGAGCAGGGAGCTCATCGTCTCGGCAAAGGACTGCCAGGTCTTGGTCGAGTCGGCCAGCAGCCGCCGACCGGCGGCGTTCACGCCGTAGTACCTGCGGTGCGGGCCCTCCTCTGAGGGGACCACGTACGACGTGAGGTGCCCGCCGGCGTAGAGCCGGCGCAGCGTCCCGTACACGGAGGCGTCGCCGACGTTGTCCAGTCCGGCGGCCCGCAGCCGGCGTACGACGTCGTACCCGTAGCCGTCCGCCTCGGCGACCACCGCCAGGACGGCGACGTCGAGCACCCCCTTGAGCAGCTGCGTGGTATCCATGCGTCTCCCGCCTCGCGCCGGTGCTGCGCAACCTACACTACTATGCTATTCGCACTAGCGATTGTGACGACACCCAACAGGTGAGCGATGACGGCCCTGCTGCTCGGACTCGCGTCCGCGGTCTCGTTCGGGGCAGCGGATTTCCTGGCTGGGCTGCTGTCCCGGCGGGCGCACTTCGCGCTGGTCGGGCTGGTCAGCCAGGTGAGCGCGGCGACTTGCGCCTGCGCCGCCCTTCCCTGGTTCGGCGGAGCGGGTCCCAGCGCAATGGCATTGGGATGGGGAGCCGCCAGTGGGTTGGGCGGCGGGGTCGGCAGCCTGGCGCTGTACCGGGGACTCGGTCACGGCCAGATGAGCATTGTCGCACCGCTGTCGGCGGTCGGCGGCGCCGGTTTACCCGCGCTGGCTGGCCTGGCTCTCGGAGAACGCCCCTCGCTGCTGGCGGTCCTCGGGATACTCCTCGCCTTACCGGCGGTGTGGCTCGTCGCCCGACCCGCGGGCCGAACTGGGGCCTCGGCCTCCACAGAGGTGACCGACGGCCTGCTGGCGGGGGCCGGTTTCGCCCTGCTGTTCATCGCGCTGGACCGCGCCGGTGACCGCAGCGGGCTCTGGCCGGTCGCCGCCGGTCAGCTCGCCTCGCTGGCGGTGCTTACAGGCTTCGTCCTCACCCGCCGCCCTGCTCGAACCAGGCACAGGGCCGGAGCTGGCGCTCGAATTGGAGCCGCAGTCCTCGTCGGAGCGATCAGCGTCGGCGCGACCCTGCTGTACTTCCTGGCCACCCACGCCGGACTGCTTGCCGTGGTCGCCGTCCTCACCTCACTTTACCCAGCCGTCACCATTGTGCTCGCCATCCTCGTTCTCCACGAACGCGCCACCAGGGTGCAGCGGGTCGGGCTGACCCTTGCCGTAGCTGCGGTCACTATGATCACCATCGCTTGAGAGAAACGACAAAGGCCTGCCTGCGATGCCGGGGTACTGAGCCTTGCCGCGATCGGCTGAACTGCCCGGGAACCGGCTGAAAGGCGCTCGGACCCTCGGCGATTAGCGGGGGACGGCGGCGGGGTCGGCGAGTAGTGCGGCGTACGCCGGCTTGATCACGTTGTTGATGATCGCGAGGCGCTGGTCGAAGGGCAGGAAGGCGCTCTTCATGGCGTTGGTGGTCAGCCACTGGACGTCGGCCCAGCCATAGCCGAAGGCCTCGACCAGCGCGGCGAGCTCCGAGGACAGCGTCACGCCGCTGACCAGGCGGTTGTCGGTGTTGACCGTCACCCGGAACTGCAGCCGGCGCAGCAGGCCGATGGGGTGCTCGGCGATCGAGCCGACCGCGCCGGTGTGCACGTTCGACGTCGGGCACATCTCGAGTGGCACCCGGGTGTCCCGGACGAAGGCCGCCAGCCGACCCAGCCGGGCGTCGCCGTCCTCGTCGTTCACGGTGATGTCGTCGATGATCCGTACGCCGTGACCCAGCCGATCGGCGTTGCACCACTGCAGCGCCTCCCAGATCGACGGCAGCCCGAAGGCCTCGCCGGCGTGAATCGTGTAGTGGCCGTTGTTGCGCTGCATGTGCTGAAAGGCGTCGAGGTGACGGGTCGGTGGGTAGCCCGCCTCGGCACCGGCGATGTCGAAGCCGGCCACGCCCTCGTCGCGGTAGCGAATGGCCAACGCGGCGATCTCCAGCGAGCGGGCGGCGTGCCGCATGGCGGTGAGCAGCGTGCCTACCCGGATGGAGAGCCCAGCCGCCGCGGCCCTGGCCGAGCCGAGCTCGAAGCCCTCGAGCACGCCTTGCACGACCTCGTCCAGGGTGAGCCCTTCGTCGACATGCAGTTCCGGGGCGAAGCGCACCTCGGCGTACACCACGCCATCGGCGGCCAGGTCTTCGGCGCACTCGGCAGCAACCCGGACCAGCGCCTCCTTCGTCTGCATCACGCCGACGGTGTGGCCGAACGGCGCCAGGTAGCGCTCGAGGCTGCCACCGCCGGCGTCCCGCCGGAACCAGCCGGCCAGCTCCTCGACCTCGGTCGTGGGAAGGGCGTCGTAGCCGCTGTCTTCCGCCAGCTGGACCACCGTGGCCGGTCGTAGGCCGCCGTCCAGATGATCGTGCAGGAGGACCTTGGGGGCGCGGCGCAGCTCCTCGAGGGTTGGGGCCGACTGGGGGACTGCCGTCACCGACCGACCGTACCGAAGGGGCCTAGCCCCGGCCTTTCAGTAAGCCAGTGATGAAAGGTCAACGACGCCGTAGTGGGTCTACGACGGATTCGTGGGATGGAGACATACGGAGCAGACCGACCGGGTCGTCGGCGTCTCCGGGTCCTTCCAGGGTCGTGGGCGGGCGGCGGTGTCCGCGGCTCAGGGAACGGGCAGCGGCAGCGCCTGCAGCCGGGCGAACGCCGCAGCGAACTCCAGCCGCCACGGCCAGCCGGCGTCGATGCGGAC
>JBPCOB010000214.1:0-3288 GCA_051000715.1 Mycobacteriales bacterium
GCTTCTCCAGGTTGGCCTTGTAGCGCCGCGACCAGTTCGTCGGCTCCTCGGTGTGCGGTGCGCGCAGCACCTCGAAAACCTTGTTCAGGCCCTCCTGGCCCACCACGTCCCGCACCCCGACGATCTCCGCGTTGTCCGAGGGCACCTCAATGGTCAGGTCACCCTGGGCGACCTTCAGGACGAGATACTGGCGCTTCTCCCCTTTGATCTCGCGAGTCGTTATTGCCTCGATGAGTGCGGCGCCGTGATGTGGGTAGACAACGGTCTCGCCGACGGTGAAAACCATGTGGATGTGGCCCCTTTCGCTGCGTTGATGTTATCACGCGACACGCCCGACCGGCGGTGCCAGCTGACGGCATACCCGCAGGTCAAAGGCATGATTGCGGCAGCGATCAGGCCTTGACAGGAGCCCGCCGGCATGCATGCGGAAAGCCATCCCGGGCTGGATTGACCGCGCCCCGTTGTCACCGGCAGGCTCCCGAGGGTGAGCGTCCTGCGCACGGGTGTGCGGCTGGCGCTGTCCACCCACCCCGCTCCCAGCGTGGCTGTGACGACGGTGGCGGCACTGCTCTCCGCCGCTATCGGGCGGGACCTGGTCGGCGGCGCCCTCGTGAGCGCTGCGGTGCTGGCGGGGCAGCTGTCGATCGGCTGGGGCAACGACTGGCTGGACCGTGACCGGGACCGTCGGGCGGGCCGCGTGGACAAGCCGCTGGCGGCCGGCCAGCTGAGCCCGCAGCTGGTGGCACGGTCCGCCGGGGTGGCCCTGGGGGCCTGCGTCGTGCTGTCCCTGCTCACCGGCGTCCTGGCGGGCAGCCTGCACCTGATCGCGGTGGCCTCGGGCTGGGCGTACAACCTCGGTCTCAAGGCCACCGTCGCCTCCCCGCTGCCGTTCGCGGTGTCCTTCGGGCTGCTTCCGGCGTTCGTGGTGGCGGCTGCACCCGGGAGCCCCGCAGCCCCGCCCTGGCTGGTGCTCGCTGGAGCCCTGCTCGGGACCGGCGCGCACTTCGCCAACGTGCTGCCCGACCTGGCGGCCGACCAGGCCGCCGGGGTACGCGGCGCCGGTCACCGGCTCGGCCGGACCGGGTGTACGGCGGCCGCCGCCGGACTGTTGCTGGCCTCGGTCGCGGTGCTGGCGGTGGCCCCGCCGGGGCCGACCGGCGCGGTCGGCTGGTCCGCGCTGGCCGGGGCCGTGGTCCTGGGCGGGGCCGGCTTTGTACTCGGCCGCCGCGCCGGGTCCCGGGCCGCCTTCGGCGGCGTGCTCGTGGTCGCCGTCGTAGCCGTGGTCCTGCTCGTCCTCAGCGGGACCACGCTGCGCTGAGTCCCGCGGGTCGGCCGCCGCGGCCGAACCGGCCTTGGGGCGGACCGGGCGCGCGGCTGAACCGGCCTTGGGGTGGACCGGGCGCCGCGGCCGAACCGCCCAGCGGTCTCCCGGCGCGACCGCCCCGACCCGGCGACGGGCCGGTAGCACGCACTACGCTGGGGTCCCCGCGTCAGGAGGCCCGCCGCAGTGCAACGATCACGATTCCGCGCCGCCGCGCTCGTCGCAGCCGCCGCGTTGCTCGCCGGGTGCGCGGCCGGGCAGGTGGCGCAGACCGCCCAGATCGTGACCACCGTCGACGGTGCGAAGGCGGACGTCGGTGCGGTGGCCTTGCGGGACATCAGCCTGGCGTACCCGGTCAACGGCGAGCACAGCGTTGGTAGCAACGTGCGGCTGGAGTTCTTCGCCGTCAACTCCGATCCGCTCAAGCCCGACAACCTGCAGTCGGTCACCAGCACGGTCTTCACCGGCGGGCCCGACGCCGGCCTGCCCGTCGAACTGCCGGCCAGCGGCACCGTGTCCTTCGAGCCTGGCGGTTTGATCGTCGAGCTCCAGGGGCTTACCGAGGCACTGCTGCCCAGCGTCATGGTCCCGGTGACTTTCACCTTCGAGCGGGCCGGCACGGTCACCGTCCAGGTCCCGGTCGGGGTACCGACCACCAATCAGCCGAACGAGGTCCAGCCATTCGACTTCAACCAGGCGCAACCGACCGTCGGCTGAGTCCCGCGCGCCGCGGCGAATTGTCGGTGCGGATCCTTAGCCTTCGACCATGCCGGCCGCTGCCAAGTCCCGTCTAGCCCACCAGTGCACCGAATGTGGGTACGCAGCCGCGCGGTGGCTCGGTCGTTGCCCCGAGTGCCAGGCCTGGTGCACCGTCGTCGAGGTCGCGCGGCCAGCGGCTGCGATCGGCCCAGCGAAGGCGAGTGCAGTGACCGCGCCGGCCCGGCCGATCGGTGACATCGACGTCGGCCTCGCGCGCGCCCACCCCTGCGGCGTACCCGAGTTGGACCGGGTGCTCGGCGGCGGTCTGGTGCCGGGTGCGGTGGTGCTGCTGGCCGGTGAGCCCGGCGTGGGCAAGTCCACGCTGCTGCTCGAGGTCGCCGCCCGCTACGCCGCCTCGGCGGGCCGGCCTTCCCTGCTCGTCACCGGCGAGGAGTCCGCTGCGCAGGTCCGGCTGCGGGCCGACCGGACCGGGTCGATGCACGAGCGGCTCTACCTGGCCGCGGAGACCGACCTCGGCGCGGTCCTGACCCACGTCGACGCGGTGGGTCCCGGGCTACTGGTCGTGGACTCCGTGCAGACGGTGACCTCGGCGGCCGCGGACGGCTCGGCCGGGGGCGTGACCCAGGTCAAGGCGGTGACCGCGGCGCTGACCGCCCTGGCCAAGCAGCGCGGGATCGCCACCGTGCTCGTCGGGCACGTCACCAAGGACGGGGCCATCGCCGGGCCGCGGCTGCTCGAGCACATCGTCGACGTCGTGCTGTCCTTCGAGGGCGACAAGCACTCCACGCTGCGCCTCGTGCGGGCTGTCAAGAACCGGTACGGCCCGGCCGACGAGGTGGGGTGTTTCGAGCTCGGCGACGCGGGGATCCGCGGCCTGCCGGATCCTTCCGGACTGTTCCTGTCCCAGCGCGCCCAGCCCGTTCCGGGCACCTGCGTGACGGTGACCGTCGAGGGTCGGCGTCCCCTGCTGGCCGAGGTACAGGCGCTGGCCGCCGCCAGCTCGCTGCCCAGTCCGCGCCGCGCGGTCAGCGGACTGGACTCCGCGCGGGCCTCGATGGTGCTGGCGGTGCTGGAACGCCGCGGCGGCGTCCGGCTGGCCAACCTCGACGTCTTCACGGCCACCGTCGGCGGGATGCGCGTCGTCGAGCCGGCCGCGGATCTCGCGGTGGCGCTCGCGGTGGCCTCCTCTGCCTCCGACCGGGCGTTGCCCGCCGGTCTCGTCGCCATCGGCGAGCTCGGGCTGGCCG
>JBPCOB010000215.1:0-6771 GCA_051000715.1 Mycobacteriales bacterium
GTGCGGCTCCGGCGCGGGAGGTCATTCCGGAGATCCATCACGACCACCGGGACGTGACCGGCGGCTGGCTGCGGCCGGCGGTGTTCGGGGCGATGGACGGCCTGGTGTCGAACTTCGCGCTGGTCGCGGGCGTGTCGGGTGGCGGAGCGGCCACCCGGGTGGTGGTGCTGACCGGGTTCGCAGGGCTGGTCGCCGGGGCGTTCTCGATGGGCACCGGTGAGTACACCTCGGTGGCCTCGCAGGCAGAGGCCGCCGCAGCGGAGATCGCGGTCGAGCGGGCCGAGATCCTGCACGCCCCGGAGGCCGAGGAAGCCGAGCTCGCAGGGGTCTACCGGGCCCGCGGGCTCGACCCTGCGCTGGCCCGGGAGGTGGCCCGCCAGCTGTCCGCCGACCCGGAGACGGCCGTGCGGGTGCACGCCCGCGAGGAGCTCGGTATCGACCCGGACGACCTGCCGTCGCCGTACGTGGCCGCCGGTTCGTCGTTCGCCGCGTTCTCCCTCGGCGCCTTCGTCCCGGTGTTGCCGTACCTGTTGGGGGCCCGCTCCCTGGTGTGGCCGCTGATCCTGAGCATGCTGGGGCTCTTCCTCTCGGGGGCGCTCGTGTCGCGCTTCACCGGGCGGTCGGCCGTCTACAGCGGCGCCCGGCAGCTGGTGCTCGGCGGGATCGCGGCGGCCATCACCTTCGTCGTCGGCAGCCTGATCGGCACCGGCATCTCCTAGCTCGGACCGGCCTCGGGCCGTTTGCCGTAGCTGTCCGTCGCGGCCGCACAGGTACCGTGGCGGCCGCGGGCCTGTACCCCAACGGCAGAGGGACGCCGCTCAAACCGGCGACAGTGTGGGTTCGAGTCCCACCAGGCCCACCCCTGTGACACTCGGTTCCAACTTCGTTGCGATGGCGGCGCGGTGCTTTCCTCGGGTGGCATGCATTCGCTACCTTGCGGCGACTCCCGGTTCGCCCGGGACTGCCGGGTGCCGATCGAGGCGCCGGCACCGTGATCGTCGGGAGGTTGCGTTGCGTCAGCGACTGTTTGCGAAGGTCGTCGTACCGGTGGTCGTGGGTGCTCTGGCGCTCTCCGGTTGCGGCTCGAAGAAGGAAAGCAACGGCGGCGGAGCCGGGGGTGAGAAGAAGGTCGTCAAGATCGGCTTCATCGCGCCGATCTCCGGCGACCTGGCCGCTCTCGGCCTGGGTATGCAGAACAGCGCCCAGCTGGCGATCGACCAGGCGAACAAGAAGAACACGGTCAAGGGTTGGAAGATCGAGTTCGAACCGCAGGACGACACCGCCGACGCCAACACCGGCGCTCAGGCCGCCTCGAAGCTCGCTTCGGAGAGCAACGTCGTGGGAGTCATCGGTACCCTGAACAGCTCGGTGTCTTTGCAGGTCCAGCCCATCCTGGCCCGCAAGAACATCGTGCAGATCTCGCCGGCCAACACACTCCCTGACCTGACCCAGGGCAAGGACTACCTCACGAACAAGGTGCGGCAGTTCCCGAACTACTTCCGGGTCTCCACGACCGACGCGATCCAGGGGCCGTTCGGCGCCGACTACGTCTACAACACGCTGCACAAGACCACCGCCGTGACCATCAACGACCAGCTGGCCTACGGCGTCGGCCTGACCGCCAACTTCGAGCGGGCCTTCACCAAGCTCGGCGGGAAGATCGTCGGCCGGGAGAAGGTGAGCAAGGGCGACAAGGACTTCCGCTCGGTGGTCAGCAAGATCAAGCCGCTGAACCCGGGTGTCATCTACTACGGCGGCCAGTACCCGGAGGGTTCCCTGCTGTCCAAGCAGTCCAAGGCCGCCGGCATGAAGGCGCCGCTGGTCGGGGGTGACGGCCTGGTCGACAAGACCTACATCAAGGTCGCCGGGCCGGCGGCTGAGGGGGACGTCGCCACCAACGTCGGGGCTCCGACCGACAAGCTGCCCTCGGCTGCCACCTACGTCCAGGACTACCGGGCGGCCAAGTTCAAGGACGACTTCTCGGCGTACGGCGCCTACACCTACGACGCCACGAACGTCATCATCGCGGCCATGGCCAAGGTGCTCGACGGCAAGAGCAAGATCGACGACTCGGTCCGCAAGGACATCATCGCGGCCGTGCAGGACACCAAGATCTCCGGTGCTTCCGGCGAGATCGGTTTCGACCAGTTCGGCGACAACACCAACCGGGTGCTGACCGTATACGTGATTCAGGGTGGCGACTTCAAACCGATCAAGACCGCCAGCTTCGAAGCACCCTGAGTCGTCCGTAACGGTGCCGGGCGCGGACCCTTTCACGCCGCGCCCGGCACCGCCGGCGTACCGTCCCCTGATCGGTGCAGCGGGGGCGCCGGCTCCTTCGCCCGTGGAGCACGAGTGACGCAGTTCCTGCAGCAGCTGGTCAACGGCATCGTGCTCGGAGCGCAGTACGGGCTGATCGCCCTCGGTTACACGATGGTCTACGGCATCATCCAGCTGATCAACTTCGCCCATGGCGAGATCTACATGGTGGGCGCCTTCGGGGGCTTCACCGCCTACACCTACATGCTGCCGGACTCGGTGCGCGGGAACGCGTTCATCGTGCTGCCGGTCGTGCTCGTGGTGGCGGTGATCTTCTCGGTCGTCACCGCTGTTGCCATGGAGCGACTCGCCTACCGGCCGCTGCGCAACGCCCCGCGGCTGGCCCCACTGATCACCGCTATCGGCGTCTCCATCACCCTGCAGGAGATCGTCCGGGTCTTCTATCCCGGTGGTAACCGCCAGCAGCCGTTCCCTCCCATCCTCCCGGACCGCAAGTACGACATCGGCGGCGTGACGATCCCGCTGATCGCCATCTTCGTGGTGGTCTCGGCGGTATGCCTGATGATCGCCCTGCAGGCCTTCGTGAAGACCTCCAAGACGGGGCGGGCGATGCGGGCGACGGCCCAGGACCCGGACACCGCGCAGCTGATGGGCGTCGACACCGACCGGATCATCGTGGTGACGTTCATCCTGGGTGCCGTACTGGCCGCGGCCGGCGGAGTGCTGACCGGCATGTACATCGGCCAGATCGACTTCCGGATCGGTTTCATCGGTGGGCTCAAGGCGTTCACCGCCGCGGTGCTCGGCGGCATCGGGAACATCACCGGCGCAGTTCTCGGCGGCTTCGTCCTCGGGATCGTGGAGGCGATGGCGACGCAGTACGTGCCCCAGGGCTCCGGCTACAAGGACGTGTGGGCGTTCGTCGTACTGGTGCTCGTGCTGGTCTTCCGGCCGACCGGGCTCCTCGGCGAGAGCGTGCGGGCGCGGACATGAGCGCCCGGGTGGAGCGGGCGAGGGCGGGCCACGCCCGGCTCGACCGGCTCTCCGCTCGGGTGGCCGCGCTGCGGCGGCCGCTGGCGGCGGCGGGCTTCCTCCTGGTGCTGGTCGGGGTCGACGTCCCGTGGGCCACCTACTCCGGCTTCCCCGGGTTGATGAGCCTTTTCTTCTATCCGGCCGGCGCCAAGGCCTACTGCCTGATCCTGGCCATCGGCTTCCTGCTCTTCGTGATTCCGTGGGACGGCCGCCGGGCCGCGGCGCTAGTGTCGCTCGGCGGCCTCACGGGTGTCGCGCTGCTCACCCTGCTCGCGATCGCCAAGGATGGCGGCGGGGTGGTCAACGTCGCGGTAGGCGCCTGGCTGACGCTCGCCGGCGGCACGCTGGGCACGCTGGCCGCGCTGGGGCTGCCGCCGGACGCCGACCCCCGGCCCTGGCGCCGGCTGCCGACCCCGGTCGAGTACGTGCTCATGACGCTGGCCTTCGTCGGGCTGCTGCTCGCGCTGGTGGTCATGCTGAATACCGCCGACTCGCCCCAGTTCATCGCTTTCCTGGTCGCCGCAATCACGGCCGGCGTGGCACTGACCCGGCTGGGAATCGTCGCCGGCGTACGCAGCCTCACCGATCGGCACGCGCGGGTGGGGTTGGTCGTCGGACTGCTGGTGGTGCTCGCCTTCCCGTTCACCCAGAACGGGTCGGACTACTGGCTGCGGGTGGCCGCCTCCGTCGGCGTGTTCGCCGCGGCCGCCATCGGCCTCAACGTCGTCGTCGGGCTGGCCGGGCTGCTCGACCTCGGGTACGTTGCCTTCTTCGGCTGCGGGGCGTACGTCGCGGCGCTGCTGTCCGGCGCAAACAACTCCACGGTCAACCTGCACCTTCCCTTCGCGGCCGTCTTCCTGATCGGTGCGGCCGTGGCCGCCGCGTTCGGCCTGGTCATCGGCGCCCCCACGCTCCGGCTACGGGGGGACTACCTTGCCATCGTCACCCTGGGCTTCGGCGAGATCTTCCGGATCACCATGGGCAACGACCCGGGACACAAGACGAACGGGCCCAACGGGATCTTCGGCATCCCCGACCTCAACGGCCCGGGCTTCAGCTTCGGTGACACCCACGACCTCTTTGGCATCCCGCTGTCGAACTTCGCCAACTACTACTACCTCGAGGTCGTTCTCGTGGTCGTCGTGATGGTGGTCTTCAGCCGGCTGAACGCGAGCCGGATCGGCCGCGCCTGGGTCGCGATCCGCGAGGACGAGGTCGCAGCGGCCGCGATGGGCATCAACACGATCAATCTCAAGCTGTTGGCCTTCACGATCGGAGCCTTTCTCGCCGGGGCGGCCGGGACCGTCAGCGCCCATCTGGCCACCCAGGTATCGCCGGACTCTTACACGTTCCTCCAGTCGGTGCTGCTGCTCGCCGCGGTCGTGCTGGGCGGCATGGGCACGATTCCCGGTGCGGTCGTGGGTAGTGCGCTGCTCATCGCCATTCCGGAGAAGCTGCGCTCGTTCCACGACTACCGGCTGCTGCTGTACGGACTGGCGCTGATCCTCATGATGCGGTTCCGGCCGGAGGGAATGATCGCCAACCGGCGCCGGCAGCGGGAGTTCCACGACGCCGACAGCGGAGCCGACGCGATGAGCGCGCCGCCGGGCTCGGTGGTGAACACGTGAGGCACCAATGAGCGTGATTCTCGACACCTCGGCGGAGCAGCCACCGGAAGAGCCGGCGCAGGACGCCCCGATCCTGATCGCCCAGGGGGTGGTCAAGCGCTTCGGTGGGCTTACCGCGGTCAACGACGTGAGCCTGACCGTCGCCGAGGGCGAGATCGTCGGCCTGATCGGGCCTAACGGTGCGGGCAAGACGACCTTCTTCAACTGCCTGACCGGGATGGAGGTGCCGACCAGCGGCCGGATCTCCTACCGCGGTCGGCGGCTGGCCGGCCGACCGGAGCGGATCACCCGCGCCGGGCTGGCCCGGACTTTTCAGAACATCCGGCTCTTCCCGAACATGACGGCCCTGGAGAACGTGCTGGTCGGTCGGCACAGCCGCACCAAGGTCGGCGTACTGTCGGCCATCCTGCGAGGTCCGCGGTACCGGCGGGAGGAGCGGGAGTCCACCGAGCGGGCCCGCGAGCTGCTCGGTTTCGTCGGGCTGCGTCGGGCGGAGAACGACCTGGCGCGAAACCTGCCCTACGGCGACCAGCGCAAGCTGGAGATCGCCCGAGCGCTCGCCACCGATCCCGGCGTGTTGCTGCTGGACGAGCCGACTGCCGGAATGAACCCGCAGGAGACCCGGGCCACCATGGAGCTGGTTCGCTCCATTCGCGACCTAGGCCTGTCCGTGGTCGTGATCGAGCACGACATGCGGTTCATCTTCCAGCTCTGCGACCGGGTGGCGGTGCTCGTCCAGGGCCGGAAGCTGGTAGAGGGCTCGCCCGCGCAGGTGCAGGGCGACGAACGGGTGATCGCCGCCTACCTCGGCACGACGGTGGACGACGACGGCCGGGTGGACGGCGAGGGGGGTGGCGTTGACGATCGCCGCCTCGACGCCGGCGCCCCCGTGGGCGAGCCGTGACCGCGCTGCTCGAAGTGACCGACCTCCGGGTCGCCTACGGCAAGATCGAGGCGGTCAAGGGCATCAGCTTCACCGTCGAGGCCGGCCAGGTGGTGACCCTGATCGGCACCAACGGTGCCGGCAAGACAACGACGTTGCGCACGCTGTCCGGGTTGCTGCGACCGCGGACCGGCGAGGTGCGGTTCGAGGGCGAGCGGATCGACGGCGAGGCGGCGCACCGCATCGTGGCGCGGGGGATGGCGCACGCGCCGGAGGGCCGGCACATCTTCCCGCTCATGACGATCGCCGAGAACCTCGAGCTCGGCGCCTACACCCGCTCGGACGGCACGGCGGGCGTCCGGGCCGACATCGACCGGGTCCACGACCTCTTCCCGGTGCTGGCCGAACGCCGCTCTCAGGCGGCCGGGACGCTGTCCGGCGGTGAGCAGCAGATGCTGGCGATCGGCCGGGCGCTGATGAGCAAGCCGCGGCTGCTGATGCTCGACGAGCCGTCAATGGGCCTCTCACCCATCATGATGGAGAAGATCTTCACCACGGTGCGTGAGCTGCGTGAGCAGGGCACCACCATCCTGCTCGTCGAGCAGAACGCCTCGGCCGCGCTGTCGCTGGCCGACATCGGCTACGTGATCGAGATCGGCGCGATCGTGCTCTCCGGCACCGGCCGGGACCTCCTGCGTGACGACAAGGTGCGCAAGGCCTATCTCGGCGAGGACTGAGGCCGCTTCGACAATCAGCGCGGCCCCCGAACCGTCTGAGGGTCAGCGCAGCGCCGCCACCAGGGCGGCGAGAGCAGGTGCGATCAGCAGCGCCGGCAGGAGATCACCCACCGGGACGGGCTTGACCGCAAGCAGCCGGAGCGCCACACCAATCAACAGCAGCCCGCCGGTGGCGGTGACGGCGGCCACCAGCGCCGCGGGGAGCAGGCCC
>JBPCOB010000216.1:0-3341 GCA_051000715.1 Mycobacteriales bacterium
CCGGACTTCACCTGATAGATGAAGATCGTCTTTCCTTCGACCTCGCCGTTGGGCAGGAACTTGATCTGCTTGGTCAATCCTTGGTAGTCGATCTTCTTCACGGCGTCGACCAGCTTCTCCCGCGTGACGTCCTTGCCGAGCCCCTTCATCGCGGCGATGATCGCGTTAGTGGCGTCATAGGCCTCGGGCGAGTAGGTGCCCGGCTCGGCGTTGAACATCGCCTTGTAGGCGGCCGTGAAGTCCTTGGCCTTCGGATCCACATTGGCATCGGCGCACGGGCAGCTGAGCAGCGCGCCCTCCGCGTTGGCGGCGCCGGCCTGCGAGATGTACTGGTTGTCGTTGCTGCCGTCACCGGACATCAGCGTGCCCTTGTAGCCGGTGGCCTTCAGGGCCTTGGTAAACAGCGCGAACTCGGCGTAGTAGCCGCTGTAGAACATCGCATCCGCGTTGGAGCCGACGACCTTCTGCGCGATCGCGGAGTAGTCCTTGGTCGGCGGAATGCCCTCGTGCTTCACGGTGACACCGGCCGCCGTGAGCGCGGGCTCGACGACGCCGGACAGCCCGGTGCCGTACTCGCTCTTGTCGTCGACGGAGTAGACCGTCTTGGCCTTGACCACCTTGGCCAGGTAGCTGGCCGCCTCCTGGCCCTGGGCGTCGTCCGGCGGGACCACCCGGACAAAGGTCTTGAAGCCGAGGCTGGTGGGCTTGGGGTTCGTCGCCGACGGGCTCACCGAGATGAGGTTCGCCTGGGTGAACAGCGGCTCGGCGGCCTTGGTCGCTCCCGAGAAGGCCGGACCGACCACCGCGACGACGTTCGTGTTGTCGGTGAGCTTGGTCGCGGCGGTGGGCGCCTGGGCCGGGTCACCGACGTCGTCGGAGTGGGTGAACTTCAGGGTGAAGGGCAGGTCGCCCTTCTCGTTCGCCTGCTTGATCGCCAACTGCACGGCGTTGTCCATGTTGATGCCGAGCTGGGCGTTGTCGCCAGAGAGGGGGCCCTGGTAGGCAATCGTGTAGGTCTTCTTGCTGTTGCCGCCGCCGCCACCACTGTCGCTGTTGGACTTGCCGCACGCGGCGAGCGTGACAACGCCGACAGCCAGGGGCACGGCGAGCCGGAGAACTCGACG
Source organism: Mycobacteriales bacterium (assembly GCA_051000715.1). Lineage (GTDB taxonomy): Bacteria > Actinomycetota > Actinomycetes > JALYNC01 > JALYNC01 > JBPCOB01. The sequence continues at coordinate 1,125 of JBPCOB010000216.1, forward strand.
GTCGAGCACGGGCACTCCCTCATCCACGCTAACGCCGAGAGTGGACGGCGTACCGCTGCAGCGCCGCGGCGCCCGCACGGTACCGCCTCCCGGTGGTCTTTCGCAGCAGCCACCCGCGCGCCGTGACCAGGACGCAACCTTCCCGGTCGCCGCGCTCAGGTCGGGGCGACGACCTCGACCCCCGCGATCGGGAAGCGGACGGTGGCTGCGGCGGCGCTGTCGAGTCGCCAGGCCAGCAGCCGCTGCGGGACCGTGGACGTCGCGAGAAAGACCCACTGGCCGTTCGCCGACCAGGTGAGTGTCCGCGGCAGGGCGGCGCCGGCCGACCCGGCCGTGACCGCCGACGGCAGGGTCACGACGGAGATCCCGGGATCGTCGACCCCCGCCACCAGCAGCACCGGCACGGCAGGCCCGCCCGGGGTGATCACGGCAACCGCGGTGAAGGCCAGGCGGCGGTCATCCGGAGCCGACATGGCGCCGCCGTACCTCCCGACGTCGAGAATGGAGACGACGACCCGGAACCCGGTGCGCAGGTCCTCGACCTGGACCGTGCAGCGCAGGTGGCAAGCCGGGTCCACCCACGCCACCTGGTGCGGGCCCGCAGCCAGGGCCATTGCTCGGCGAGCCACCCGCTCGCGCAGCCGGCCGGACCGCCGATCGACCACGTCCAGCGTGGAAGCTCTGGACATCCGACGTTCCACCAGGAAGCCGGCGGAGGCGTCGGCCACCAGTCGGCCTGCCAGGCCGACGGCGTAGGGCGGTGTAACGAGCCGGCCCCGGACGTCGAGCTCGCGGAGGAGGCTGCGTCCTCCGTTTGCGGCCGCATCTGTGGTCAGCAGCCACACCCGATCCGGCGCCAGCGCCGCCACCACCTGGTCCGCCCACCCCAGGATCACCGGCGTTCCACCGCCGTCCGGCACCGCCCAGGCCGTCCCCGGCCGTCGGGCCCGCTCACCGCGGCCGGACACCAGCACGACCGTCGCGCCCCGCCGCGACGTCAGGGAGCTCACATAGTGATCGGCCACCAGACCGGGAACCGGGAGCTGGCGGGCCGAGGTCCCGTCCACGTCGAGTCGCACCAGGCGATCGCCCGCCACGAGCAGCCGGCTGTTGGTCGGCCTGTCGAGGTCGGCCGAGCCCGCCGACCGGGCCGGCGCCGCGCTACGGGTCGGCGGCGGGGGCCCGGCGTGGTCGCCGGACCGGGCCAGAGCGGCGAGGACGGTTGCCAACGCCACGGCTCCGGTCAGAGCGGCGTACCACCGGTGCGCCTGCGTAGACCCGCCACCGCGACGCTCGCCGTTGGACAGCAGGTCCTGGGTCACGTGTTCAGGGTCGCGTACCGGATCGGGGACCGCCAGGGTGACTTCCGGCAGCCCCTGGTGGACGTGGGCCTGGTGGGATTCGAACCCACACTGTCGCCGGTTTGAGCGGCGTCCCTCTGCCGTTGGGGTACAGGCCCGGGGTCCGTCACGCTACCTGTGCTTCCGCGGCGCCCGGGCTAGGAGATGCCGGTGCCGATCAGGCTGCCTACGACGAAGGTGATGGCGGCCGCTATCCCGCCGAGCACCAGCTGCCGCATGCCGCTGTAGATCGCCGACCGCCCGGTGAAGCGCGACACGAGCGCCCCCGAGAGGAAGAGCCCCAGCATGCTCAGGATCAACGGCCAGACCAGGGAGCGGGCGCCGAACAGGTACGGCAGCACCGGCACGAAGGCGCCGAGGGAGAACGCGACGAAGGACGAGCCGGCTGCGACGTACGGCGACGGCAGGTCGTCCGGGTCGATACCGAGCTCCTCGCGGGCGTGCACCCGCACGGCCGTCTCCGGGTCGGTGGACAGCTGGCGGGCCACCTCCCGGGCCAGCGCAGGCTCGAGTCCGCGGGCCCGGTAGACCCCGGCGAGCTCGGCTTCCTCGGCCTCCGGTGCGTGCAAGATCTCGGCCCGTTCGACCGCGATCTCCGCTTGGGCGGCCTCGGCCTGCGAGGCCACCGAGGTGTACTCGCCGGTGCCCATCGAGAACGCCCCGGCGACCAGACCGGCGAACCCGGTCAGCACCACGACCCGGGTGGCCGCGCCCCCGCCTGACACGCCGGCGACCAGCGCGAAGTTCGACACCAGGCCGTCCATCGCCCCGAACACCGCCGGCCGCAGCCAGCCGCCGGTCACGTCCCGGTGGTCGTGATGGATCTCCGGAATGACCTCCCGCGCCGGAGCCGCAC
>JBPCOB010000217.1:0-11919 GCA_051000715.1 Mycobacteriales bacterium
GAGACCGCCCTCGACCAGGAATTTGGCTCTGAGCAGGTCTTCACCTAGACTCTAGGGGTTGCCGTGGACAGACCTCGGCTGGCATCTCGAGCATTACCGTCAGCCCCGCGTGCCTTTCGACAACGAAGACCATGCATGACTGGTCTGGTGGACCATGCATTTTAGCGTCCTCCAGCCCGCTCGTGCGTGGGCGTGCAAACACGTGGACCAGGTCAGGAGATCGAGTGATGCAGCAGGAATCGCGGCTGAAGGTGGCCGACAACACGGGTGCCAAGGAGATCTTGTGCATCCGGGTGCTCGGCGGCTCGGGGCGGCGCTACGCCGGGATCGGGGACGTCATCATCGGGACCGTCAAGGACGCGCTGCCCGGTGCCGGGGTCAAGCGCGGTGACGTCGTCCGTGCCGTCGTCGTTCGCACGACCAAGGAGCGGCGCCGGCCGGACGGGTCCTACATCCGCTTCGACGAGAACGCCGCGGTTCTGATTCGCGAGGGCGGCGACCCGCGCGGCACCCGGATCTTCGGCCCGGTGGGCCGAGAACTCCGGGACAAGCGCTTCATGCGGATCATCTCCCTCGCCCCGGAGGTGCTGTGATGAGCGACAAGGCGAAGGCCGCCTCGATGAAGGTGAAGAAGGGCGACACCGTCCTGGTCGTCAACGGCAAGGACCGCGGCGCCAAGGGCAAGGTCATTGCGGCCTACCCCGACAAGCATCGGGTGATCGTCGAAGGCGTCAACCGGATCAAGAAGCACACCCGGATCACCGCCGGCAGCCGAGGCAGTCGGGAGGGCGGGATCGTCACGCAGGAAGCAAGCATCCATGTCAGCAACGTGATGGTGATCGACAGCGACGGCAAGCCGGCCCGGGTCGGCTACCGCAAAGACGACGACGGCCGCAGCGTCCGGGTGTCGCGGCGCAACGGTAAGGATCTGTGACCATGACCACAGTGCAACGGTCGCTACCGCGGCTCAAGCAGCGCTTCCAGGAGGAGATCCTCCCCGACCTGCGCGGGCAGTTCGACTTCAGCAACGTGATGCAGGTACCCCGCATCACGAAGATCGTGGTGAACATGGGCGTCGGTGAGGCAGCGCGGGACGCCAAGCTGATGGACGGCGCCGTCCGGGACCTGTCGGTGATCACCGGGCAGAAGCCCCAGGTACAGCGGGCCCGCAAGTCCGTCGCGCAGTTCAAGCTGCGCGAGGGGATGCCGATCGGCGCCAAGTGCACGCTGCGTGGCGACCGCATGTGGGAGTTCCTCGACCGGCTGCTCACCCTCGCCCTCCCGCGGATCCGGGACTTCCGCGGCCTGTCGCCGCGCCAGTTCGACGGCAACGGCAACTACACGTTCGGGCTGACCGAGCAGTCGATGTTCCACGAGATCGACGTGGACCGCATCGATCGGGCCCGCGGTATGGACATCACGGTGGTCACCACCGCGACCAACGACGACGAGGGCCGGGCGTTGCTGCGCGCGCTCGGCTTCCCGTTCAAGGAGAACTGAGCATGGCCAAGAAGGCGCTGGTCAACAAGGCCAACCGCAAGCAGAAGTTCGCCGTCCGGAGCTACCGTCGCTGCCAGCGGTGCGGACGGCCGCGCGCGGTCTTCCGCACGTTCGGGCTGTGCCGAATCTGCCTGCGCGAGATGGCCCACGCCGGCGAACTGCCCGGCGTGACGAAAAGCAGCTGGTAAACCCACCTCTTCGCCGTAGGCCCGAACAGGGAACCCCGGCGGGAAGAAGAAAGGCAGAAGTGCCACTCCGATGATGACCGACCCGATCGCGGACATGCTCACCCGTCTGCGCAACGCCAACTCGGCGTACCACGACGACGTGGCCATGCCGCATTCCAAGCTGAAGGTGCACGTGGCCGAGATCCTGCAGCAGGAGGGCTACATCGCCAGCTGGACCGTGGCCGACGCCCCCGAGGGGCAGGTCGGCAAGGTACTCACGGTGCAGCTGAAGTACGGTCCGAACCGCGAGCGCAGCATCGCCGGTCTGCGACGGGTGTCCAAGCCCGGCCTGCGGGTGTACGCCCAGTCCACCGGGCTGCCCAAGGTGCTGGGCGGGTTGGGCGTGGCGATCATCTCCACGTCCACCGGACTGCTCACCGACAAGCAGGCCAACAAGCGCAAGGTAGGCGGGGAAGTCCTCGCCTACGTCTGGTAGGGGAGGAACGCATGTCTCGCATCGGAAGGCTGCCCATCCCCGTGCCCAGCGGCGTCGACGTCGACATCGACGGGCGGGCGGTGACGGTCAAGGGACCGAAGGGCACGTTGACCCACACCGTCGCCGCGCCCATCCAGGTCGCCCGCGCCGACGACGGCCAGCTGCAGGTGACCCGTCCCGACGACGAGCGGGAGAGCCGCTCGCTGCACGGGCTGTCCCGCACCCTGATCTCCAACATGGTCGTCGGCGTCACCGCCGGCTACTCCAAGGCGATGGAGATCGTCGGCGTCGGTTACCGGGTCCAGGCCCGCGGGCGCGACCTCGAGTTCGCGCTCGGTTTCAGCCACCCCGTCCACATCGTGGCGCCGGAGGGCATCGACTTCGCCGTCCAGGCACCGACCCGGTTCACCGTGTCGGGGATCGACAAGCAACAGGTCGGCGAGGTGGCCGCCAAGATCCGCAAGCTGCGTAAGCCCGACCCGTACAAGGGCAAGGGCGTGCGTTACCAGGGCGAGGTTGTTCGTCGCAAGGTCGGAAAGACGGGTAAGTGATGGGAAACGACATCTCCAAGGCGCGCCGGCTCGGCCGCGCCTCGCGGCACTTCCGGTTGCGCAAGAAGGTCGCCGGCACGCCGGCGCGGCCCAGGCTCGTGGTCAGCCGCTCCACGCGGCACATCCACGTGCAGATCGTCGACGACTCGGCCGGGCGTACCCTGGCCGCGGCCTCCACGATGGACTCGTCCATCCGCGGCTCCGACGGCGACAAGTCCGCGCACGCCGCGCGGGTCGGCGAGCTGATCGCGACCCGGGCGCTGGACGCCGGCATCTCCACGGTCGTGTTCGACCGGGGCGGCAACCGCTACCAGGGCCGGATCGCGGCGCTGGCCACGGCCGCCCGAGAGGGTGGCCTGGACTTCTGATGGCAGCACCGACGAGCACGACCCGAACTGTAAGGAGCACCTGATGCCTGGACCGCAGCGCCGAGGCGGCACGACCGGCGGTGACCGCCGGGACGGCGGCCGGGGCGGCAATGCCCCCGACAAGAGCGCGCACATCGAGCGCGTCGTCGCGATCAACCGGGTGGCGAAGGTGGTCAAGGGTGGCCGCCGGTTCAGCTTCACCGCCCTGGTCGTCGTCGGTGACGGCGACGGGACCGTCGGTGTCGGATACGGCAAGGCCAAGGAGGTGCCGGCGGCGATCGCCAAGGGCGTCGAGGAGGCCAAGAAGAACTTCTTCAAGGTGCCTCGGATCGCTGCCACCATCCCGCACCCGGTGCAAGGCGAGAAGGCTGCCGGCGTCGTGTTGCTCAAGCCGGCAAGCCCCGGCACCGGCGTCATCGCGGGTGGACCGGTACGGGCGGTCCTGGAGTGCGCCGGCATACACGACGTGCTGTCGAAGTCGCTCGGATCCTCCAACGCGATCAATATCGTGCACGCCACGGTGGTAGCGCTGCAGGCCCTGGTCCGGCCCGAAGAGGTCGCGGCGCGGCGCGGGCTGCCCATCGAGGACGTCGCCCCCGCTGCCATGCTCCGTGCCCGCGCCGGCGTGGGGGTCTGAGATGGGCCGGCTGAAGGTCACCCAGGTCCGGTCCGGAATCGGCGGGAAGCGCAACCAGCGCGAGACCCTACGTACGCTCGGACTCAAGCGGCTGCACGACGTCGTCGTCAAGGAGGACCGCCCGGAGATCCGCGGCATGGTCTCGACGGTGTCGCACCTGGTCTCGGTCGAGGAGGTCGACTAACCGATGACTCTCAAGGTCCATCACCTGCGCCCGGCGCCGGGCGCACACACCGAGCGCACCCGGGTCGGCCGCGGCGCCGGCTCCAAGGGTAAGACCGCCGGGCGCGGCACCAAGGGAACCAAGGCGAGAGGGAACGTGCCGGCTCGGCTCGAGGGTGGGCAGATGCCGCTGCACATGCGGCTGCCCAAGCTCAAGGGTTTCACCAACCGTTTCCGGGTGGCCTATCAGGTCGTCAACCTCGACAAGCTGGGCGCTCTGTTCCCAGCGGGTGGCGTGGTCACCGTCGAGGACCTGGTGGAGCGCGGCGCGGTCCGCAAGGGCGCTCCGGTCAAGGTTCTCGGGAGCGGCGAGCTGTCGGTTGCGCTGCAGGTGCAGGCGCACGCGTTCTCCGCCTCCGCTCGAGACAAGATCGCCGCGGCCGGCGGCTCCACGAGGGAGTTCCGGGCAAGGCCGTAGCGGCCACCCACTCGAGCAGCCGCTGAACCGCTCCGCCCGAGGCACACTGTTAGAGTCGTCGGCGGCGGGCGTCGCGTTTTGGCGATCGCCGCGCCGTCAACGGCCTAAAGCCCGTCGTCCCGTCGACCCGGAGTTCCGGCGCACCGCGAGCCGGATCGCCGCGCAGGAGGAGCCTTGCTCACCGCCTTCGCCCGGGCGTTCCGGACGCCGGACCTGCGCAAGAAGCTGCTGTTCGTCCTCGGCATCCTGGCGCTGTACCGCCTCGGCTCGGTGGTGCCGTCACCGGGAGTCGACTACCAGGCGATCCACAAGTGCATCGACCAGACGCAGAACTCCACCGTCTACACCCTGGTCAACCTCTTCAGCGGGGGCGCGCTGCTGCAGCTGTCCATCTTCGCGCTCGGCATCATGCCCTACATCACCGCCAGCATCATCATCCAGCTGCTGGTCGTGGTGATCCCCCGGCTGGAGCGACTGAAGAAGGAAGGGCAGTCCGGCCAGACCAAGCTCACCCAGTACACCCGCTACCTGACGATCGCGCTCGCGATCCTTCAGTCCACCGGCATCGCGGCGCTGGCCCGCGGCAACCCCAGCGGGCTGTTCCCGACCTGCAACCGCGCGATCCTGCCGGACACCTCGCTGTTCCGGGTGACCACGCTGGTCATCACCATGACCGCGGGTACCGCTGTGATCATGTGGCTCGGTGAGCTGATCACCGACCGGGGGATCGGCAACGGCATGTCCCTGCTGATCTTCACCTCTATCGCGGCCCGGCTGCCGGCCCAGGGTGGCCGCATCCTCACCCAGAACGCATTCGTCTTCGCCGTCGTCCTGCTGCTGGGCATCGTGATCGTGGCCGCGATCGTGTACGTCGAGCAGGCGCAGCGGCGGATTCCCGTGCAGTACGCCAAGCGGATGATCGGTCGCCGGATGTACGGCGGTACCTCCACCTACCTGCCGCTGAAGGTCAACCAGGCCGGCGTCATCCCGGTCATCTTCGCGTCCTCGCTGCTCTACCTGCCACAGCTGCTCTCCAGCGTCTGGCGCGGCAACCAGACCTTCCAGCGCATCATCGCCCAGCACTTCGTCCGCGGTGACAGCCTGGTCTACCTGGTGACCTACTTCCTGCTTATCGTGTTCTTCACCTACTTCTACGTGGCGATCACCTTCAACCCGGTGGAGGTGAGCGACAACATGAAGAAGTACGGCGGCTTCGTGCCGGGCATCCGGCCCGGCCGGCCGACCGCCGAGTACCTCGACTACATCCTGTCCCGGATTACTTTCCCCGGATCGCTCTACCTCGGCATCGTCGCGGTGCTGCCCATCATCGCGCTGCGGTTCCTCGGCAGCGGTGAGCAGTTCCCATTCGGTGGCACCTCCATCCTGATCCTGGTCGGCGTGGGTCTCGACACCGTCAAGCAGATCGAGAGCCAGCTGATGCTGCGCAACTACGAGGGCTTCCTCCGCTAGTGCGCCTCGTCCTCGTCGGGCCCCCTGGAGCGGGCAAGGGGACACAGGCCCAGTTCATCGCAACCGAACTGTGGATACCCAAGATCTCCACGGGTGACATCTTCAGGGCCAACGTGAGCTCGGGTACGCCACTCGGCCAGCAGGCGAAGGCCTATATGGACGCCGGCGACCTGGTGCCCGACGAGGTCACCATCGAAATGGTCCACGACCGGCTGGCCGACGACGACGCCGCCAAGGGCTTCTTGCTCGACGGCTTTCCCCGCAACGTGCAACAGGCCCAGGTGCTCGAGGACATGCTGCTGAAGGGCGGCGCTCGGCTCGACATGGTTCTGGAGCTGGTCGTCGACGACGACGAGGTGGTCCGGCGGCTGTCCGGACGGCGTACCTGCCGGCGGTGCAACCACGTCTGGCACATCGACTTCGACCCGCCGGGCGTCGAGGGGATCTGCGACCGCTGCGGCGGCGCGTTGTTCCAGCGCGACGACGACCGCGAGGAGACGATCCGCCACCGGCTGGACGTCTACGCCGAGCAGACCGCCCCGCTGGTGTCCTACTACGCCCACCAGGGACTGCTCGCGGGCATCGACGCGACCGGGCCGGTCGATGACGTGACGGAGCGCGCGGTGGCGGCGATTCGGCACCGGACGGTGGCCGGTCGCTGGCCGCGGGGGCATGCCGGATGATTCAGATCAAGACCCCCGCGGAGATCGAGAAGATGCGGGCGGCCGGACTGGTCGTGGGGCGGACGCTGGAGAAGCTGCGGGCCGCGGTGGCCCCCGGCGTGACGACCGCCGAGCTCGACGAGCTGGCGGAGTCGGCCATTCGGGCGGAGGGCGCCACTCCGTCCTTCCTCGGTTACCGCGGCTTCCCGGCCACCATCTGCGCCTCGGTGAACGAGGAGGTCGTGCACGCCATCCCCCGTCGCGGCAGAGTGCTGCAGGAGGGCGATGTCATCTCCTTGGACTGCGGAGCGGTTCTGGATGGCTACCACGGCGACGCGGCCGTCACCGTCGTGGTGGGAGCGGTGGCGCCGGAGCTCGCCGAGCTGTTGCGGGTCTGCGAGGAGTCGATGTGGCGGGGCTTTGCCGCCGCCCGGCTCGGCGGCCGGCTGAGCGACATCAGCGCCGCGGTGGAGGCAACCGTGCGCCCGTACGGCTACGGAATCGTCGAGGGCTATGGCGGGCATGGCATCGGCACCGAGATGCACCAGGACCCCCACGTCCTCAACTACGGCCGGCCCGGCCGCGGCCCGAAACTGGTCAGGGGGATGGCGCTGGCGATCGAGCCGATGATCACGATGGGCTCGCCAGCCACTCGCGAGCTACCCGACCGGTGGACCGTGGTGACCAGAGACGGCTCGTACGCCGCCCACTTCGAGCACACGTTCACCCTCACCGACGACGGCCCGTGGGTGCTGACCGCGCTGGACGGGGGTGCTGCGCGGCTCCATCCGCTGCTGTCGACCGGCGCTGCCCCCGGCCGATGACCCGGCATGGTGAGGCGCGGTCGCCGGGGTCTCGTGCCCCGCCAGCGCTGTGGGACCCCGCCCGGGTTGGCCACGGCGCCGCAAGCACGTAGACTGCCTCTTCGGCGCCCGCGCGGGCACGGATTCGGCGCGCTGTCTCGTATTTCGGCCGAGGTACGTTCACGACTGCCAGCGGAACGCGGAGGAGATGGCAAAAAAGGAAGGGGCCATCGAGGTCGAGGGTTCTGTGGTCGAGCCCCTGCCCAACGCCATGTTCCGCGTTGAGCTGGCCAACGGCCACCGCGTCCTGGCTCACATCAGCGGGAAGATGCGGATGCACTACATCCGGATCCTGCCGGGCGACCGGGTGGTCGTCGAGCTGAGCCCCTACGACCTGTCCCGCGGCCGCATCGTCTACCGCTACAAGTAGGACAACCGCACGGCGAAACCGGGTCCGACCCGCTGCCGTCGATGGAGAGGGCATGAAGGTCAAGCCGAGCGTCAAGAAGATCTGCGACAAGTGCAAGGTGATCCGGCGGCACGGTCGGGTCATGGTCATCTGCGACAACCTGCGGCACAAGCAGCGCCAGGGCTAGCCGCAACCACGACAGTTGCCTCCCGACCGTCGCGCCTCGAGGCGCGACGGCCACCCCCGGCCCGGAGGCCGGGGCTCGGACTGGGCGGTCCGGGACCGGGACGGCGCAGACCTCCGCAGAGTTACTAAGGAGCCCGGTTCCATGGCACGTCTGGTCGGCGTCGACCTTCCGCGCGAGAAGCGGCTGGAGATCGCCCTCACCTACATCTACGGCATCGGTCGCACCCGGGCCACCGAGACCCTGCGCTCCACCGGCGTGAGCCCGGATCGCCGCGTTCGCGACCTCGGCGACGAGGAGCTGGTCGCACTCCGCGACTGGATCGAGAGCAACTACAAGATCGAGGGCGACCTTCGCCGCGAGGTGGCCTCGGACATCCGCCGGAAGATCGAGATCGGGTCCTACCAGGGCATCCGGCACCGCCGCGGGCTGCCCGTCCATGGGCAGCGCACCCACACCAACGCCCGTACGCGCAAGGGCCCCCGCAAGGCGGTGGCCGGCAAGAAGAAGGTGGGCAAGAAGTAGCACCACCCGACCGAGCCGGACCGACGATCTCGCTACGAGAGACTGGACACGATGCCACCCAAGACCCGCACCGGCGCCGCCAAGAAGGTACGCCGGAAAGAGAAGAAGAACATCGCCCACGGGCACGCTCACATCAAGAGCACGTTCAACAACACGATCGTCTCGATCACGGACCCGTCCGGCAACGTGATCGCGTGGGCCAGCGCCGGTCACGTCGGTTTCAAGGGTTCCCGCAAGTCCACGCCGTTCGCCGCCCAGATGGCGGCCGAGGCCGCCGGCCGTAAGGCGCAGGAGCACGGCATGCGCAAGGTCGACGTCTTCGTGAAGGGGCCCGGCTCCGGGCGGGAGACCGCGATCCGCTCGCTCCAGGCCACCGGGCTCGAGGTCGGCCAGATCTCCGACGTCACCCCGATGCCCCACAACGGCTGCCGGCCGCCCAAGCGCCGGCGAGTCTGACCCTCTAGAAGCAGGAGAGCTATCACGAATGGCCCGCTACACCGGTCCAGATTGCAAGCGCTGTCGGCGTGAGAAGATGAAGTTGTTCCTCAAGGGCAGCAAGTGCGAGTCGCCGAAGTGCCCCATCGAGATCCGCCCGTACCCGCCGGGCGAGCACGGTCGCGGCCGTACCAAGGACAGCGAGTACCTGCTTCAGAAGCGCGAGAAGCAGAAGTGCGCCCGGATCTACGGCATCCTCGAGAAGCAGTTCCGCGGTTACTACGAGGAGGCCAACGCGCGGTCCGGCAAGACCGGTGAGAACCTGCTGCGGATTCTCGAGAGCCGACTGGACAACGTCGTCTACCGGGCCGGCTTCGCGCACAGCCGCGACCAGGCCCGCCAGCTGGTGCGGCACGGCCACATCCAGGTCAACGGCGGCAAGGTCGACATTCCGTCGTACCGGGTCAGTGAGAGCGACATCATCGAGGTGCGGTCGTCCTCGCTCGAGCTGACGCCGTTCATCATCGCCCGGGCGGAAGCGGGCAGCCGGCCGGTGCCGCCCTGGCTCGAGGTGATCACCAGCCGGCTGCGCGTGCTCGTGCACGCCCTCCCGGCTCGTCAGGTGATCGACACGCCCGTTCAGGAGCAGCTGATCGTCGAATTGTACTCGAAGTAATTCCTCGCTTCGCTCGAATTACTTCGAGTACGGAGAAGGCAAAGGCAACAACCCACCCAGCGGATCTCATATAGCGGGGATCCGAGAGGAGCACATCCTAATGTTGATCGCGCAGCGTCCGACCCTGGCCGAAGAGCCGGTCGACGACTCCCGCTCTCGATTCGTCATCGAGCCGCTCGAGCCCGGTTTCGGCTACACCCTGGGCAACTCCATGCGACGCACGTTGCTGTCCTCGATCCCCGGCGCCGCGGTGACGAGTCTGCGGATCGAGGGGGTGCTGCACGAGTTCAGCACCGTTCCCGGGGTCAAGGAGGACGTCACCGACCTCATCCTCAACATCAAGGAGCTCGTGGTCTCCTCGGAGAACGACGAGCCCTCGGTGATGTACCTGCGCAAGCAGGGCCCCGGCCCGGTCACCGCCGCCGACATCGCCCCGCCCGCCGGAGTCGAGGTACACAATCCCGACCTGCACCTGGCCACCCTCAACGACTCCGCCAAGCTGGAGATAGAGCTGACGGTCGAGCGCGGTCGCGGCTATGTCTCCGCCGTTCAGAACAAGGCGGCGGGCCAGGAGATCGGCCGGATCCCGGTCGACTCGATCTATTCACCGGTGCTGAAGGTGACCTACCGGGTCGAGGCCACCCGGGTCGAGCAGCGAACGGACTTCGACCGGCTGGTCGTCGACGTCGAGACCAAGCCGTCGATGCAGCCCCGGGACGCGATGGCCAGCGCCGGGCGGACCCTCGTCGAGCTGTTCGGCCTCGCCCGCGAGCTGAACATCGACGCCGAGGGCATCGACATCGGTCCGTCGCCGACGGATGCCGCGCTGGCTGCCGACCTGGCGCTGCCGATCGAGGAGCTCGACCTGACCGTGCGCTCTTACAACTGTCTCAAGCGGGAGGGCATCCACGCGGTCGGCGAGCTGGTCTCGCGCAGTGAGGCCGACCTGCTCGACATCCGCAACTTCGGCGCCAAGTCGATCGACGAGGTCAAGGCCAAGCTGCACGGCATGGGCCTGCAGCTCAAGGACTCCCCACCCGGCTTCGACCCCGCCGATGTCGTCGACAACTACGGCACCGACGACTACGACGACGCCGCGTACGCCGAGACCGAGCAGTTCTGACACGCGAGACCCTGACAGGAGCGACCCGCGATGCCCACGCCCACCAATGGGCCCCGCCTCTGCGGCAGCCCGGCGCACGAACGGCTGATGCTGGCGAACCTCGCCACCGCGCTGTTCGAGCACGGTCGCATCACCACGACACATGCCAAGGCCAAGCGGCTGCGGCCGTTGGCCGAGCGCCTCATCACCGCCGCCAGGCGGGGGGACCTGCATGCCCGGCGGCGGGTGCTGACGGTGGTGCGGGACAAGGGCGTCGTACACACGCTGTTCGCCGAGATCGGCCCGCGCTTCGCGGAGCGGCCCGGCGGCTATACGCGGATCACCAAGCTCGGCCCTCGCAAGGGTGACAACGCGCCGATGGCGATGATCGAGCTGGTCGAGGCGCGCACAGTCGCTCAACAGGCGGTGGGGGAGGCCGAGCGGGCCCGGAGCTCCCGGTTCCGGCTGCCCCGGCGGCCAGGGACGTCGGGGACCGGCTCCATCGCCGTGCCGGCCGGTGAAGCGGCGGACACCGGCGTCGAGCCCGGCACCGCCGTGCCGACTGAGGGCGACACCGACGGCACGCCCGCGCAGACCACCGCGCCGACGCCGGTGCCCACCGATGGCGGCGACGAAGAAGTCGCCACCGCGCAGGTTGGCCACCCCGTCGATGCCATCAGCGACGGGGCCGGCCAGGACGCCGGCTCGGTTGAGATCGAAGCGGCCGGCAGCGAGCCGCCGGTCGATGGCCGCGACGACGAGTAGGCGCAGGGATCGCCGAGCTGAGCCAGTCGGAGCGCACCGACGAGCCCGTCGTCCGGCCAACGGATGGCGGGCTCGTTCGTGTCCGCGTCGACCTGGCCTACGACGGCACGGCGTACGCCGGCTGGGCCCGCCAGCCCGGCCGGGAGACGGTCCAGGGGACGGTCGAGGCAGCACTTGCGACCGTGCTGCGACTGACCGAGCCGCCGGCCGTGACGGTGGCCGGTCGCACCGACGCCGGCGTACATGCGCTCGGCCAGGTGGCGCACGTCGACATCCCCGCCGGTCCCGGCGTCGAGCGGCTGGCGCGGCGGTTGAACGGCGCACTCCGGCCGGACGTGCGGGTGGGCTCGGTAAGGGTCGCTCCGGCCGGTTTCGATGCCCGCTTCTCCGCGTTGTGCCGCCGCTATGCCTACCGGATCGCCGATCCGGCGTCGGTGCCCAACCCGCTCCGCCGCTGGGACACGCTGGCCCACCCGAAACCACTGGAAATGGGCCCGATGCGGACGGCCGCCGCTGCCTTGCTCGGCGA
>JBPCOB010000218.1:0-11520 GCA_051000715.1 Mycobacteriales bacterium
AAAGGGCACCGGGTCCACCGGCCACTGGCTGCGGTCGGGTCGCGGACTGTCACCGCCGGTTCGGAGTTGCACCGATCCCGGAGCGCGCGTGCTGGCTGGACGGTCCTAGTGTGCCACGTCGGCCCGGCGGTCCACGGCGATGGCGGAGCCGGGCTTCGTCTTCGCCACGCTCTTCATCTCGGTGGCGATGGAGACCACTTCGCGATGGTCGGTGAAGCGGCGCCGGTCGCTCATGGCCACACCTACCGACACCGATACCAGCGGGTAACGCCGCGGGAAGCCCTGGCGGTCGACCACCTCGAGGTAGCCGCGCGCGACGTCGGCGGGCTCGTGCAGCTCGACCACCTGCTTGTCGAAAATTTCCAGCGCCCGGCGGCAGGCGGGCCCCGCGGCTTCCGGTGAACAGATCAGCACGAAGTCGTCGCCGCCGACGTGACCGACGAACGGCCGCGGCTCGCTCTCGACCGCCGCCATGCCGAGCGCCTCGGCCAGCAGGAAGATCGCCGCATCGCCACGGAGGAACCCGTAGGCGTCGTTGAACGCCTTGAAGTTGTCCAAATCGAAGTAACAGACGGCGAACGGCTCGTCGATGGCCACCCGCTGCGCGATCTCGGCGTCGATCCGGTGGTTGCCCGGCAGGCCGGTCAGCGGCGAGACCGCCCGCATCTCGGCGTTGCGCCGCAGGGTGGAGCGGACCCTCGCCACGAGCTCCGGGGTGTCGAACGGTTTGACCACGTAGTCGTCCGCTCCAGCGGTCAGCCCCACCACCTTGGCTGCCGGCAGGCACTCCCCGCTCAGCAGGATGACCGGCAGGTTCGCCGTCGCCGGTGCAGCCCGCAGCCGACGGCAGACCTCGATCCCGTCCAGGTCCGGCATCACCACATCGAGCAGCACCAGGTCCGGTACACCGGCCGCGATCGCGGCCAGTGCCTCCGCGCCACCAGCCGCGACCTGCACGGCGAACCCCTCCAGCTGCAGGTTGGTCTCGACGACGCGGGCGGCGTCGGCGTCGGCGTCGACGACGAGGATGCGGCCGTCACTCACGGAGCCGCCGACGAAGCAGCCAGCGCGGACTCGGCCAGCGCGCGGAGCCGGGCCACCGCGCCGGCCGGGTCGGACGCACCGTAGACGGCAGAGCCGGCAACGAACACGTCGGCGCCGGCCTCGGCGCAGCGCCCGATCGTCTCCGCGTCGACACCGCCGTCGACCTGCACCCACATCTGCAGGCCATGCCGGCGGACCAGCTCGCGCGCCGCGGCCACCTTGGGCAGCATGTCGGCCCGGAAGGACTGGCCGCCGAAGCCCGGCTCTACGGTCATGACCAACACCAGGTCGAACTCGCGGAGCAGCTCTTCGTACGGCGCCAGCGACGTCCCCGGCTTGACCGCCAGGCCGGCCCGGCCGCCGGCCGCGCGAATCGCCCTCGCCGTGCGCACCGGCTCGCCGGCCGCCTCTACGTGGAAGGTGACCGACTCGGCCCCCGCCTCGGCGTACGCCGGCGCCCACCGGTCCGGATCATCGATCATGAGGTGGCAGTCCAGCGGCATCTCGGTCGCCTTGCGCAGGCTCTCCACCACCGGCAGCCCGATCGTGAGATTCGGCACGAAGTGGTTGTCCATGACGTCGACGTGCAGCCAGTCGGCGGCGCCT
This sequence comes from Mycobacteriales bacterium, assembly GCA_051000715.1. Taxonomy (GTDB): domain Bacteria; phylum Actinomycetota; class Actinomycetes; order JALYNC01; family JALYNC01; genus JBPCOB01. Next base: position 1,651 of record JBPCOB010000218.1, read on the forward strand.
GCCACCGCCTCGGCCGCGCCGGCGAGCCGGGCGAAGTCGGCAGCCAGCAGGCTGGGCGCGATCTGCAGGCTCACGCGGCGACTCCCTACCTCGTCTGCGTTCCTTCGAGTCTAGGGTCGGCCGGTCGCCCGGAGCAGGGCAATGAACATCGCGTCGGTCCCATGCCGGTGCGGCCACAGCTGCACCTCCGGACCGTCGCCGAGATGCGGTACGCCGGCCAGCAGCGGCCGGACGTCCACCCGCTCGACTTCCGGCCGGCCTCGCAGGGTGGCGTCGAGCACCCCCCGCGTCTCGGCCAGGTGCGGCGAACAGGTCACGTAGGCAACCACGCCGCCCGGGCGGGCCGACTCCAGCGCCGCCGCCAGCAGCGCACACTGCAGCCGGAACAGGCCGGCGACGTCGGCCGGCGAGCGGCGCCAGCGCACCTCCGGCCGGCGTCGCAACGCGCCGAGCCCGCTGCACGGGGCATCGACCAGCACCCGGTCGAAGCGCCCGGTCGGCCAAGCCGGCGCCGTCGAATCGGCCACGACGACCGCTGCGATGTGGTCCGCGGCCGCGGTGCCGTCCGGGCCACCCGCCAGCGTCGCGCGAACCAGGTGAGCGCGATGCGGCGCCCGGTCGACGGCGAGCAGCCGGGCACCGCGGTCGGCCGCCACCCCGGCCAGCAGGCCGGCCTTGCCGCCGGGGCCGGCGCAGGCGTCCAGCCACCACCGGTCCGGGCCGTCGAGGTCCGCGGCGGCCAGCACGAGCGCGGCCAGCTGGCTGCCCTCGTCCTGCACCGCTGCCCGGCCGTCCCGCACCTCGGCGAGACGCCCCGGGTTGCCGCCCTCGAGCCGGACGGCGTACGGCGACCAGGGACCGCGGCGCCCGGCCGCTCCGGCGCTGATGAGCAACGCCTCCCGGGAGACCCGCCCGGGCCGGGCGACCAGGTGCACGCTGGGGCGCCCGTCGTCGGCCGCGAGGGCGGCCCCGGTCTCCGCCAGGTCGCCGCCGAGGGCGTCGCGAAACGCCTCGACCACCCAGCCGGGATGCGAGGTGGTCAGGGCTAGATAGCCGACCGGGTCGAGCTCGTACGGCGGCGCGAGCTCGGCCAGCCAGCCGGCCAGGTCGCGACCGGCGACCCGGCGCAGCACCGCGTTGACGAGCGACGCCGGCCCCTCGCCCGCCACCTCGCGGGCGAGGTCCACGGTCGCGGACACGGCGGCGTGCACCGGCGTACGGGTGCGCAGCAGCTGGTAGCCGCCGAGGCGAAGCAGATCGCGGACGGCTGGCTGGATCGCGTCCAGTGGCCGGTCCAGGCAGGCGGCCAGCACCACGTCGAGGGTGCCCTGGGCCCGGAGCGCGCCGTAGCCGAGCTCGGTGGCGAAGGCGGCGTCACGCGGATCGAGCCGGCGATCAGTGAGGAGCCGGGGCAGCACCAGGTTGGCGTAGCCGGCGTGCTCGTCCACTGCCCGCAGCAGGTCGTAGGCGGCCCGCCGGGCCGGATCGGGCGGTGGTCGGCCACGGCGGCGGGCGGGCGGGGGCGGCTGCCCGCGATGCCGGGCCGGAGGGGGCATCAGGCCAACCGGTCGGCGTCGGTGAGTCTCGCACCGCGGACCCAGGCGGCCGCCGTCATGACCGGCCGCCCGGCGGGCCGCACCTCGCCGAGACGCACCGGCGCGGTCCCGGTGCCGACGGTCACCTTCTCCCCGCTCACCGCCAGCTGCCCCGGGTGGAGGTGCCGGTCGGCGCCGGTCGGCCGCGTCAGCGGACCGAGCTTGAGCCGGTTTCCCCGAAACGTCGTCCACGCGCCCGGGGTCGGGGCGGCGGCCCGCAGCAGCCGGTCGACCATGACGGCGGGGGCGGTCCAGTCGAGCCGGAGGGTCTCGACGGTGAGCCGAGGGGCGTACGAGACCCCGTCCGCCGACTGCGGGACCGGAACCAGGGCGCCGTCCTCGATGCCGTCCAAGGTGGCGCCCAGCAACCGCGCCCCGGCGGTGGCGAGCCGGTCGAGCAGCGCACCAGCGGTGTCGCCGGGTGCCACCGGTTCGGTCAGCACGCCGAACACCGGGCCGGTGTCGAGCCCCTCCTCCAGCCGGAACGTCGACGCGCCGGTCACCTCGTCGCCGGCGAGCACGGCGTGCTGGACCGGGGCGGCGCCGCGCCAGGCCGGGAGCAGCGAGAAGTGCAGGTTGACCCAGCCATGCCGCGGCACGCCGAGGGCGGGCGGCGGGATGAGCGCCCCGTAGGCCACCACCGCGCAGCAGTCCGGCGCGATCCCGGCCAGCTCCGCCAGGAACCCCGGCTCACTCGGCCGGGACGGGCGCAGCACCGGCAGGCCGGTCGCCCGGGCCAGCTCGGCCACCGGGCTCTCCCGTATCCGGCGGCCTCGCCCGGCCGGAGCGGCGGGCCGGGTGAGCACGGCCGCCACCTCGTGCCGCGAGGCCAGCACGGCCTGCAGCGAGGGAAGGGCGGTCGCCGGCGTACCGGCAAACAGCAGCCGCAACGGCCTACCGGCCGGTGCCGAAGGTGGGGTGCGGCGAGGCCCTGACCAACGGGACCGGCTCGCCGAACCACTCCGCCTCGCGGATGGCTCGCATCGCGAGCTTGCGCTGCTCGGGGTCCATCCGGTCGATGAACAGCACGCCGTCGAGGTGGTCGGTCTCGTGCTGGAGGCAGCGGGCCAGCAGGTCACTGCCGGCGACGAGCACCGGGTCGCCGTACATGTTGAACCCACGGGCGATCACTCGGCGGGCCCGCGGACAGGGGAAGTAGAGGCCGGGAAACGACAGGCAGCCTTCGTCGCCGTCCTGCTGCTCCGCGGAGAGCTCGCCGAGAACCGGATTGACCAGATGCCCAACCACGTCGTCGACGTCGTAGGCGAACACCCGCAGGCCGACGCCGATCTGCGGAGCGGCCAACCCCGCACCCGGGGCGTCGAGCATTGTGTCGGTCAGGTCGGTGACGAGCGTCCGCAGCTCCTTGTCGAAGGCCGTCACAGGATCGGCGGGGGTGCGTAGCACCGGATCGCCGAAATGCCGGACCGGTCGCAGTGCCACGCGGGTGCCTCGGTCTCCTACGTCGGGGTCGGGCTTCAGTCTAGGAGCGGGGCCGTGGATGGGGCCGGCCTACAGCAGGTCGAGCGGGTCGAGCTGTATCCGTACCGGCTCGGCCGCCTTGCGGGCGCTGCGTACGCCGGCGGCCGCCTGCAGGGCGGCGGCCAGCAGGCCGCCGTCGTCGCGCGGCACGCGCAGCAGCGCCCGCTCCGCTACCTCCGCCGACCGGGCGCGTACCAGCGGCACCGGACCCAGGACCTGCGTCGTAGGGGGGAGGACGGTGGCGGCGAGCAGGTCGGCCACCGCCGCCGGGCTGCCGGTCACCGAGGCCATCCGGACCGCCGGCGGGAACCCCAGCTCGGTGCGCTCGGCCAGCTCTCGCTCGGCGTGCCAGCCGGGCCGCCAGCGCACCAGCGCCTGGACGGCGCGGACCCCGGCGTCGGCCATCACCACCACGACGCCGCCGGCCGCCGCCGGCCTGGCCAGCGCCGCGGCGGCCAACCAGCGGCGGAGCGCCTCCTCTCCCGCCCGCAGGTCGGCCCGGGTGAGCAGCGACCATCCGTCGAGCAACAGCACCGCGCCGTACCCCGACTCGGCCACCGGCTCGGCGCCCGGTGTGGCGACGACCAGCGCCGGCTCGGCCGGCACCGTGGCCAGAACCGAGTCTCCGGCGGAGGTACGCACCGGTGTGCCGGGGAAGGCGCGGCCCAGCTCCTCCGCCGTCCGCCCGGAACCCACTACGACCGCCCGCAGGCGGTCGCCGTCACACTGCGGACAGCGCCAGCCGGAGGTCGGTCGGCCGCACCAGCGGCACGCAGGCACCGACTCGCCGGGCCCGTGGGAGCGGCCGAGTGGACCGGCGCAGTGGGGGCAGCGGGCCGGGAGCCGGCAGCGTTCGCAGCCCAGTGTCGGCTGGTAGCCGCCGCGCGGCACCTGCACGAGCACCGGCGCACCGGCTTCCAGCGCGGCCCGGGCCGCCGCCCAGGCCAGCGAGGGCAGCCGGGCAGAGGCGGCACCCGGGTCGCGGCTGCGCGCGACGTCGTCGCCGGCCGGGACCACCCGGGGAGCCGCGGCCCTGGCCGCCGACCGGGTCGCGGCCAGCGGGAGCGCCCAGCCGGAGCGCAACAGCGCCGCGCCCTCTGCGGTCTGGGCGAAGCCGCCCACCAGCGCTCCGGCGCCGGCGAGATGTGCCCGCAGCACCAGCACGTCCCGGGCGTGCGGGTACGGCGCGCGCGGCTCGGCGTGCAGATCGTCGCCGTCGTCCCACACGACCACGAGCCCGAGGTCGGCCACCGGAGCGAAGACGGCGGCCCGGGTGCCGGCAACCGCCCGGACGCCTCCCCGGCGCACCGCGAGCCAGCGCCGGTACCGCTCGGCCGGGCCGAGGTCGGCCGACAACGCCACGTGTCGCCCCGGACCAAGGGCCGCCGCCAGCGCGGCGTCCACCCGGGCGAGGTCGCGCCCGTCGGGAACCACGACCACCGCCCCGCGGCCGTTGCTCACGGTCGCCTGCACAGCGGCCGCCACCTCGGCCGGCCACTGCGGACCGGGAAGGGCCGTCCACACCGCACGCGGGCTGTTGCCGGCCGTCAGCGCGTCGAGAAACCTCGCCCCGGCGGCGTAGCGGTCGAGCCCGCCGCCCGGGGTCGGTGGTGGAGGCCGCGCCTGCGGCGACGTCTCGGCCTCCACCCTGGCGTGCCGAGGCGGCACCGCCAGCCGCAGCAGGTCGGCCAGCGTGCCGGCGTACCGGTCGGCCACCGACCGAGCCAGCCGAGCGATCTCCGGGCTCAGCACCGGCTCGGGCGAGACGACCCGGACCAGCACGGCGAGCCGGCCGCGGTGGTCACTGGCGGAGGTCCGCTCCAGCACGAAGCCGTCGACCAGCTGCCCGGCGAAGCGGACCCGCACCCGGGTGCCTACCGCGGCCGCCGTATCGAGACCCTCGGGGACGGCATAGTCGAACGGCCGGTCGAGATGGGCCAGCGGGACGTCGACGGCCACCCGAGCCACCGGCAGGGTGTGTGCCGGCATCACGGTGCCAGCCCCCTCGGAACCGTCGGATGGAACCACCGCTCAGTCCTAACAGAGCGCGCCGACGGTTGGCGCCGTCGTCCACCGCTTCGTCCTGCGTGGAGGGCGCATCATTGTGACTTCAGCAGGGAGGAAATCGGCGAAAGCCTCAGGCGGAGCTCACAACGATCAGCCGACAGCGCGGGAGCACTCCGGCGCGCCGGTGGGGCGGGGGCGCGCTGCGAGGGCCGCTCTGCTCAGCAGCCGGTGGCCGTCCGAAGCGCGTCGATCCGGTTGGTGGCCTCCCAGGTGAAGTCCATCTCCGGACGGCCGAAGTGGCCGTACGCCGCCGTCTGCGCGTAGATGGGCCGGAGCAGGTCGAGGTCACGGATGATCGCCGCCGGCCGGAGGTCGAACACCGACACGATCGCCTCCTGGATCTTCTCAGCATCGATCTTCTCGGTCCCGAAGGTCTCGACGAACAGGCCGACCGGCTGCGCCTTGCCGATCGCGTAGGCCACCTGGACCTCACACCGGGCAGCCAGCCCGGCGGCCACCACGTTCTTGGCGACCCAGCGCATGGCGTACGCCGCCGACCGGTCCACCTTGGAGGGGTCCTTGCCGGAGAAGGCTCCGCCGCCGTGCCGGGACATCCCGCCGTAGGTGTCGACGATGATCTTACGACCGGTCAGCCCGGCATCGCCCATGGGACCACCGATCTCGAACCGGCCGGTGGGGTTCACCAACAGCCGGTACCCCTCGCTGTCGATGGCCGTCGCGGCCACCTCCGGACCGATGACGTGCTCGGCGATGTCGGGCGTCAGCAGACCCTCGATGTCGATGTCGGCCGCGTGCTGGCTGGAGACCACCACGGTGTCCAGTCGCACCGGCCGGCCGGCCGCGTACTCGATCGTCACCTGGGTCTTGCCGTCGGGGCGCAGGTAGGGCACGGTGCCGTTCTTGCGGACTGTGCTCAGCCGGTGAGCGAGCCGGTGCGCCAGCGCGATCGGCAGCGGCATCAGCTCCGGTGTCTCGTCGCAGGCGTAACCGAACATCAGGCCCTGGTCGCCGGCCCCCTGCCGGTCCAGCTCGTCGTCGTCGCCCTCGACCCGGGACTCGTAGGCCTCGTTCACGCCTTGGGCGATGTCCGGGGACTGGGAGCCGATCGACACCGACACGCCGCAGGAGGCGCCGTCGAAGCCCTTCTTCGACGAGTCGTAGCCGATCTCGAGGATTCGGTCTCGAACGATCGTCGGGATGTCGGCGTACGCCTCGGTGGTCACTTCGCCGGCCACATGGACCTGACCAGTGGTGATCATGGTCTCGACCGCGACCCGGCTCTTGGGGTCGTCCTTCAGCAGCGCGTCGAGGATCGAGTCGCTGATGGCGTCAGCGATCTTGTCCGGGTGGCCCTCGGTGACGGATTCGGAGGTGAAAAGACGCCGGGTCAACGAGGGCTCCTGACTGTTGCTCGCAGGCGGCAGGCGGGCGAAGTCTAGTCCGGGCGGACGAGGTCACGGGCGCCGGAGCCGAACCGCGACCAGGTCCCACACGGCGTCCGCCAACGCTTCCTTGGACCCCAGCGGTACGTCGGTCGCCGACCCGTCAGCGGCCAGCACGACGGCGGCGTTGGTGTCGACCTCGAAGCCCCGGCCGTCGCCGACCTGGTTCACCACGAGCAGGTCGCAGCCCTTGGCCGCCAGCTTGGCGCGGCCGTGCGCCAGCACGTCGTCGGTCTCGGCCGCGAATCCGACCAGCACCTGCCCCGGTCGCCGCACCAGGGCGAGCTCTGCCAGCACGTCGGGCGTGCGGACCAGCTCCACTGATGACGGCTCGCCGACGCCCTTCTTGATCTTGACGGCGGACCGGACAGCCGGCCGGAAGTCGGCCACCGCCGCGGCCATCACGACCGCGTCGGCGGCGGGCGCGGCCTCGAGCACCGCCGCGCGCAGGTCCTCCGCGCCGACCACGGGGACCACCTTCGCGCCGGCCGGGTCGGGCAGCGCCACGTTGGCGGCGACCAGCGTCACCTCCGCGCCGCGGGCGGCGGCCGCCCGGGCCAGCGCATAGCCCTGGCGGCCGGAGGAACGGTTGCCCAGGAAGCGGACCGGGTCGAGATGCTCGCGGGTCCCGCCGGCAGAGACCACGACCCGGCGGCCGGCCAGGTCGGGTCCGGCCGAGGCCCCCCCGCGGCGAAGCACCCGGCCGGCCACCGCGGCGATCTCGGCCGGGTCCGGCAGCCGGCCGAGTCCGGAGTCGGCCCCGGTCAGCCGGCCTACCGCCGGGTCGAGCACCACGACGCCGCGCGAGCGCAGGGTGGTCACGCTGGCCCGGGTGGCCGGGTGCTCCCACATCTCGGTGTGCATCGCCGGAGCGAGCACGACCGGGCACCGAGCGGTGAGCAGGGTCGCGGTCAGCAGGTCATCGGCGCGGCCGGCCGCGGCGCGGGCGAGCAGGTCGGCGGTCGCCGGCGCGATCAGAACGAGATCGGCGTCGCGGCCGAGGCGCAGGTGCGCGACCGACTCGGCGTCGTCCCACACTCCGGTGGCGACCGGAGCGCCGGACAGAGCCGCCCAAGTGGTGGCTCCGACGAAACGCAGCGCGCTCTCAGTCGGAATCACGCGAACCGAGTGACCGCTTTCGGTCAGCAAGCGGAGCAGCTCGGCGGCCTTGTACGCCGCGATTCCACCGGCGACGCCGAGAACGACCCGCGGCCGGCCCGCCTCGTCCGGCATGGCGAGGAGCTAGGCCTCGACCGTCTCGTGGGTGAGCAGCCCCTCGTTGATCTCGCGTAGCGCGATCGACAGCGGCTTCTCGTGCACGTGGGTGTCGACCAGCGGGCCGACGTACTCCAGCAGGCCCTCGCCGAGCTGGGCGTAGTAGGCGTTGATCTGCCGGGCCCGCTTGGCGGCGTAGATGACCAAGCTGTACTTCGAGTCGGTAGCTTCTAGCAGCTCGTCGATCGGTGGGTTGGTGATGCCCTCGGGGGCTGCGGCGGTGCCGGTCACGGGTCTCCTCGGGAACCTAGATCGCCATCAAGGCTACCAGTCGGTCCGCCGCCGACTCGACCGTGTCGTTGACCACCACCGAGTCGAACTCGCTTTCCGCCGCCAACTCGTCCCGGGCGGTAGCCAGCCGCCGGCGCACCACGTCAGGGTCCTCGGTGTGGCGTCCGATGAGCCGCTGGACCAGCTCGTCCCACGACGGCGGCGCGAGGAAGACCAACCGGGCGGCCGGTAGGGCGGTCCGAACCTGACGGGCGCCCTGCAGCTCGATCTCGAGCAGGGCCGGTACGCCGGCCGCCAGCCTTTCGAACACCGGCGCCCGCGGCGTGCCATAGCGATGGCCGGCGTAGTCGGCGTGCTCGAGCAGCTCCCCGGCCGACACCAGGTCCTCGAACTCTGCCGGCGAGACGAACCGGTACTGCACCCCGTCGGTCTCCCCCGGCCGCGGGCTGCGCGTCGTCACCGACACCGACAGCCACACGTCTGGATGCCGTCGCCGGACCGCGGCGACGACGCTGCCCTTGCCGACCCCGGAGGGGCCGGACAGGACGGTGAGCCGGCCGGCGTCAGGAGCCGGCGTCACCGGCAGCGAACTCGCGCTGCAGTGCCGCCCGCTGGTTCGCCCCCAGGCCGCGCACCCGGCGGTTCGGCGAGATGCCGAACTTCTCCATGATCCGGGCTGCCCGGACCTTGCCCACGCCGGGCATCGCCTCGAGCACCGCAGTGACCTTCATCTTGCCGATCACCTCGTCGGTTTCCCCGCTGGTGAGCACCTGGGACAGCGAGGTCCCGGAGGACTTGAGCTTGCTCTTGAGCTCGGCGCGCGCCCGGCGAGCCTCGGCGGCCTTCGCCAAGGCCGCGGTGCGCTGCTCGGGAGTCAGGGACGGGAGGGCCACTGGGGTTCACCTCGGTGCGATCTTCGGGCAATGAAATGGGGCCAGCCCACCGGCGGTGGGACTCCGACAGCGGGCGGCGGAAACCTAGCGACAACCAGGCCCTCGCGGCAACGTGGCGGGTCACGGCCGCAGCATCCCGGCTATCGACGCCGCTGCCGCCCCGGGGTCGGCGGCGCCGGTGATCGGTCGGCCGATCACCAGCAGGTCGGCGCCGGCGTCCAGCGCCTGTCTCGGGGTCGCCACCCGAGCCTGGTCCTGCGCCGACTCGCCGGCCAGCCGGACGCCGGGAGTGACCAGGACGATGGTCGGCCCGACCTCGGCACGAACGGCGGCCACCTCCTGTGGCGAGCACACCACCGCCCCCGCGCCGGCGGACACGGCGAGGGCTGCCAGCCGGCGTACCGCGTCGACCGCCGGGCCGGCCAGCCCGACCGCGACGAGGTCCCGGTTGGCCATCGAGGTGAGCACGGTCACCGCCGCGACCGTGACGTCGGGCGCTGCCTCGACCGCCGCCCGCACCATCGCCGTACCACCGGCTGCATGCACGGTGAGGTACTGCGGCCGGAGCCGGGCCACCGACCGGGCCGCACCGGCGACCGTGGCCGGGATGTCGTGCAGCTTGAGGTCCAGGAACAGACCGACGCCGGTCTCGCTGCGGACCGCCTCGACCACCTCCGGCCCGAACCGGCAGAACAGCTCCAGCCCGACCTTCACCACCGCGACGTGCCGGTCGACCGCGGCCGCCCAGCGGGCGGCGGTCTCGACGTCCGGTGCGTCCAGGGCCACCGCCACCGGCGCCCGTCCCACGCTGAGGTCTCGAGCGCTTAGGTCGTAGCCCGTGGTCATGTCTACTCCAGGGTCGGCTCGTCGGCGCCGAGGGGGTTCTCGCCCGCCGGGACAACACGACCCCACGACCAGGGGTAC
>JBPCOB010000219.1:0-14422 GCA_051000715.1 Mycobacteriales bacterium
GCGGCATAGTCGGCCAGCGGGATGCCCTTGACGACCCGGCTGCCCCAGAAGGGCGGCGTGGGCACCGGGACGTCGGTCGCCACGTCGGAGAGCACCGGCCCGTCGCCCGGCTCCGTCCCGGCCGGCCGCGCGGCGGCCCGCACCCGGTGGCCACGCCGCTCAGGGAGGACGGGGACGTCCGGACCGGTTCGCCCCCGCTTGACGGCGACCAGGGCGTCCATCAGCCGCAGGCCCTCGAAGGCGTCCCGCGCGTAGCGCACCTCGCCCTGGTAGATCTCGGCAAGGTCGCGCTCGACGTACGCCCGGGTGAGAGCGGCCCCGCCCAGGAGCACCGGGAACCGGGCCGCAACTCCCCTGGAGTTCATCTCCTGGAGATTCTCCTTCATGATCACGGTGCTCTTGACCAGCAGGCCTGACATTCCGACGACGTCGGCATCGTGCTCCGCGGCCGCGTCGAGAATCGCCGACACAGGTTGCTTGATGCCGAGGTTCACGACGGTGTAGCCGTTGTTGCTCAAGATGATGTCGACGAGGTTCTTGCCGATGTCGTGCACGTCGCCCTTGACCGTCGCCAGCACGATCGTGCCCTTGCCGGAGGTGTCGGCCCGCTCCATGTGCGGCTCGAGGTGCGCGACCGCGGCCTTCATCACCTCCGCCGACATCAGGACGAAGGGCAGCTGCATCTCCCCCGAGCCGAACAGCTCGCCGACAACCTTCATCCCGCCGAGCAGGGTGTCGTTGATGATCTCCAGAGGAGGGCGGGTCGTCATGGCCTCGTCGAGATCGGCCTCCAGGCCGTTGCGCTCGCCGTCGATGATTCGGCGCTCCAACCGCTCGGTCAGTGGCAGCGCGGCCAGCGCCGCCGCCCGCGACTGTGCCGTGCTGGTCGACTCCACCCCCTCGAAAAGCTCCAGGAACTTCGTCAGGGGGTCGTAGCCCTCGCGCCGGCGGTCGTAGACCAGGTCGAGCGCGACCTCCCGCTGCTCGTCGGGGATCCGGCTCATCGGCACGATCTTCGATGCGTGCGCGATCGCGGCGTCGAGCCCGGCCCGAACGCACTCGGCGAGGAAGACCGAGTTCAGCACCACACGGGCGGCCGGTTTGAGCCCGAAGGAGATGTTCGACAGCCCCAGGATGGTCTGCACATCGGGATGCCGCCGCTTCAGCTCGCGGATCGCGTCGATCGTCGCGATGCCGTCCTTGCGAGACTCTTCCTGCCCGGTGCCCAGCGTGAAGGTCAAGGTGTCGATGAGGATGTCGCCCTCGCGCATCCCCCATCTCCCGGTGAGCGTGTCGAGAAGTCGCTCGGCGACCTGGACCTTCCGCTCCGCGGTTCGAGCCTGACCCTCCTCGTCGATGGTCAGCGCGACGGCGGCGGCGCCGTGCTCCCGCACGATGGGCATGATGCGGGCGAACCGGCTCTCCGGCCCCTCGCCGTCCTCGAAGTTGACCGAGTTGATGACGGCCCGGCCGCCGAGCATCTCCAGGCCGGCTTCGATGACGGGCGGCTCGGTGGAGTCCAGCATGATCGGAAGCGTGCTGGCGGTGGCGTAGCGGCTCGCGACCTGCGCCATGTCGGCGACGCCGTCCCGACCGACGTAGTCGACGCAGACATCGATCATGTGCGCGCCGTCGCGGGTCTGGTCACGGGCGATCTCGACGCATTCCTCCCACCGCTGCGCGAGCATCGCGTCGCGGAAAGCCCTGGAGCCGTTGGCGTTGGTGCGCTCCCCGACGGACAGGTACGACGCGTCCTGCCGGAACGGCACGCTCTGGTACAGCGAGGCGGCGGCCGGCTCCGGCCGCGGCCGGCGCGGCACCACCGGGCGGCCGCCGACCCGCTCGATCACCTGCCGCAGATGCTCCGGCGTCGTTCCACAGCAGCCGCCGACGAGCGAGAGGCCGTAGTCGCGGGTGAAGACGTCGTGCGCGTCGGCCAGCTCCGCCGGGCTGAGGGGGTACGACGCTCCGTCCCGGCCGAGAACCGGCAGGCCGGCGTTGGGCATGCAGGACAGCCCGACCCGGGCGTTCTTGGCGAGGTAGCGCAGGTGCTCGCTCATCTCGGCCGGCCCGGTGGCGCAGTTCAGCCCGATCAGGTCGATCCCCAGCGCCTCCAGCGCGGTCAGCGCCGCCCCGATCTCCGAGCCGAGCAGCATGGTCCCGGTCGTCTCGACGGTGACCTGCGCGAACACCGGCAGCCGGACGCCGGCCGCCGTCATCGCCCGCCGGGCACCGACGATCGCCGCCTTGCCCTGCAACAGGTCCTGGGTGGTCTCCACGAGGACCGCCTGTGCCCCGCCGGCAATCAGTCCGGCCACCTCTGTCGAATAGGCGTCGCGCAGATCGGCGTAGCTCGCGTGGCCCAGGGCGGGCAGCCTGGTGCCGGGCCCCACCGAGCCGATCACCCAGCGGGGCCGGTCCGGGGTCGAGTAGCCGTCGGCCACCTCGCGGGCCAGCCGGGCACCGGCCTCGGCCAGCTCGTAAATGCGGTGGGCGATGTCGTACTCGGCCAGGTTGGCGAGGTTGGTCCCGAAGGTGTTCGTCTCCACCACGTCGACCCCCACCGCGAGATAGGCGTCGTGGACACCCCGTACGACGTCCGGACGGGTCACGTTGAGGATCTCGTTGCAGCCCTCGAGACCGGCGAAGTCGTCGATAGACAGGTCGTGGGCCTGGAGCATGGTCCCCATCGCGCCGTCGGCGACCACAACCCGTTCGGTCACGGCTTGGAGCAGGGACTGGGGAGTCGCGCTCATGTATCACCAATCTACCGGCCGTGCGGGCGTCGGCCGGCTTCCGGCGCGACCGGCGGCGCCAGCTGACCCGAATCGGCAGCGGCGAGGGCCCGCAGTGCTTGCGGGTCGACGTACCCTGGCGGGTCCGGGCGTCGTCGCGACCAGGAGGACCGAGTGATCGAGCTCGAGGGAGTCCCCGAGCTGCGTGATCCGGTGCTGGTGTCGGCATTCGAAGGCTGGAACGACGCTGGCGACGCGGCCTCCGGCGCGGTGGAGCACCTGGAGAGGGTCTGGAACGGCCGCACCATCGTCGCGATCGACCCGGACGACTATTACGACTTCCAGGTGAACCGGCCGGTGGTGTCCCTGGCCGACGGGCTCACCCGGCGGATCTCCTGGCCGACCACCCGGCTGGCGATCGCCAGCCCGCCGGGCGCTCACCGCGACGTGGTGCTGCTCCGCGGTCTGGAGCCGAACATGCGTTGGCGCGGCTTCTGTGAGGAGCTGCTGGGAATCGCCCGGGAGCTGGGCGTGGAGATGGCCCTGACGCTCGGTGCACTGCTGTCGGACTCTCCGCACACCCGTCCGGTGCCGGTCAGCGGCACGGCATACGACGCCGCGCTGGCAACCCGGCTGGGGCTGGCCCGCTCCCGCTACGAGGGCCCGACCGGCATCGCCGGGGTGTTCCAGGACGCCTGTACGACGGCGGGGCTGGCGGCGGTGTCGTTCTGGGCCGCCGTGCCGCACTACGTCGCGCAGCCGCCCTGTCCGAAGGCCACCCTGGCGCTGCTGGGCCGGGTCGAGGACATGCTCGACATCCCCGTCCCCCTCGGCGACCTGCCGGAGCAGGCGCGGGCCTGGGAGCGCGGCGTGGACGAGCTCGCCCGAGAGGACACCGAGGTGGCCGAGTACGTGCGCCAGCTCGAGGAGCGGGAAGCAGAGACGGACCTGCCCGAGGCAAGTGGTGAGGCGATAGCCAAGGAGTTCGAGCGCTACCTGCGTCGGCGCGGTGACCCCGGGATGAGCTAGCTCGAGCGCCCCGCCGACGCCGAGTCAGAGGCGGACGCCGAGCAGAGCGTCGACCAGGTCGAGCACCAATCGAGGCGCGCTCGGGTCTTTCCCGTCCTGTTCCGCCCACCGGTCTACGGCGGCCAGGGCGCCCGGCGTATCCAGGTCGTCAGCCAGCCGCCGGCGTACCTCCGCCAACAGCTCCGGCCCGGGCGGGCCGGCCGGACGCGTGCTCGCCGCCCGCCAGCTCGTCAAGCGGGCGCTCGCGGCATCGAGCTGGCCGGTGGTCCAGTCCCAGTCGTCCGGGTAGTGGTGCGCCAGCAGTGTCAGCCGCAGCGCGGCCGGCCGGGCGCCATCGGCCAGCAGCCGGGAGACGAAGATCAGGTTGCCGCGCGACTTCGACATCTTCTCGCCGTCCAGCTTGACCATGCCGGCGTGCAGGAACGCCCGTGCGAACGGCTCGATCCCGGTGGCCACCGCGGCTTGGGCGGCTCCCATCTCGTGATGCGGGAACGCCAGGTCGCGACCCCCGCCGACGACATCGACGGGCGAGCCGAGCCGGCGCAGCGCGATGGCGGCACACTCGACGTGCCACCCCGGCCGGCCGGCTCCGAACGGGGACTCCCAGGCCGGCTCGCCGGGCCGCGCAGCCTGCCAGAGCAGGCTGTCCAGAGGGTCCTTCTTCCCCGGCCGTTGCGGGTCGCCGCCCCGCTCGGCGGACAGCGCGAGCATCGTGCCAGGGTCGAGGCGGGCCACCGAACCGAAAGCCGCAGCGGCGGCCACCGAGAAGTAGATGTCCCCGTCCAGCTCGTACGCCGCGCCCCGATCGCGCAGCTCCGCCACCAGCTCGGTGATCTCCCCGATCACCTCGGTGGCGCCGACGTACCAGCGAGGCGGGAGAACGCGCAGCGCGACCATGTCCCGGTCGAACCGGGCCGTCTCCCGGGCGGCGAGCTGCCTCCAGTCCTCCCCGTCGCGAGCCGCCCGCTCCAGCAGGGGGTCGTCGACATCGGTGACGTTCTGGCAGTGCTCGACCTGTCGGCCGGCGTCCCGCCAGGTGCGGTTCAGCGTGTCGAAGGCGACGTAGGTGGCCGCGTGGCCCAGGTGGGTGGCGTCGTACGGCGTGATGCCGCAGACGTACATCGTCGCCCGCGGCCCGGTGGCAGCCGGCCGGAGCCGGCCGGTGGCGCTGTCCCGGATCCGCAGCGGTGTGGCCTCGCCCGGCAGCCGCGGCAGCTCCGGCGCGGGCCACGGCTGCATGCGGGCCAGCGTAGCCGCGATCAGAACGGCGGCCAGGGGATGGCCGGCCAGTCCTCGCTCGGTTGAGGATGACAACCGGTGGCGAGCAGACGGTCGACCCGGCGCATGGTGGCCCGAAGCTCCGCGGGTGCGAGCAGGTCGGCCAGCTCCTCGCCGAGCAGGCCGGCCAGCTCCTGCCGCAGCGAACGCAGTACGCCGAGCGCCTCGTCGGTCAACGGCTTGCCACGCCAGCGCCAGAGCAGGGTGCGCAGCTTGTCCTCCGCGGAGAAGCAGACACCGTGGTCCACGCCGTAGACATGCCCGTCCCCGATCGCGAGCAGGTGGCCACCTTTGCGATCGGCGTTGTTGACCACCGCGTCGTACACCGCCATCCGCCGCAGCGCCGGGAGATCGGAGCGGGCGAGGACGGACGGGTCCACGGAGTCGTCCACATCGATCCAGACCTGGACCATGCCGGGTCCGAACGGACCGTCGCGCAGCACGGTCGGCGGCACCACCTCCCAGCCGCTCGCCGCGCTGACCAGGTATGCCGCGACCTCGCGGTAGGCCAGCGTGCCGTCCGGGAAGTCCCACAACGGCCGCTCGCCGGCGATCGGCTTGTACACGCAGTCGGTGGTGAGCCCGTCCGCCGTCACCGAGCAGTAGAGCGTCACGTTCGAGGCGTCGACCAACCGGCCCTCGACCGTGAGCTCCCCGTCGCGCAGCAGCGCCAGCGTCGCCGGGAGGTCCAGCGCCGTGACGGGCGGCTCGTCCATCGACGCCTCACCGGACCCGTGTCAGCGTCGGTGCCCGTTCTGGCGCGGGCAGATGTGCCCTTCGGCGTCCAGCGGCTGGCCGCACAGCGGGCACGGCGGCCGCCCGGCGGCGACGACCCGGGCCGCCCGACGGGCGAAGGCCCGGGCGGCGGGCGGGCGCAGGCGCACCCGTAGCACGTCGCTGGCGTTCTCGTCGTCGTCATCCGGTGGCTCCGCGGACTCGGCCTCGTCCGGCCGGACCGCATGCGCCTCGATCACCACCCGGCCGTCGTTCCCGTCCCAGCCGAGCGCCATCGTGCCGACTCGGAACTCCTCGAACAGCGGCGTCTCCAGCGGCTCCACGTCTTCGAGGTCGGCTGGTGCGGACGCCTCGGCCGTTGCACCGCCGCGCCGGCGTACCTCCTCGAGGAGCGAGTCCAGCCGCTCCGCCAGCACCGCCACCTGCACCTTCTCCAGGGCGACGCTGACCAGCCGGTCCTCCCCGCGCGCCTGCAGGAAGAACGTCCGCTCCCCCGGCTGGCCGACGGTGCCGGCGACGAAGCGTTCCGGGGGGTCGAACAGATAGATCTGGCGCGGCACTCGGCCTCCCGTCGGCATGAACGAGACGAGCCTATGACGAGCCGCCCGCACCGCCGCCCACGGCCGCGTCGGAGGACGCCTTGGCACGGCGACCGCGTCGTTTCGGCGGCAGCAGGTCGGCCACCCCGCCGCCGGTGTCGTTGAGCCGGACGAGGAACGGGCGCAGCTCGGTGTAGCGGATCACCGTGAGCGAGCCCGGGTCGACGGTGATCCGCTGGAAAAGGTCGAGGTGCAGGCCGAGCGCGTCCGCCACCACGGCCTTGATCACGTCGCCGTGGCTGCAGGCGACGTACGTCGCCGCCGGGCCTAGCCGGTCGTTCCAGTCGCGGACCGCGGTCACCGCCCGGGCCGAGGTGTCCCGAAGTGGCTCGCCCTCGGGACCCGGAAAGGTCACCGCGCTGGGATGGACCTGCACCGCCCGCCACAGCGCGTCCCTGGCCAGCTTCCTGATCTCCTGGCCGGTCCAGTCGCCGTACCGGCACTCTCCCAGCCGCTCGTCGGTGCTGACGCTCGGGCCGTCCCGGTCGGCGACCAGGGCCGCAGCGGTCTGCCGGCAACGCTCGAGGGGGCTGGTGACGACCGCCGCCAACGGCACCGAAGCCAGCCGGGCCGCCAGCGCCGCCGCCTGCTCACGGCCGCGCTCGTCCAGCGCGACCCCGGGCGTCCAGCCGGTGAGCACCGGCCCGGTGGCGGCGGTGAGCCCGTGCCGGACCAGCAGCAGGGTGGTCACGAGATGACGTTGGTGGCGACCAGCGCCAGGACGAGTACGCCGAGCGCGATGCGGTAGCCGACGAAGACCAGCGTCGAGTGGTTGACCAGGAAGCGCAGCAGCAATGCGATCGAGGCGTAGCCGACGACGAACGCGAGCACGGTCGCCACCGCCGTGGAGACCGCGCCCGGCCCGCTGCCGTCCCCGATGTTGCGCAGCTCGAACAGGCCGGAGAGCACGACGGCCGGGATCGAGAGCAGGAAGGAGTAGCGGGCGGCGTCCGCCCTCCGTAGGCCCAGGAACAGACCGGCGCTGATGGTCGAGCCCGACCGCGACACGCCAGGGATCAGCGCCACGGCCTGGGCCGCGCCGATCACGACGCCGTCCCGCAGGTTCAGGCTCTGCACCCCCCGTTCCCGCCGGCCAGCGCGCTCGGCGTACGCCAGCACGAGGGCGAGCACGATCAGCGCGCCGGCGATCAGGGTGAGGTTGCGGGCGCCGGTCTCGATCTGGTCCTTGAACAGGAACCCGAAGATCCCGATCGGGATCGTCCCCAGCCCGATGTACCAGCCCAGCCGGGCGTCCAGCTCACCACGCAGGGACGGGTCGCGCAGGCTGCGCAGCCACGTCCACACGATCCGGGCAATGTCGCGACGGAAGTAGATGAGTACGGCGGTCATGGTGCCCAGCTGGGTGACGGCGGTGAAGGCTGCCCCCGGGTCGTCCCAGCCGAACAGCGCGGGCACGATCCGCAGGTGAGCGGTGCTCGAGATCGGGAGAAACTCGGTCAGGCCCTGCACCACACCCAGCACCACGCTCTGCAGGGGGTTCACTATCCGACTCCAGCGATGTCGATGGCCTCGGCCGCGATCCGGATGGCGGCGATCCTTTCCGGCAGTGTGCCCGCGAGCGGGTTCAGAGCGAGGGAGGTGGCTCCCGACTCGGCGTAGGCCGTCATCCGGTCGGCGATCCGATCCCGGTCGCCGAGCAACGCCACCTCGGTGAGAAACCGTTCGGGTACGGCGGCCGCGGCGGCGGCCGGTTCGCCGGCGAGGTAGCGCTCCTGGACGGTCCTGGCCGCGCTCTCGAAGCCGCGCCGGCGCGCCATCGCGTTGTAGAAGTTGCGTTCCCGGCTGCCCATGCCGCCGAGGTAGAGGGCGGCGTAGCGGCGTACCGGTTCGGCGGCCGCGGCGATATCGGTGCCGATGACGATCGGCACGGTCGGGACCACGTCGAAGGGCTGCTCCGTCCGGCCGGCGCGCTGCCGGCCGGCAGCCACCAGGGCGCAGTCGGCGGCGGCATGCTCCGGTGCGTAGAACAGCGCCAGCCAGCCGTCCGCGATCTCGCCGGCCAGCTCGAGGTTGCGCGGCCCGACGGCGGCCAGGTAGACGGGGATGCGGTCGCGGACCGGCCGGAGGGTCAGCTTGAGCGCCTTGCCCTGCCCGCCCGCCAGCGGCAGCTTGTAGTGCCGGCCGGCGTACTCGACCGGCGCCCGCGACAGCGCCAGCCGGACGACGTCTAGGTACTCCCGGGTGCGGGCCAGCGGCGGGTCGAACGGCACCCCGTGCCAACCCTCCGAGACCTGCGGCCCGGAGACGCCGACGCCGAGGCGGAACCGGCCACCGGACAGCGCGTCGAGAGTGGCCGCCGTCATCGCGGTCAGCGCCGGCGTACGCCCGGGAATCTGCAGTACGGCGGAGCCGACGTCGATCCGCTCCGTGCGGGCCGCCGCCCAGGCCAGCACGGACACCGCGTCCGAGCCGTAGGCCTCGGCCGCCCACACGACCCCGAAGCCGAGCCGCTCCGCCTCGCCGACCAGCTCGAGCCACCCCGGGGCGGCGCCGGGACCCCAGTAGCCCAGCGACAGGTCCAGCCGCACCGTCGCCCCCCTCCCTCTCCCCGGTATGGAACCCGGCGGCGGCGGCGTCCGGACAGCACGGCCGCCCGGATAGCCTGCCGGACATGCAGCAGCGCCGGCTCGGCCGCACCGGGCTCTTCGTCTCGGGGCTGGCGCTGGGCACCATGGGCTGGGGCCGCGACACCAACGAGGACGAGGCCGCGGCCCAGCTTCGCGGTTTCCTCGACGCCGGCGGCACGCTGGTCGACACCGCCAACCGGTACGCCGACGGTGAGAGCGAGCGGATGCTCGGTCGCCTCCTCGACGATGTCGTGCCCCGGGGAGATGTCGTGCTCGCCACCAAGGCCGGGGCGGCGGTCGGCCCGGGCCCGCGCGGCCGCGGCGCCTCCCGTGGCCACCTGCTCGCTGCGCTGGACGCCTCGCTCGAGCGGCTGCGGACGCCGTACGTCGACCTGTGGCAGCTGCACACCTGGGATGACGACACGCCGCTCGAGGAGACCCTCGCGACGCTGGACGCGGCCGTGGCATCGGGCCGGGCCCGCTACGTCGGGGTGTCCAACTACAGCGGCTGGCAGACCGCCAAGGCCGCCGCCTGGCAGTCCGGCTGGCCCGGGCGAACCCCGCTCGCCTCGACCCAGGTGGAGTACTCGTTGCTGCAGCGCGGCGTCGAGCGAGAGGTGCTGCCGGCGGCGCTCGACGCGGGGCTGGGTGTGCTGCCCTGGTCGCCGCTCGGCCGCGGCGTGCTGACGGGCAAGTACCGCCGCCGCACCCCGGCCGACTCGCGGGGTGCATCGCCCGCGCTGGTCGGCTTCGTGGCGCCTTACCTCGACGAACCCGCTGGTCGGGTCGTGCAGGCGGTCGCCACGGCTGCCGAAGGGCTCGGCGTCGCACCCCTCGCGGTGGCCCTGGCGTGGCTCCGGGACCGCCCGGGTGTGGTGGCGCCGGTCGTCGGCGCCCGGACGGCCGGTCAGCTTAAAGAGTCGCTCGACTCCTGCTCGGTCACGCTGCCGACGGAGATCTCGACGGCGCTCGACGAGGTCTCCGCCCCGGCTCTCGGTTATCCCGAGCGGCGGCCTCCGCGCTGAACGCGGCAGCCGCCTACGCTGCCCCGGCGATATGACAGAAAACTTCGCCGCGTTCTGCGCCGCCGGACTGTGGCCGGGTCTCGGTACGACGCTCGCCGGACGGCTGGCTGAGGCAGGCATCCGGACTCCGGCGGAGGTCTCCGCCGCCCGGCTGGCCGCGCTCCCCGGCGTAGGTCCGGCTCGGGCGGAGCGGCTCGTGACCTCTTTCGCCGGAGTCGCACCGGCGTACGCCGTCGCCGAGCTGCTGGCGACCTCGGGGCTACCGGTCCGGCTGGCCGCGGTGGCCGTCGAGACGCTCGGCGAGAGCGCCGCCGACCGGCTCCGGGCCGACCCGTGGCGGCTGCTCGACCTCCCTGACGCAAGGCCGGAGCAGGCCGACGCACTGGCCCGTTCCATAATCGGGCCGGGCTCCCGCCGGGATGCGCGCCGCGGCCCCGCGCTCGCGGCGTACGTGCTGGTCCGAGCCGCGCTGGACGGGCACACCGCCCTGCCGACCGGGACGGTGACGGCCGCGCTCGCCGGTTTCGACGTGGCCGACCCACCGGGAGCGGTGGCGGCCGCGGTGGGCGCCGACCGGCTGCTCCGCTACCCCGACGAGAAGCCCCAGCTGCTGGCGCTGCCCCGGTACGCCGGCGCGGAGTCCGCCGTCGCGGCCGGGTTGGCCCGGCTGCGGAGGACCGCCTCGCCGCTGGCGACACCGGCGGAGGTCGCCCCGGTAAGCCACGGCCTGGACCCCGCCCAGGCCGTGGCCGTGCAGGCAGCCGCGGCGTACGGGGTCAGTGTGCTCACCGGCGGTCCAGGCACCGGCAAGAGCCGGACCGTCGCCGCCGTGGTCGCCCTCGCTCGCGCCCGCGGGCGCCGGCTGGCGCTCGCCGCCCCTACCGGCCGGGCCGCCAAACGGCTGGAGGAGCTCACCGACGAACCGGCGCAGACGGTGCACCGGCTGCTGGGCGCCCAGGGCACTCGGGGCGACTTCGCCCGGGGCGCGTCCTGGCCGCTGGACGCCGACGTCGTGGTGGTGGACGAGGCCTCGATGCTCGACGCGGAGCTGGCCGCGGCCGTGGTCGACGCCTGCGCCGACGGCACCCACCTGCTACTTGTGGGCGACCCGGCCCAGCTGCCCTCGATCGGCGCCGGCCGGGTGCTGGGTGATCTTCTCGACGCCGGTACGGCGCCCGCCACCGAGCTGACCACGCTGCACCGCCAGGCGGCCGGCGGGGCCATCGCCCGGCTGGCCACCGCCGTCCGCGGCGGCGAGCTTCCCCCGGTCGACGACCCCGACCGTGAGGTGGTCGTCGTACCCGCTCGTGGCGGCGTCGAGGCCGCCCGCCGGACGGTTCAGCTGGTCACCGACTCGATCCCGCGGGCGCTGGGCATCCCCGCCGAAGAGGTGCAGGTGGTGACCCCGGTGCACCGCGGTCCGGCCGGCACGGTTCTTCTCAACGCCGCTCTCAAGGCGGTGCTTAACCCCGGGCCCGGAACGGTCCGCGGTTTCGACGTTGGTGACCGGGTCGTCGCGACGGCGAACCATCCGGAGGCCGGATTCGCCAACGGCGAGGTCGGTCGGGTGACCGCCACGGCCGACGGGGGGCTGGTGGTGGCCTTCGCCGGCGGGCCGGTGACGGTGCCGGCCAAGGCGCTCGGCGACCTGCGGCACGGCTGGGCGATCACCGTGCACCGGGCGCAGGGCTCGGAGTGGCCGGCGGTCGTGGTGGTCCTGCCGGGCGAGGCGGCCGGCCTGCTGTCCCGGCCGCTGGTCTACACCGGCCTGACCCGTGCTCGCCGTCATCTGTCCGTCGTGCACGCCGCCGGGCCGGCGCTGGCCCGCGCGGTCCGTGAGGTGGGCGCCCGCCCCCGGCGTACTCGATTGCGAACGCTGCTGGAACAGCCGTAGGCGAGCGGGCAGACTGGGGCGGTGCTTCAGGCCGACTACGAGTACCACCGGCTGTACCTGCCGCGCGGCACGGACCGGCGTACGGCGCAGTCGGTGCTCACTGCGCACGCGGAGTACGGCCACTGGGAGCTGGCCCGGCTGCGGCTCTACCCCGACGGCAGCCGGCGGGTCGTGCTGCGCCGGCGGATCCAGCGCCAACCGGCCACCCTCGCCGTGGCTGCCGCCCGCTGACCGCGTCAGCCGCGGGGTCGGCCGGTCAGCGTCCCCGGGCGGCGTCGCCACTGCCGGCCGCGCAGGAACCGGCGGATCCGGGCAGCCAGGAACACCACCACGGTGGCGCCCACCACCAGCAGCACGAGCGCGATGATGGCGGCCGGGACGGGGTGGAATACCGCGAGCGAGATCACCCCGGCGACCGTGAAGTCCTCGGCGACGCTGGTGGTGATGTTGGTGACCGGCTCCGGCGAGGTGTTGATGGCGAGGCGCAGGCCGGCCTTGACCGCGTGGCTGGCCAGCGCGGACAGGCCGCCGGTGCCGGCGAGCGCCGCCTGCCCGAGGGTGTCCGCGTCGCCGGAGAGCAGCACGCCCAGGACCGCCCCCGTCGTGGGCCGGATAACCGTGTGGACCGCGTCCCAGAGGCTGTCGACGAGGGGATCTTGTCGGCGACGAACTCGACGGCGTAGAGCGCGCCGGCCGCGACGAGCACATCGGTACGGGTCAGTGCGTGCGGCACCGAATCGACGCTGGCGAAGCGCCCGAGCAGCCCGAGCAGCAGAACCACGGCGTAGGCGTTGACCCCGCTCGCCCAGCCGCTCGAGAAGACCAGCGGCAACGCCTCCATGTCGGGCTTATGCCCGTTCTGCGGCCGAATCCCGCCGCAGCACGCCGGCGCGGTCGAGGTTTGCGTGTGTCACGCCGGCGTGTCGCACACGACAACCTCGCTTCAACAGTCAGCAGCCGTCCAGGAAGCGGTCCAGCACCCGTACGCCGAACGCGAGCGATTCCAGCGGCACCCGCTCGTCGACGCCGTGGAACATCCCGGCGAAGTCGAGGTCCGGCGGCAGCCGCAGCGGCGAGAAGCCGAAGCAGCGGATGCCGAGCCGGGAGAAGTGCTTGGCGTCGGTGCCGCCGGACAGGCAGTACGGAACCGGCCGGGCGCCCGTGTCCTCCGCCTTGAGCGCCGCGGCCATCGCGTCGACCAGCGCGCCGACGAAGTCGGTCTCCAGCGCGATGTCGTGGTTGACGTACTCGCGGGTGATGTCGGGACCCAAAATTTCGTCCAGCTCGGTCTCGAACTCGGCCTCGTAGCCCGGGAGGAACCGGCCGTCGACGTACGCCGTCGCCGTCTGCGGGATGACGTTGACCTTGTAGCCGGCCTCGAGCTGGGTCGGGTTGACCGTGTTGCGCAGGGTGGCGCCGATGATCCGGGCGATCGGGCCGAGCTTGGCCACGGTGGCCTCAAGGTCGTCCGGGTCGAGCTCGATGCCGAGCGCGTCGGAGACTTCGTCGAGGAAGGCGCGCACGGTCTTGGTGGGCCGGATCTCCAGCTTGGCGCGGCCCACCCGGGCGACGGCCTCGCACAGTGCCGTGACGGCGTTGTCGTCGTTGATCATCGACCCGTGGCCGGCCCTCCCCCGGGCGGTCAGCCGCATCCAGGCCATGCCCTTCTGTGCCGTCTCGATCAGGTAGAGCCGGAGGTCGTCGCTGACCGTGTAGCTGAACCCGCCCACCTCACTGATCGCCTCAGTGGCGCCCTCGAAGAGCTGCGGCTGGTTCTCGACCAGCCACTTGGCGCCGTACGTCCCACCGGCCTCCTCGTCGGCGACGAACGCCAGGACCAGGTCACGGGCCGGCTTGCGGTCCGAGCGGAGCCGGTCGCGGACGACGGCGAGCGTCATCGCGTCCATGTCCTTCATGTCGACCGCACCACGTCCCCACAGGCAGCCGTCCCAGACCTCTCCTGCGAACGGGTCGACAGTCCAGTCCCTGGCGTCGGCCGGTACGACGTCGAGGTGCCCGTGGATCAGCAGCGCCGGCCGGCTCCGGTCGATGCCCTCGACCCGGGTGACGACGCTGGCTCGTCCCGGCTCGGACTCGAACAGCTGGGTGCTGAGCCCGACCTCCTCGAGCTTCGTGGCGACGTACTCCGCACCCACCCGCTCTGTGCTCGTCGGTTTGGAGGTGTCGATCCGGATGAGGTTGCGGCGGAGCTCGACGACCTCATCCTCAGGTGGCGATTCGGGCACTGGATCTCCTCGGTCGAGACGGCGCCGTCACGCTACTGCGGTCGCCGTACGCCGGCCGTTCGACAGCGCTGAACCTGTACCCTCAGCAGCGCGTCGGCTGGTATCCCACGCTGGTCGGTCGCGCCACGTCGGAGTGGCGGAATAGGCAGACGCGCATGGTTGAGGGCCATGTGCCCGCAAGGGCATGGGGGTTCAAGTCCCCCCTCCGACACGACTGCGCCGGTGCGCTGCGCGGAGGCCCGATTCCCGGCACGGCGTGCCAAGGGGAGAACGCTGATCGCGGAACACCTGCC
>JBPCOB010000220.1:0-9403 GCA_051000715.1 Mycobacteriales bacterium
GAGTTCGAGGTCCGATCCGTCGACGGTGCCAACCGCGCGGCGCTGCTGGCCGCGCTCGCCGAGGTCGACGCGATCATCGTCCGCAGTGCCACCAAGGTCGACGCCGAGGCGCTGGCGGCCGGCCGGCGCTTACGGGTCGTCGCCCGGGCCGGCATCGGGCTCGACAACGTGGACGTGGCCGCCGCCACTCGCGCCGGCGTACTGGTGGTCAACGCACCCACCGCCAACATCGTCAGCGCGGCCGAGCACGCGGTGGCCCTGCTGCTTGCCTGCGCCCGCAACGTGGCCGCGGCCGACGCGGCGCTCAAGGGCGGGACCTGGGCGCGCTCCCGCTTCACCGGCGTCGAGCTCGTCGACAAGGTGGTCGGCGTCGTCGGGCTGGGCCGGATCGGCGTACTGGTGGCCGAGCGTCTGGCCGCCTTCGGCGTGACGCTGCTCGCCTACGACCCTTACGTGTCGCCGGCCCGGGCCGCGCAGGCCGGGGCACGGCTGGTGCCGCTGGACCAGCTGCTACGTGAGAGCGACTTCATCACGATCCATCTGCCCAAGACCCCGGAGACCGTCGGCCTGATCGGCGAGCGCGAGCTGGCCGGCGTCAAGCGCGGCGTCCGGATCGTCAACGCGGCTCGCGGCGGGCTGATCGACGAGCGGGCGCTTATCAAGGCCATCGAGGACGGCCGGGTTGCCGGCGCGGCCCTGGACGTCTTCGAAACCGAGCCGACGACCGCCAGCCCGCTGTTCGAGTTCGGCTCGGTGGTGGTAACGCCGCACCTGGGCGCCAGCACGGTGGAGGCGCAGGACAAGGCCGGTACGGCGGTGGCCCGATCCGTGCGGCTGGCGCTGAACGGCGAGTTCGTGCCGGACGCGGTGAACGTGCAGGCGGGCGGCGTCGTTGCCGAGGAGGTGCGGCCGAGCCTCGCGCTCACCGAGAAGATCGGCCGCTTCTTCACCGCGCTGGCCGGCGGGCTGCCAACCAGCCTGGAGATCGAGGTACGGGGCGAACTGGCTGCCTACGACGTAAGCGTGCTGCAGCTGGCCGCGCTCAAGGGACTGTTCGCCGACGTGGTGGAGGAGGGCGTCACGTACGTGAATGCCCCCCTGCTGGCGGCGGACCGAGGGGTCCAGGCCAGGCTCACGACCAGCGCGCACAGCCCGGACTTCCGCAGCCTGGTCACGGTCCGCGGTGCGCTCCCCACCGGCGAGGCGATCTCGGTGTCCGGAACGCTCACCGGCCCGCGCCAGGTGGAGAAGATCACCGAGGTCAACGGCTTCGACCTCGAGCTCCCTCCCGCCGAGCATGTGGCGTTCTTCCGCTACCACGACCGGCCGGGTGTGGTCGGCACGGTGGGCCAGATCCTGGGCGCCGCCGAGGTCAACATCGCCAGCATGCAGGTGGCCCGCCGTTCGCAGGGCGGCGAGGCCCTCATGGTCCTCACCACCGACACCGCGCTGCCGGCGACCGCGCTCGAGGAGATCGAGCAGCGGGTGGGCGCCTCCTCCGGCCGCACCGTCGACCTGTACGAGGGCTGACCCCCAAGGGCTGACTCGGCGAGAGCGCTCGATCGGCCGGGCCGATGTGGTGAAATCGTGCGGCGAGATCGGTGCGACTCGAGGCCGACTCGCGCGGGGTCCGATCCAGCTGTGCCAGGAGGAACCGTGCCGATCACGCCCACCGAGAAGATCTGGATGAACGGCGAGTTCGTCGCCTGGGACGACGCCAAGGTGCACTTTCTCAACCCCACCTTGCACTACGGGTGGGGCGTCTTCGAGGGCATCCGTGCGTATGAGACCTCCCGGGGCCCGGCCGTCTTCCGGCTGACCGACCACATCGCCCGGCTGTTCCGGTCGGCGAAGGTCTACCTGATGACGCCGGACTTCACCGAGGAGCAGATAGTCGAGGCCGCCAAGGAGACGGTGGCGGTCAACAACGTGGAGGCCTGCTACGTCCGCCCACTGATCTACCTCGGGTACGGCGAGATGGGGCTCAACCCGCTGCCGTCGCACGTCGAGGTCTCGATCGCGGTGTGGCCGTGGGGTGCCTACCTCGGCGAGGACGCGATCGAGAACGGGTGCCGGGCGGTCGTCAGCTCCTGGAAGCGCAACGACATGAACATGATCCCACCGGCGGCCAAGGCGTCGGGGCAGTACCTCAACTCCTCGCTCGCCAAGGTGGCCGCCCTCAAGGCCGGCTACGACGAGGCCATCCTGACCAGTGCCAACGGCCACATCGCCGACGGCTCCGGCGAAAACGTCTTTCTCGTGAAGAACAACCGGATTGTCACACCGCCGCTCACCGATGGCCCGCTCGCGGGCATCACCCGCGCCTCGGTCATGCAGATCGCTGCCGACGAGGGCTACGACGTCGCCGAGGAGCACGTCGTACGTACCGATCTCTACCTCGCGGATGAGGCCTTCTTCACCGGTACGGCGGCCGAGATGGTGCCGATCGTCGAGGTGGACGACCGGCCGATCGGCAACGGCAGGCCCGGTCAGGTGACCCGTCACCTGGCCGAGCTGTTTCGCGCCGCCACCCACGGCGAGCTCGACCGGTACAAGGACTGGGCCGAGCACGTCCGCGACTGAAGCGGGTGCGCCGTTACCTGAGAACGTGCACCCAAGACCCTCGGAGGTGTCGTCCAGCGTAGGCAAACGGCGTACCCGGGCTCACCCTTCCGGTCGACCAGACCGACTCTCAGCGTCGTAGAGCTCTATGGCGGCTCGGCATACGTCTCTTGCCGGGGCGTCGGCGACGAAGGACACCTCGTGCGGACAGCGCTCTTCGTTGCTGTCGGTACGGCACTCGGGGCAGACGGTCCGGAAGGAGACCGCCACCCGGTGCCGGTCCCGGAACAGCGGGCCGAAGCCGGCCAGATTGGCGCCCCAGTAAATGCCGACCGTGGCGGTCCCGACCGCCGCCGCGATGTGCCGGGGGCCGGAGTCGTTGCCGACCAACAGGACGCAGCGAGCCAGCAGCCCGGTCGTGCCGCTCAACGAGAGCCGACCGGCCAGGTCCACGGCTCGACGCCGCATCGCGGCCACCACTGCGGACGTCAGCTCCGCTTCCTCGGGCGCGCCCACCAGCACCACCTGCGCGCCTCGGCCGGCCAGTTCGTCGGCAACCGCGGCGAACCGGTCCGGCGGCCAGCGCCGACGCGCGTCGTTGGCGCCGGGGTGCACCGCCACCAGGGGTACGTCGGAGCATGGCAGCGCTGCCTCGGCTTCGTCCCGATCAGCCGGGGTGACGGTCAGCCGCGGCTCGAGGCCCACCGGCGCCGCCCCGGCGAGACCCACCACCTCGAGGTAGCGCAGCACCTCGTGCTGGTGCGGTGTGTAGGGCACGTCGCGGTCCAGGGCGGCGGCATCGTCGGCTCGGCTGCCGACCGTGACCCGAGCACCGAGCCGGGCCAGGAAGGGATTGGAGCTGGCGCCGCCACCATGCAGCTGGACGGCGAGGTCGTACCCGTGCGCCCGCTGCGCCGCCAAGAAGCCGGCGATCTGCGGCGTTGCCGGGGGAGCGTCGGCCGGGGCGGTCACGCCCGGGTACGCCGGCACCGCCAGCACCCGGTCCCAC
This sequence comes from Mycobacteriales bacterium, assembly GCA_051000715.1. Classification (GTDB taxonomy): domain Bacteria; phylum Actinomycetota; class Actinomycetes; order JALYNC01; family JALYNC01; genus JBPCOB01. The sequence goes on from JBPCOB010000220.1 coordinate 3,572, forward strand.
GGCCCCGGCCGCCCGGACAGCCAGTCGACGTGGTAGTGCCGGCCGAGGAAGGTGATCTCGGCATCGGGGTAGGCGGCGCGCAGTGCCTCGAGCGCCGGAAGAACCAGCACGAAGTCGCCGATGCTGTTGGCCCGCAGTACGGCGATCCGGCGTACTGCGGCGACTCGTTCCCCGGGCGGGCCAGGCCGGCCGGCTTTGTCCACGACGTGCCTCTGCCCGGCGGGCCGGTCGCGGCACCCTCCGATCCGCCGCCGCGACCAGAGCGGGGCTGCGCCAACCGAGTGGAGCGCTCGACGGGTGGGAAGCCACCACCCGTGGGGAGCCTGCACGAGACGATTGAGCGATTCGCCGAGCTCGACGTGCTGGTCGTCGGCGACGCGCTCCTGGACACCTACCTGTACGGGACGACCACCGGCATCTGCCGTGAGGCTCCGGTCCCGGTGGTTGCCGTCGAGCGACGCTTCGCCGCACCAGGCGGCGGCGCGAACGCAGCGGTCAACCTGGCGGCGCTGGGCGCCCGAACCACGTTCCTCTCGGTGGTCGGCGATGACGCCGACGCCGGCGAGCTATGCCGGGCCCTGCGCACCCGTGGCGTGAGTGCTGACGACCTGCTGGTGCAGGACGGTCGCCGTACCGTGTCCAAGCGCCGGCTGATCGCCGACGATCACATGCTGGCCCGCTTCGACGAGGGTGCCCCTCAGGCGCTATCGGTGCCGGTCGAAGACGAGCTGCTGCGCCGACTGCGGGACCGGATCGCCGCCGGTTGCGACGCCCTCGTCGTATCCGACTACGGCTACGGCGTACTGACCCCGCGCGTTCGGACGCTCCTGGCCGAGCTGCACCGTGGCCACCCGCGTGTGCTGGTGGTAGACGCGCGTTCACTCGACCGCTACCGCAACCTCGGCGCCACCGCGGTCAAGCCCAACTTCGAGGAGCTCCGTCCGTTCCTGCCCGACGCGATCAACCACTCCGCCGACCGGGTGACCAACGTGCTCTCGGTCGCGGACCGGCTGCCGGCTGTCCTGGGAGCGCAGGTGGTCGCCGTCACGCTCGACCGCGACGGTGCGGTGGTGTGCGAGCGGGGCCGGCCGCCGTACCGGACGTATACCCGACCGATCAGCAGCTCCCGGGCCAGCGGTGCCGGTGACTCCTTCACCAGCGGGCTGGCGCTGGCACTCGCGGCTGGAGCCGACGTACCCACCGCCGCTGAGGTCGCCTCCGCGGCGGCGGCCGTCGTCACCGGCCGCGAGGGGACGTCGAGCTGCTCCGCCGACGACCTCCGGCAGCACGTCCTCGGCGTAACGGTGCGACTGGAGAACTGGCTTCGGCTGGCCGAGCGGGTGGCCTTCCACCGCCGCCAGGGTCGGCAAGTGGTCTTCACCAATGGTTGCTTCGACCTCCTGCACCGCGGCCACATCGACTTCCTCAACCGGGCCAAGGCGCTGGGCGACGTACTCGTCGTGGGCCTGAACTCCGATGCGAGCATCCGCCGGCTCAAGGGCGCCGGCCGACCGGTCAACCGGCTGGCGGACCGGGCCGGCGTTCTCGCCGCGTTGAGCTGCGTCGACCACCTGGCCAGCTTCGACGGCCCGACGGCCGCCGAGCTGGTGGAGCTGCTGCGCCCGGAGATCTACGCCAAGGGCGGCGACTACACGGAGGTGATGGTGCCGGAGGCGCCGGCGGTCGAAGGGTACGGCGGCATCGTGCGGATCCTGCCTTACCTCGAGGACCGGTCCACCTCCGGCATCATCGAGCGGATCCGCGCCGTTCCGGACATTCGGACCGAAGGCCAACTCGGCAGTCGAGGAAGACCGTGAGGATCACCGCGACCGGCGCCACGACGCTGAGTACGGTCGACGCCTACGGCACCGCTCGCAGTTCACCGCTGCTGCCGGGGCTGACGCTGGTCCACGCCGACCTGCACAACCACAGCCGGCTCTCCGACGGTGCCGGTGACCCCGCCGATGCGTTCGACTCGATGCGCCGGTCCGGACTCGACGTCGGCGCGCTCACCGACCACGCCAACCTGGCGACCCCGATCGGTGACCTCCTCGATGGCCCGGTGGCGAGCCTGTTCGGTGGCATAGACGCCAAGGCCTGGCGGCGGCTCGGCGAGCTGGCCGAGCTGGCCAACGACGAGGGTCGCTTCGTAGCCCTGCGCGGCTTCGAATGGTCGCACCCGGTCCTCGGGCACGTCAGCGTCTGGGGGACCCAGCGCTACACCCACCCGCTGAAGACCGTCCGGGTCGACATGGAGCGTTTCTACGACTGGCTCACCCGCGACGACGCTGGCAGCGACGGGCTGGCCGGCTTCAACCACCCCGGCGGTCGCGACGCGGGGCGCTTCGCCGGCTTCCGTTACCACGCAGGGCTGGGCCGGCGGCTGGTGAGCCTGGAGATGTTCAACAAGGTCGACGAGTACCTGTTCGCGGGCACCGACCAGGGTCAGGACTCGCCGTTGACCGCCTGCCTGGCCGCCGGCTGGCGACCCGCGCTGACCGGTGTCAGTGACGAGCACGGTGACGACTGGGGCGTGCCGGAGGGCAAGGGTCGGGCCGGGCTGTACGTCACCGAGCTGACTCGTGCCGGCGTTCGGGAGGCCCTGCTCGCTCGGCGGACGTTCGCCTCTCGGGTCAAGGGGCTGCGGCTCGCCGCCACACTGGGCGGCGTGCCGATGGGCGGCACCGTTGCCCATCGCCAGGGGCCGGTGACCGTGGACGTGGACCTCGACCTGGGCCCGGAGTCCTGGGGCAGCCCGCTGTCAGTTCAGGTGCTCGTTCCCGGGTCGGGGCCGCCGGGCATCGCATCGGCGGTCGACGTTCGGGTCCCAGGGCCGGGGGATCCGGGGTTGCGGATCCCGGTGGAGCTGGACGCCGAGGCACATCCGTGGGCGGTCGTCCGGGTGAGCGACCCTGGCCAGCCGGCGGACTTCAGCGCCAGCGGAGACTACGTCGCGCTCGGCCGCTCGATCGCGTTCGCCAGCCCGTTCTGGCTCGAGCCGGCCGGGTCATAGGTGGAGCTGGGCGCGCTCTCGGGCGCCCGCGCCGCATCCCCGTTCTCGATCGCCGCGGCGACCAGAGCCTGGAACAGCCGAAGATCCTCGCCCGCTTCCGGGTGCCACAGGACCCCCAGCGCGAACCGGCGGTCGGGCTGCTCGACCGCTTCGACCGTTCCGTCCTCGGCCCAGGCCGTCGGAATCAAACGGTCACCGGTCTCGGCGATCCCCTGGTGGTGATAGGACCGGACGTCGACTCGCTCGCCGAGCAGCTTGCGCAACCGGCTTCCGGCCGCTGTGGTGACGAGATGGTCGCCGTACCGTCCGGGCGCCGGCCGATGCCCGTCGTGTCCGACGGCGTCGGGCAGGTGCTGGTGGAGGCGGCCGCCGCACGCCACCACCATCAGTTGCATGCCGCGGCAGACGCCCAGCACCGGCAGGCCCCGAGCTATCGCGCCGGCGAACAGTGCCAGCTCGGCTGCGTCGCGGTCCGGCCGGATCCCCGTCGTCTGAGGGTGCGGGGCCTCGCCGTACCGGTCCGGGGAGATGTCGGCGCCGCCCGAGAGCAGCAGCCCCTCGAGCGCGTCAAGGGTCCGCTCGACGGCCTCGACGCTGGGCGGCAGCACGATCGGCCGACCACCCGCCCGGGTGATCGCGTCGACGTAGCGATGCGGCAGCAGGGTCGCCATGGTGTCCCACACACCCCAGCGGACCTGCTCCACGGAAGACGTGATCCCGATGATCGGTGGCACGGTCGTAGCCTAAGCGGCTGACCGGCCCTCCGGCATAGGCTGCGTGGACTCGACCGCCGACCTCGGAGAACCGTTGATCCTCGTCACCGGAGCCACCGGAAACGTCGGTGGCCAGCTCATCGCCCAGCTCTGCGCCGCAGGTCATCCCGCCAGGGCCCTCGTCCGCAACCCCGAGAAGGCCGACGACTTGCGCGGCTACGACTGCGAGGTCGCGGTCGGCGACTATGGCGACCCGTCCTCGCTGGACGAGGCGATGCGCGGAATAGAGTCGATCTTCCTGCTCACGCCCGCCGGCCCGAACCAGGTCGCCCAGGAGCGAGCGGTCATCGACGCCGGTGTCCGGGCCGGTGGGACCAGGGTGGTCAAGCAGGCCGTGCTGGGCTTCGACGCGGGCATCGGGCGGCTCGGGAGCAGCCACGCAGCCAACCTCGAGCACCTACGTTCCAGCGGTGTGCCGCACACCGTGCTGGCGCCCAACAGCTTCATGCAGAACCTGCTGGGCAGCGCGGCCACGGTCCAGCAGCAGAGCATGCTTGCGCTACCCGGCGGTGAGGCGGCCGTCAGCCACGTCGACGCCCGCGACGTCGCCGCGGTCGCCGCTCACGTGCTGACGACCGAGGGGCATGAGGGAGCGACGTATGAAATCACCGGTCCGGAGGCGCTGACCTACGCCGAGGTCGCTGCCGAGATTTCCGAGCTGCTCGGGCGGGAGATCACCTACGTCGATGCGCCACCGGCGCAGGCGCGCGCGGCCATGGTGGGCGCCGGGATGCCGGCGTGGTTAGCCGACGCGCTGGGTGAGGCGATGGCGGCGTACCGGCAGGGCGTCGGCGCCAAGGTGACCGATGAGGTCAAGAGGGCCACCGGCCACCCGGCCCGACCGCTCCGCGAGTTCCTCGCCCACCACCGGGGCGCCTTCGCCTGAGCGGGCGGCCTACAGCCGGCGGGTGGCCCGGAAGGCCGACGCGTAGTAGCCGGTGCCGTCGAGCAGTGACTTGCCGCCGGTGTCGCCGAGGGTCGGCCCGTCCACCGTCTTGCGGCTGGAGATGAACCGGTGGTGGCCGGCCGAGTCGAGCCCGAGGTACATCCCGACGTGGTCGACCTGCGTCCCGTCGTCGGTCGAGGCATCGAAGAACACCAGGTCACCCGACTGCAGGCGGGTGAACGTGGTGATCTGCGCCCCGGAGTTGCCGATCACGACCAGGCCCGGTGCCGAGTCGAGCATCTGAAAGGACCGGCGGGGCAGGCTGGTGCCGCCGTCGGTTGACGGCGACAGCGGCAGCCTGCCGCGGTAGCCCCAGACCATCCGAACAAAGCCGGAGCAGTCGAGGCTCTGGTACTGGTCGGGCTCCGGCGCGTCGACAGTTGCGCCGTAGGTCCAGCTCACGCCCAGGAAGTCGTTGAAGTCCGAGCCCTCGGCCCGGGTGCCGTCCGGCTGGAGGGGGCCGTAGCTGGCGTCGATGGCGATCACCGTCCCGTTCCCGTCGGTGATCGCCGGTGCACCTCGGATGTATTGCATTGAGATCGCGAGGAGATCTGGCGAGGTGTCGGCGAGCCGGGCCGAGAGCCACACCGTGTCCACCGTCCCGGTGAAGGGGCTGGCCAAGAGCCGTACCCAAGTGCTGGAGGTCACCGTCGCCGTCGTGGTGGACTCGGCGAACGCGCGGGCCGGGCCGGTCAGGGCCACCGAGCGGGCGTTGTCGGTGAAGGTGGCCAACCAGCGGCCGGCCGGGTCGGTGACGACCGTGCGGGCCGGGTTGAGGTACCGCCGGTACCGGTAGTCATTCGTTGCGGCTGCGGCCGTCCCGGCCGCAAGCCCGGACGGAATCAACACAGATGCGGTAAGTACGAGTGCGCCGCGTCGGACCGCGAACCCGGTTTCCATGCGACCGTCCCTTCGCCGAGCCTTTCCGGCGACACCTGCCCCGGGGCACGGCTGGGCAAGCACTCTCGGTGGTCGTTCCGCTGCCTTGGGCATCCCCGGGGAGCGCCTGCCGACAGTCGAGTTGCGATTGGGCCACACCGCTTGCAGCCCGCCGGGCCTCGGCGCAGGATCCACGGCGTGGGCCTCTGGCGAAGCCGCAA
>JBPCOB010000221.1:0-3398 GCA_051000715.1 Mycobacteriales bacterium
CCTCGCGATCGCCGCCGCCGCTGTCGGGCTGCAGGGGCGCGAGGGCGACCTGTTCCGGCGGGTGTTCCTGTGGAGCGTCGGGTTCCTGTTCCTGATGTGCGTACTGGTCTACCTGCAGAGCACCTCGGTGCTGAGCTGGATGGTGCCGTAGGCCGGCGGCGCCGGCCGCGGGCTTCAGCCGGCTGCCGGTAGCCAGTCGCCTGCGATCCGGCCGGCCAGGACCTGCAGCAGCGGGGAGGGATCGGCCATGGACCGCGCAACGTCGGGCTCGATGTCGCTCAGCGGGTAGGCGCGGCTGATTCCGGCGGCCAGCAGGGTGGGCGGGTCCAGCAGGCACCGGCCGCACACCGCCACCACTGGGACGCCGGCGCCCCGGGCAACGGTGGCCACCCCGGCAACGGCCTTGCCGTGAAGGGTCTGTTCGTCCAGGGAGCCCTCGCCGGTGATGACCAGGGACGCGCCGGCCAGCCGGTCGGCGAAGCCGATCAGCTCCAGCACCAGCTCGATCCCGGGCCGCCGATCTGCCCGCATCACGGTGAGCGCGGCGTAGCCCACGCCCCCGGCCGCGCCGGCGCCGGGCATCCCCGCCGCAGCCGGGTCGATCGCCTCGGCCCACCGGGCCAGAGCCGCGTCGAGGGTGGCGACGTCGGCGGGCGAGGCGCCCTTCTGCGGGCCGTAGACCGCAGCCGCGCCATGCGGGCCCAGCAGCGGGTTGTCGACGTCGGTGGCGAGCAGGAGCCGGGTGCCGGCGAGCCGCCGGTCGAGCCCGTCGAGGTCGACGCGGTCGAGCCGGGCCAGGGCGGCTCCCCCCGCCGGAAGCTCCGCACCCGATGCGTCGAGCAGGCGCGCGCCCAGTGCCTGCAGCATGCCGGCGCCTCCGTCGGTGGAGGCGCTGCCCCCGATGCCGAGGACGATGTCCGTGCAGCCGGCGTCCAGCGCGGCGCGGATCAGCTCGCCGGTGCCGCGGGTGCCGGCGCCGAGCGGGTCGGGGCCGTCTGGCAGCAGGACCAGCCCGGACGCCGCCGCCATCTCGACGACCGCGACGTCGCCGCGGACGGCGATAGCCGAGTCGACCAGCCGCCCGGTCGGGCCGGTTACCCGCACGTCGAGGCGCCGGAAGCCGGCCGCCAGCGCGGCATCCAAGGTGCCGTCCCCACCGTCGGCGACCGGGAGGGCCAGCGCCGGCCAGCCCGGCCGGGCGATCGCCAGCCCGGCGACGATTCGCTCGGCTACCTCGTCCGCGGCCAGCGAGCCCTTGAACTTGTCGGGGGCGATCAGGACGTGGCCCCGTGACACGCCGGCTCCTCGACCGCTTCGCCGCTCAGTCCAACAGGGACTGCTCGGGAGGTGGTGCCGGCTCGCCGCGCGTCGCCAGCTCCTCGAACTCGGTCACGTTGTCCAGCTCGGTGCCCATCGATACGTTGGTCACCCGCTCCAGGATGACCTCGACGACCACCGGCACGCGGAACTCCGCCATCAGCTTGGCGGCCTGCTCGAATGCCTGGGCCAGATCGTCGGGCTCCTGCACGCGGATCGCCTTGCAGCCCAAGCCCTCGGCCACCTTGACGTGGTCGACGCCGTACCCACCGAGCTCCGGAGAGTTGATGTTTTCGAAGGCAAGCTGGACGCAGTAGTCCATGTCGAAGTTGCGCTGCGCCTGCCGGATCAGACCGAGGTAGCTGTTGTTCACGACCACATGGATGTAGGGCAGGTTGAACTGGGCGCCGACCGCCAGCTCCTCGATCATGAACTGGAAGTCGTAGTCCCCGGACAGCGCGACGACCGTGGCGTCGGGCTCGGCCACGCAGACGCCCAGTGCCGCGGGGAGCGTCCAGCCCAGCGGACCGGCCTGCCCCGCGTTGATCCAGTGCCGCGGCCGGTAGACGTTGATGAACTGCGCGCCGGCGATCTGGGACAGCCCGATCGTGCTCACATAGCGGACGTCGTGGCCAAAGGCGTGGTTCATCTCCTCGTACACGCGCTGCGGCTTGATTGGCACGTCGGGGAAGTTGGTACGGCGCAGCATGGTCGCCTTGCGCTCGATGCACTCCTGCACCCAGGCGCTGCGGTCGGGCAGGCCGGCGGCCGCCTTACGCACGCGGGCGACCTCGACCAGCCGCTCCAGTGCTGCCCGGGCGTCGGACACGATGCCGTAGTCCGGCGGGAAGATCCGCCCGATCTGGGTCGGCTCGATGTCGACGTGGACGAACGTACGTCCCTCCCGGTAGACCTCCAGGCCGCCGGTGTGCCGGTTGGCCCACCGGTTGCCGATGCCGAGCACGAAGTCCGAAGCGAGCAGGGTCGCGTTGCCGTACCGGTGGGAGGTCTGCAAGCCGGCCATGCCCGCCATCAGCCGGTGGTCGTCGGGGATGGCGCCCCAGCCCATCAGCGTCGGGATGACCGGGATGTCGAGCAGCTCCGCGAGCTCGACCAGGGCGTCGGAGCCCTCCGCATTGATGATGCCGCCGCCGGCGATGACGATCGGTCGCTGCGCGCCGGCCAACATGTCGAGCACCTTCTCGGCCTGAGCGCGGGTGGCTGCGGGCCGGGTCACCGGCAGCGGCTCGTAGGTGTCGGGGTCGAACTCGATCTCGGTCATCTGTACGTCGAACGGCAGGTCGAGCAGCACTGGGCCGGGACGTCCCGAGCGCATCAGCCAGAACGCCTGCTGGAACGCACCCGGCATCTGTGCGGCTTCCAGGATGGTCATCGCCAGCTTCGTCACCGGCGCGGCGATGGCGGCGATGTCGACGGCCTGGAAGTCCTCCTTGTGCAGCTTGGCGACCGGCGCTTGGCCGGTCAGGCACAGGATCGGGATGGAGTCCGCCCATGCGGAGTACAGGCCAGTGATCATGTCGGTGCCGGCTGGTCCGCTGGTTCCGACGCAGACGCCGATGTTGCCGGCGCGGGCCCGGGTGTAGCCCTCGGCCATGTGGGAGGCGCCTTCGACGTGGCGGGCCAGGATGTGCTGGATGCCGCCACTGGCCCGGATCGCCGAGTAGAAGGGGTTGATGGCAGCGCCCGGCAGGCCGAAGGCGTGGGTGACGCCCTCACGCTCGAGAATGGCGACTGCTGCGTCGATCGCGCGCATCCGCGGCATGTTCACGCTCCCTTGGTCGTGGTGGGGCCGGTGGTGGGACTCGCGCCGGCCGGCGAGCGGCCCGAGAGCTGCTCGACCAGCAGCAGCAGCGCGGTGTGGTCGAGGTCGCCGTTTCCCTGGGCGCGGGCCGCGCCGAGCAGCTGCGCCACCTGGGCACCGAGCGGGATGGCGACGCCGGCCGCGCGCGCGGCCGAGGTGACGATTCCCACGTCCTTTTGATGCAGGTCGACCCAGGAACCCGGTTTGGCATCCCGGTCGATCCTCCCGGCGGACTTTCGGTTGAGGGTCGCGTTTCCGT
>JBPCOB010000222.1:0-9519 GCA_051000715.1 Mycobacteriales bacterium
AACGGTGGCTCGGCCGCGCAGGCGCAGCACCTCACCGCCGAGCTGGTCGGGCGCTACCGCGACGACCGGCCGGCACTGTCGGCCATCGCCTTGCATGCCGAGACCTCGGCGCTTACTGCGATCGCCAACGACTACGGGTACGACCACGCCTTCGCCCGGCAGGTGCAGGCGCACGGTCGGCCCGGTGACGTCCTGCTCGCCATCTCGACCTCGGGCGGGAGCCCGAACGTGGTGGCCGCGATCGGGGCCGCCGTCACCGGCGGGCTGACCGCCTGGGCGCTGACCGGACGCGGCCCCAACCCGGTCAGCGAGTGCTGCGACGACGCCCTCTGTGTGGATGCCCCGGCGACCGCCACCGTGCAGGAGGTCCATCAGGTGGCCCTGCACCTGATCTGCGCCGCGATCGACCTGCAGGTCGGCGCCGGCCGCCCGGCCGCGGCGGTGGAGTCGGTGCTGCTGCCGGGGTACGACGATGCGCCGCTGCCGGCGGAGTCGACGTGGTGACCGGCGGCCCGCTGGTCGTCGTCGGCGACTCGCTGCTCGACCGCGACCTCACCGGGCGGGTGGCTAGACTCGCCCCCGACGCGCCGGTCCCCATCGTCGACGGCCTGGTCGAGCGCTCACGTCTCGGCGGCGCCGCGCTGGCGGCGCTGCTGGCCCGCCGGGACGGCCGCGAGGTCGTCCTGGTAACCGCGCTGGCCGGCGACGCCGCCGGCCGCGAGCTGGCCGGGCTGCTCGACACTGCCGGGATCGAGGTCCGGGACCTCGGTCTGGCCGGGCGTACGCCGGAGAAGGTCCGGATCCGCACCAACGGCAGGACCCTGTTGCGCCTCGACCACGGCGACCTGCTGCCCCCGGCCACCGGGCAGATGACCGAGCCGGTCGGACAGGCACTGGCCGACGCGGGGGGCGTACTGGTCGCCGACTACGGCCGCGGGGTCGCCGCTCTGCCGGGGCTGCGCGAAGCGCTGGGTCGGCTCCCCCGGCGTACGCCGGTGGTGTGGGACCCGCACCCACGCGGTCCGGCACCGGTGACCGGCGTGACGCTGGCCACACCGAACGCCGCTGAGGCGGCGCACTTCGCTCCCTCGGTCCGCGGGAAGGGGCTGGCCGGCCACACCGAGCGGGCCCGGCTGCTGCGCCGAGAGTGGGCGGCCGGGGCGGTGGCGGTGACAATGTCGGCCGCCGGTGCCTTACTGGTGGCCGACGACGACGCCCCACCGATCGTGGTACCGGCTCCCGAGGTGCCTTGCTTCGACTCGTGCGGCGCCGGCGACCGGTTCGCCTCGGCCGCCGCCGGGCTGCTGGCCGACGGCGCGCTGGTGTCCGAGGCGGTGGCCGGCGCCGTGGCGGCTTCGTCGGCTTTTGTCGCCGGCGGCGGCGCGTCCGGGGTCTCCCTGCCCGCTCCCCCCGAGGCATCGGTCCGCGAGGATGCTGCGGCGGTGGTGGCCCGCGTCCGGCGCGCCGGTGGCACCGTGGTGGCGACCGGTGGCTGCTTCGACCTCCTGCACGCCGGGCACGTCAGCCTGCTGGTCGCCGCCCGAGCGCTCGGGAACTGCCTGGTGGTGCTGCTCAACTCCGACGAGTCGGTACGCCGGCTCAAGGGTCCCGACCGGCCGCTGGTGCCGGCGGCCGACCGGGCAGCGGTTCTCTCCGCGCTCGGCTGCGTGGACGCGGTGGAGATCTTCGCCGAGCCGACGCCGGTCGCCGCGCTGGACCGGCTCCGTCCGGACATCTTCGTCAAGGGCGGCGACTACGGGCTCGCCGACCTCCCGGAAGCCGAGGCCATGGCCGACTGGGGCGGCCAGGCCGTGGTGCTCCCGTACCTCGCCGGACACTCGACGACGTCCCTGCTGCGAGAGGCGGCCCGGCGTGGCTGAGATCGGAACGGTGCTGGTCACCGGGGGTGCCTCGGGGCTCGGGGCCGCTCTGGTCGACGCAGTCCTCGAGGCCGGCGGCAAGCCGCTCGTGCTGGACCGGCAAGAGCCGGTGTCCGGCGTGGAGGCCGAGCTCGTGGACCTGGCCGACACCCGAGCCGCCGAGGACGCCGTACGCCGTATCGCCGAGCGCGCCGGTGGACTCGACGCCGTTGTCACCGCCGCCGGGATGGACCGCTGCGGCACCCTCGCCGAGGTCCCGGGTGCCGACTGGGAGCGGGTGGTGATGGTCAACCTCCTGGGCACGGCCGCCGTGGTGCGGGCCGCGCTGCCCTACCTCGTCCGGTCGGCGTACCCCGGCAAGGTCGTCACGGTGGCCTCCACGCTCGGCATCAAGGCAGTCAGCGACGCGACGGCGTACTGCGCGTCAAAGTTCGGCGTCGTCGGCTTCACCCGGGCGCTCGCCGCGGAGCTACGTGGCTCGATCGGCGTCACCCTGTTGATCCCGGGCGGGATGTCCACCGCCTTCTTCGACGACCGCGCCGAGCAGTACAAGCCGCCGCCGGACGCCAAGCTGAACCGGCCGGCGGACGTGGCCGCCGCGGTGCTCTTCGCGCTGCGGCAGCCCCCGGGCTGCGAGGTCAAGGAACTCGTGATCACCGCATCCACCGAGGGCAGTTGGCCGTAGCATCCTGCTACAGACGTAGCATGTCGGTTGAGATCGCGTCCCGGGAGCTGCGGAACGACACCCGAGGCGTCCTCCGCCGGGTGGAGGCAGGCGAGCAGCTCGTGATCACGGTCGACGGGCGACCCGTCGCGATGCTTGGTCCGTTGTCCTCCCGCCGCCGATGGACATCCAGTTCGGACTTGCTTGATCGCATTGAGCAGCACCAGGCCGACGCCGGGATGCGCCAGGAGCTCCAGGAGTTGGCGCCGGACACCGTGGCCGACCTGCCGTCGCGGTGAGCCGGGGGCTCGTCGACACGTCGGTCTTCATCGCGCATGACACTGGGCGCCGGTTGGCACGTGCTGAAGTCCCGGACGAACTCGCCGTCTCGATCATCACAGTGGGCGAGCTGCGTGCCGGCCTGCTAGCCGCCGCCGATCTGACCTCGCGTGACCGTCGCCTTGCCACGTTGATGGTGGCCCTGGCGCTCGACCCGGTGCCAGTCGATGATGCGGTCGCCCAAGCGTGGGCGGGCCTGCGTGTCGCGCTGCGGGACGCCGGCCGGCGGCTCGGCGTGAACGATTCTTGGATCGCTGCAACCGCGATTGCGCTTGGACTCCCGATCGTCACGCAGGACGTCGACTACACCGCTGTCCCCAGTCTGCGAGTCGTCACCATCTGAGCTGCGCGGCAGATCACGTGCGGCAGGAATGCGGAACCGCCCGGGGAGCCCCGCGGCCACGAGCCTCAGGCTCCAAGACGGCGGAGCGAACGCTCGAGGCCCGCCGCCACCACCCGCCGCTCCCGAAGAACCCACGGCAGCCCACGCAGCGCCGCCAGCAGGCCGGCGCGGGCCGCCGGTTCCCGCGGGAGCCGGGGCGAGAGCCCGACAGCCTGCCGGACCACGGTGGGCAACGGCCGGCGCAACCAGGCTGACCAGAGCGTGTTGCGGACCTGGGTCCGGGCCCGGGCGGCCGGGTCGCGGCCCGGGGAAGGGTGGTGGTGAGCAACCACAAAGTCGACGTACGCCAGCCCCCAGCCACGCGCGGCCAGGTCGATCGCCAGGAGTTCCTCCTCCCCGCCGACGCCGAAGCGGTCATGGAACCCGCCTACCTCGAGGTACGCCGACCGCCGGATCACCGCGCCGCAGGCGAGGAAGCCGAGCACGGATGGGCCCGGTAGGTCGGCCGCCTGGCCGAGCGGGCTGGCGGCCATCGCCGCACATACCGGGTCCAGCCGCTCCGCCGGGCCGACCAGCACGCGGGCGGCCAGCAGGGCCAGTCGAGGAGACGCGGCGAAGAGGTCGGCGGCCGCCGCCAGTGCGCCGGGCGCCCACCACGAGTCGTCGTCGGCGAAGGCGACATAGGGCGTCCGGGCGGCGCGTACGCCGAGGGTGCGGCCGGCCGAGCCGAGGTTGCGCCTCGCCTCGATCAACCGGACAGCGGGGAAGTCGGCGCGGACCGCCTCCGGTGTCCCGTCACCGGAGCCGTTGTCGACCACGAGAATCGGCGACCGCTCGGGCAGCGCACTCAGCCGGCCCAGCGTCGCCAGCAGCGACTTCCGGCGGTCCCGCGAGATCACCACCACCGAGATCGCCGGCACGGCCGGCGCCCTGCCCCCGTTTGCCGGCCACCACTCCTGGCAAGGCCGACGACCATGAAAGTGCTGGGGTTGAACGCCGTCTTCCATGACCCGGCGGCAGCGCTGGTGGTCGACGGCGAGATCGTGGCAGCTACCGAGGAGGAGCGCTTCAGCCGGCGTAAGCACGGCAAGTCCCCGGTGCCGTTCGCAACCTGGGAGCTGCCCGAGCTCTCCGCCGCGTGGTGCCTGGCTCGGGCCGGGCTGACGGCGGCCGACCTCGACGCCGTGGCCTACTCCTACGACCCGGCGTTGGCGCCACCGCTCGGTCCGGACGTCACCGCCGACGGCTGGGAGGGCCTGCGGACGCTGTACGCCGACCGCGCCCCGCTGTTCCTGCGGACCGCGCTCCCCGGCCTGGACCCGGCCGTGGTGCGGTTCGTCCCACACCACGTCGCCCATGCGGCCTCGGCCACGCTGGCAGCGCCGTACCCGACGTCCTCGGTACTCGTGCTGGACGGGCGCGGCGAGACCCGCTCGCACCTCGCCGGCCGCAGCGTGAACGGCGACCTCGACGTGCTGGCCGCCCAGGACCTGCCGCACTCGTTGGGGCTGCTCTACGAGGAGGTCACCGAGCATCTGGGCTTCCGGCGGTCCTCGGACGAGTACAAGGTGATGGCGCTTGCGTCGTACGGCACGCCGACCTGGCTGCCCGAGTTCCGCGGGCTCGTGCGGGCGACCGGGGACGGCGGGTTCCACGTCGAGCCGATCGATTGGGGCTCTTTCGTCAAGCGGGTCACCGCGGGCGAGGAGTGGACGCCCGACCATGCCGACCTGGCCTCGACCGTGCAGGTGCGGCTGGAAGAGGTGCTGCTCGACCTTGCGCGCTGGCTACACGACCAGACCGGCGACCGCGCACTCACTCTCGCCGGCGGCGTGGCGCTCAACTGCGTGGCCAACACCCGGCTGGCGCGGGAGGGGCCCTTCGACTCGATCTGGGTGCAGCCGGCTGCCGGTGACGCGGGGACGGCGCTGGGCGCCGCTCTATACGTCGCCCACGCGATGGGCGACCGGTGTACGCCGATGGACACCGCCGCGCTGGGCCGCGGCTGGGACGACGACGAGCTCGAGGCGCAGCTCCGAACGGCCGCGGTGCCCTATGAGCGTCCCCTCGACGTCGCCGAGGCAGTCGCCGAGACGCTCGCCGCCAACGGCATCGTGGCCTGGTTCCAGGGCCGGTCGGAGTACGGGCCGCGGGCGCTGGGCCACCGGAGCCTGCTCGCCCACCCCGGCTACCCGGCCAACCTGGAGCGGATGAACGACGTCAAGGGCCGCGAGCAGTTCCGGCCGGTGGCACCGATGGTGCTGGCCGAGCGGGCTGCGGAGATCTTCGACCGCGGCCCGATCCCCTCGCCGTACATGCTGTTCACCCACGGGGTCCGGCCGGGGTGGGCCGAGCGCATCCCGACCGTCGTGCACGTCGACGGCACCTCCCGTATCCAGACCGTTAACCGGCGAGAGGAGCCGCTGGTCGCCCGGATGCTGGAAGGGTTCGAGCGGCGGACCGGGCTGCCTGTTGTGGTCAACACCAGCCTGAACACCGCCGGCCGGCCCATGGTCGACGACCCCCGGGACGCGCTGGAGTGCTTCGGGTCGGCGCCGGTCGACCTGCTCGCGATCGGGCCCTTCCTCGTACGCCGGCCGGTCCCGACCGGGTGATGCCGGTGGGTGCCGTCGACGTCGTGATCCCGACGCTCGGGCGGCCGTCGCTCCGGCCGCTGCTGACGGCGCTCGGAGACGTGACCGGGCGGTTGATCGTCGTGGACGATCGTCGCGATGTGTCCGAGCCCCTCGGAGTGCCGGCCGGCGCCGTGCTGGTGCGCGGGCGGGCCGCGGGGCCGGCGGCGGCCCGCAACGACGGGTGGCGGGCGGCTCGCAGCGCCTGGGTGGCCTTCCTCGACGACGACGTGCTGTCGCCGCCGGGGTGGTACGCCGACCTACTGGCGGACCTGGCGGACCCGGCGACCCTGGAGCCGGAGGTCGCCGGCTCGCAGGGGCGGATCGTCGTACCCCTGCCCGGCGAACGGCGGCCGACGGACTGGGAACGCAACGTCGCCGGGTTGCAGGCCGCGCTCTGGGCCACCGCGGACATGGCGTACCGGCGGTCCGTGCTCGAGGAGGTGGGCGGGTTCGACGAGCGCTTCCCTCGCGCGTACCGCGAGGACGCCGACCTGGGGCTGCGGGTGCTGGCGGCCGGCTACCGGATCGTCCGGGGTGCGCGGCGGGTCACTCACCCGGTGCGGCCGACGGACTGGCAGGTCAGCCTGCGGCTGCAGCGCGGCAACGCCGACGACCCGCTGATGCGGGCGCTGCACGGCCGGGGCTGGCGGCGGCGTGCCGGCGTACCTCGTGGCCGGCGGCCGGCGCATCTGGCCACCACGGCCGCCGGCCTGCTGGGAGCGGCCGGGCTGGCCTCGGGGCGACGCGGGCTGGCCGCCGCCGGAGCGCTCGGCTATGCCAGCGGGGCCGCCGAGCTGGCCTGGCGGCGGATCGCACCCGGACCCCGTACGCCGGCCGAGGTGGCCACGATGGTTGCAACCAGCGCCGTGCTGCCGGCGGTCGCCAGCTACTGGTACCTCGCGGGCTGGCTGGGCCTGCCCCGCCGGCTCGCGGCCGGGCGATGAACGTCCTGGTCTGGCACGTGCACGGGTCGTGGCTGACCTCGTTCGTGCAGGGGCCGCACACCTACCTGGTCCCCCGGCTGCCGGACCGCGGGGCGGACGGCGCCGGCCGACCGGCCCGGCCGGGCACCTTCGACTGGCCCGCCGCCGCCGTAGAGGTGACGCCCGCCGAGTTGCGCGACGCCGACGTGGACGTCGTCGTGCTGCAGCGCCCGCACGAGGAGCGGCTGGCCACCGAGTGGCTCGGCGGCCGCGCCCCCGGCCGCGACATACCGGCGGTCTACCTCGAGCACAACGCCCCGCAGGGCCGGATCGCGGACCTGCGGCACCCCGCCGCCGATCGCGACGATCTCACCGTGGTCCACGTCACCCACTTCAACGACCTGTTCTGGGACTGCGGAGCCACCCGTACGACGGTGATCGAGCACGGCATCCTCGACCCGGGCGAGCGCTACACCGGCGAGGTCGCCGCGGCCGCCGTGGTCGTCAACGAGCCGGTACGCCGGGGCCGGGTCACCGGCACCGACCTGCTCCCCTGGTTCGCCGCCGCGGCCCAGATCGACCTGTTCGGCATGGGCAGCGAGCCTCTCGGTGGGCTCGACCTGCCGCGGACCGAGCTGTACGACGCACTGGCCCGGCGGCGGCTCTACCTGCATCCGGTGCGCTGGACCTCCCTCGGGCTCTCGCTGCTGGAAGCCATGCACCTGGGCATGCCGGTCGTCGCCCTGGCGACCACGGAGGTGGTGGAGGCGGTGCCTGCAGAGGCTGGCTTCGTGTCGACCGACGTCGAGGTGCTGGTGGCCGCGGTACGCCGGCTGATCGTGGACCCGGAGGAGGCCCGGCTGCGCGGCAAGGCCGCCCGGTCCGCCGCGCTGAGCCGCTACGGGCTGGCCCGGTTCCTCGCCGACTGGGACGCGTTGCTCGCCGACGTCACCCGGTGAGACGGTTCCGCGTTCTGGTGCTGCGCGCGCTCGGGCTCGGGGACCTGCTCACCGCGGTACCAGCCCTGCGGGCACTGCGGGCGGCGTACCCTCCGGCGAGGATCACCCTCGCCGCTCCGGCCGCCCTGGCGCCACTCGCGATGCTCACCGGCGCCGTGGACATGGTCGCCGACACGGGTCCGCTGGCATCGCTCGACCCGACGCTGGCCGGCGCCGACGTCGCGGTCAACCTGCACGGCCGCGGCCCGGAGAGCACCCGGCTGCTCGCCGCCACCCGGCCGCGCCGGCTGATCGCCTTCGGCGCGGCGTCCGGCGCGCCGGCCTGGCGGGCGGATGAGCACGAGGTACGCCGGTGGTGCCGGCTGCTCGTCGAGAGCGGCATCCCGGCGGACCGGACGGACCTCGACCTGTCGCCGCCGCCGGTGCCCTCACCGGCACCCGGCGCCGTCGTGCTGCACCCCGGCGCCGCCAGCGAGTCGCGCCGGTGGCCGGTCGACCGCTGGGCCGAGGTGGGGCGGGCAGTGGCGGCGACCGGCCGGCCGGTGGTGGTCAGCGGCAGCGCAGCGGAGAGCGAGCTCGCCGCCGAGGTGGTGCGGCGGGCGAGGCTGCCACCGGAGAACTCGCTGGCCGGCCGCACCGGCTTGCTGGCGCTGGCGGCACTGGTCGCCGGCGCCCACCGAGTCGTCAGCGGCGACACCGGCGTGGCCCACCTGGCGACGGCGTACCGGACACCCTCGGTACTGCTGTTCGGCCCGACCCCACCATCCCTGTGGGGACCGCCGCCGGACCGCACGGAGCACACCGTGCTGTGGACCGGCGGCACCGGTGACCCGCACGGCGACGTACCGGACGCCAGTCTGCTGGAGATCTCAGTGGAGCAGACACTCGCAGCACTACGCCTGCACCCACGACCGTGATCAGCCGCCGAGCCAGTCGAAGTGCATCCCGTCGGGCACCAGCCAGTCGCCGCCCCAGGCGAACCCGTGGCGGGCGAAGATGGCCACTAACCGGGGGTCCTGCCGAGGCCGTCCCCCGTAGGGGTTGGCGGACACGTTGATATCGATGGCGGACCCCCAGGCGTGGTGGGAGATGGCGGCCCCCGGCAGTCCCGGGATCAGCCTGGGCACGTAGCAGCCGCCGTAGTCGCGCCGGCGCACCAGTGCGCCGAGCCCGCTCCGCTGCAGATCGCCGAGCGCCGCACTCAACGGACCGACGATCGCCTGGTTGCACGTCACTCGACCAAGCAGCGGAACCGTGGCCGTCACGACGTGGCGCCGCTGCCACGCCGGGTCCGTTTCGAGCTGACCTCCCCTGATCGAGTGCCGCCCGACGGTGAACTCGCCGAAGCGCGCCTTCTCCAGGACGGGAGGCAGTACGGCGTCGCCCTCGCGCAGCCACCGGGCCTGGCCCGGGGCACGCAGCCGAACCGGAGTGGCAGCCGGCAGCAGGTGCCGGATGCTGGTCGCCAACCCGGTCCAGCCGCCGCGATGTCCCGGGCCGACCAGAAGGTAGCGGGGGCCGGCCAGCCCGAGCCGCGTGGCGTCGGCCGGCGTGATGAACAGCTCGGCGTAGCCCACGGCGACATCGGGCGCCACGGCCAGCACCCGCAGGTGCACCGACCCGAAGCGCACATCCGCCCCCGGCCCGAGCGAACGCAACGCCGCCGAGGTCGCGCCGAGAATCGCGGTTCCCGGCCGCAGCCGGGCGATGGCGCCGGCCCCCGGCATCAACCGGGCGTACGCCGCCGGCTCGGCCGCGGACACGTCGAGCGGAAC
>JBPCOB010000223.1:0-4547 GCA_051000715.1 Mycobacteriales bacterium
TGCTACATGGGCGACTACAACAACATCGTCACCGCCGCCGGCGTGCAATACATCTCCTGGGGAGACAACCGCAACCTGGTACGGACAAGCAACGGCGTCGAGCACCAGCCGGACGTGTTCCTCACCCGCCGTTAACAGTTGACGGCCGCCGCAGCTCCAGCGAGCGCGAACCAAGCTCGCGGGCCGCGGCAGTACGACTGTGATCCACACACACTGCCGCGCGCCAATGGCGCGGTCCCACCGGATCAGCCACCATCCCATCGCTGGCAGTCTGCCCGCTCACTTGCGAGGAGACGATCTTGGCCCTGGCCTCGCCCACGCTCACTGCGCCCCGGCTGGTGCTGGCGGACCTGCTTCCTGGTACGCGCGCCCGAGACGCCGCCCTCGTTGTCGTCGGCGCTGCCTTGGTCGGTGCCAGCGCCCAGATCGCCATCGCGCTTCCCTTCACCCCGGTGCCGCTGACGATGCAGCCGTTCGCGGTGCTGCTCGCCGGCGCCACCTTCGGCCTGCGCCGCGGCGCCGCCGCGATGCTGCTGTACCTGCTGGTGGGCCTGGCAGGAGTGCCGTGGTTCGCCCAGCACAACGGCGGCCCCACAATCGTGCACGCGGCGTCGTTCGGCTACCTGCTCTCCTACCCCTTCGCTGCAGCCCTGGTTGGTGCGCTGGCCGCCCGTGGCGGTGACCGCACTGTGCTGCGCACGGCCGGCTCGATGGCCCTCGGCCTGCTGGTGATCTACGCGTTCGGTCTGCCGTGGCTCATGGCCGTCCTCCACGTCGGGCTGGCACAGGGGCTCGCGCTCGGCGTGACGCCGTTCCTACTGGGCGACGCCATCAAAGTCGCCCTGGCCGCCGGGCTGCTGCCCACGACCTGGCGGCTGATCGGGCGCAGCTAACTCAACTTTGAGCTATAGCTAGGACGCGACCACCTTGCGGAGTGTGTGCACGTCCGCCTCGAGTCGTTCGACGGCGGCTGCCGTGTCGGTCGGTGCTTGCCAAAGCAGCGCGGGGTGAGCGGATCGGCCGGCCGGGTTCCTGTCCTGATGAGGTTCTCGACCAGGTGCTCGCTGCCGGTCGGACGTTAGTGGCGATCGCGGCGGGTGTGGCGACGTCGGCGGAGCCGGCCTGGGAGCCGTCGCACATGTCACGGCCGCTACGCATGCAGGACGCCCGTCGTGCCCGGTCGCGCCACTGCTCCGGCGGGAACGTCGATACTTCCAGGTCTCACTCATCAGCCCCCTCAGAGCGACCGGTCCCTCTCAAGCCTCAGCAGCCCATGGTCGGCGCGGTTGGCCAGTGGGAGGGTGACCTGTTGGGTCCGAGCGGCCTGATGCCGTTCGGCTGTGACGGGTTGGTAGGTGGTGCTGCGTTGTCGAGGGGTCCGGCCGGCTGCTCGGACCATTGCTTCGAGGTCTTCGACGGATTTGCGTGAGCCGTGGGTCGATCCGGCCATCCGGCTGATGGTTTCCTCCATCAGCGTCCCGCCGAGGTCGTCGACGCCGCCGCCGAGGACCGCCTGGCACTGGTCGGGGCCGAGTTTGACCCAGCTGCATTGGATGTGGTCGATCCGGCCGTGTAGGAGCAGTCGGGCTACGGCGTGTACGGCACGGTTGTCGCGCACGGTCGGGCCGGGGCGGGCCACCCCGGCGAGGTAGATGGGGGCGTTGGTGTGCACGAACGGTAGGGGTACGAATTCGGTGAATCCGCCGCTGTCGTCTTGCAGACGGGCCAGCAGCCGCAGGTGGGCGAGCCAGTGGTGCGGGGCGTCGACGTGGCCGTACATCATGGTGCTGGTGGTCGGGAGGCCGATCCGGTGCGCGGTGGTGATCACCTCGACCCACTGGGCGGTCGGCAGTTTGCCTTTGGTGAGGACCCAGCGGACTTCGTCGTCGAGAATCTCCGCCGCGGTTCCCGGCAGCGAGTCGACGCCGGCCTCCCGGACGGCCTGCAGGTAGTCGTGCACCGACAGGCCGGTGCGGGCGGCACCGTTGACGATTTCCATCGGGCTGTAGGCGTGCAGGTGCAGGTCCGGCGCGCCGGCCTTCACCGCCCGGGCCAGGTCGAGGTAGGCGGTGCCGGGTAGCTGCGGGTCGATGCCGCCCTGCATGCACACTTCGGTGGCGCCGACCTGCCACGCCTCACGGGCACGGCCGGTCACCTCCTCCAGTGACAGCGAGTAGGCGTCGGCGTCGGTGCGGCGTTGGGCGAAGGCGCAGAACCGGCAGCCCGTGTAGCAGACGTTGGTGAAGTTGATGTTGCGGTTGACCACGAAGGTCACCTCATCGCCGACCGTGTCGCGTCGGACGTCGTCGGCCAGGCGGGCCACCGCCTCCAGATCGGCGCCGTCGGCGGTCAGCAGCGCCAGGTACTGGACGTCGGTCAGCCCGGCCGGGTCGTCGCGGGCGACCCGCAGCGCGGCCGCCACATCATGGTTCAGACGCACCGGTGCCTCGGGCAGCACCAGAGCCGACCAGTCGCCGTACACGTCGTCGAAGTCCGATCGGCGCTGCGCCCGGCGGCCGGTCGTGTCGATACTGGCGTGCAGGTCGGTACGCCCGGAGGACACCAGCCCACCGTCGGGTTCCTGCCACGGCCGGGGTAGCGGCAGCACGTCAGCCGCGAGCCCGTCGGGGAGCCGCAGCGCGTCCACGTGTCCCTGCAGCCGAGGATCCAGCCACGGCTCGGCCAAATACGTTGGGTGAGCTGTCAGCCGCTCCCGCAGCACAAACCCGGCCTCCGCCGTTGCCTCGGCCAGCGCGGCGATCTGCGGCCACGGCCGCTCCGGGTTGACATGGTCAGGGGTGAGGGGGCTGACCCCACCCCAATCGTCGACGCCGGCCGCGAGCAGCCGCCGGGTCTGGGCGAGGTCGACCAGGTTCGGTGGGGCCTGCACCCGCATCCGCGGTCCCATCACCAGCCGGGTCACCGCTATCGCAGCCAGAAACTCCTCGAGCCCCACATCCGGGGTCGCGGCCATCGCAGTGTCGGCCTTGGCCCGGAAGTTCTGCACGATCACCTCCTGGACGTGGCCGTGGCGGCGGTGCGAGGCCCGGATCGCGAACACCGTCTCGGCGCGTTCCCGAAAGCTTTCCCCGATCCCCACCAGCAGCCCGGTAGTGAAGGCGATCGCGTGGCGGCCAGCGTCTTCCAATACTCGTAGGCGCACCGCCGGATCCTTGTCCGGGCTGCCGCGGTGGGCCGACACCTGGGCGGTCGTCTCGAGCATCATCCCCATCGACGGTGCGACCGGCTTGAGCCGCTGCAACTCACTCCAGCTCATCACCCCCGGGTTGAGGTGAGGTAGCAGCCCGGTCTGCTCCAGCACCGCGACGGCGCAGGCCCGCACGTAGGCCAGGGTGCTGTCATAGCCACGCTCGCCGAGCCACCCGCGGGCTTCGACCCACCGCAACTCCGGCCGGTCACCCAGGGTGAATAGCGCCTCCTTACAGCCCAGCGCGGCCCCCGTCCTGGCAATGTCGAGGACCTCGTCGACCTCCAGAAAGGCGGCGGGCAGCCGGCCGGGGACCGTGGCGAACGTGCAGTAATGACAGCGGTCACGGCACAGCCGCGTCAACGGCACGAAAACCTTCCGGCTGTAAGTCACCACACCCGGCCGGCCCCCATCCGCGAGTCCCTGATCACGGACCCGGCCGGCTACCCCACACAATGTCTGCAGGTCAGCCCCTCGGGCCTGCAGCAGCACGCTCGCCTCGCCGACGTCGAGCGGTTTACCGTCCCGGACGCGGGCCAACGCCCGCCGCAACCCACCCGCCTGGACCACCACCCGGACCCTACGGGGTGGCGACGCTAAGGTGGGATTGCTGGTGGGGGTGTACCTCGCCGAGTCCGCCGGCCTACCCATGCGGTCCGTCGCCTCAGCCGTGGCAGCAGTCGGCCAGGGGCTGCTCGGAGACCGCTACCAGACCGGCAGGGGCGAATGGTCCTACCACCCGCGGCTGTTTGACGACGTGACGCTGATCGGCGTCGAAGCGTTGGACGCTGCCCGCAAGGAACACGGCGTGCAGCTTGCCGCGGGCACGGCACGACGGAACGTGGAGGTGAGGGGGTCGACCTGGCCGCCCTGGTCGGTCGCCGCTTCCGGGCTGTTGAGGTCGTGTTGCGGGGGGAACGGCCGTGCGAGCCGTGCCGCTACCTCGACCGGGTCACCGGCCAGGCGGCCCGGGCCGCGCTGGAAGGACGGGTGGCCTGCGGGCGACGGTCCCTCAGCGGCGGCCGCCTCAACGTCGGTGACTCCATTGGGGTGAACCGACCGGTCGCGCCGGTCCCCCCGCACAGTGCGTTCACCGCCCGCAGCGACGACTGAGCCGCCCTGTCAGCCGCAGATCGTGTGGCTCCCGCGGTCCGGGCCTATCTTGGGCTGATCTGGGCGGTTAAGGTGGGGTGGCCAGAACGCGGGAGCTCGGGGGACCGGGCTGAGAGGGCGGCTGTCGGCCGCCGACCGCT
Organism: Mycobacteriales bacterium; assembly: GCA_051000715.1. Taxonomy (GTDB): domain Bacteria; phylum Actinomycetota; class Actinomycetes; order JALYNC01; family JALYNC01; genus JBPCOB01. The sequence continues at coordinate 4,462 of JBPCOB010000223.1, forward strand.
TGAACCTGAGCCGGGCAATGCCGGCGTAGGGAGTTGAGGCCGATGCCGGCCCCGGAAGACCGTACGCGCTGGTCGGCTCGGTTGTG
>JBPCOB010000224.1:0-9964 GCA_051000715.1 Mycobacteriales bacterium
GCGTCGCGATGCCTCCGGCGGTGAACAGCACGACCGGCAGCTTGCCCGCAGCAGCGACCTCGCGGACCAGGTCGTACGGCGCCTGCAGCTCCCTGGCGGCGACGTACAGCTCGTCCTGGCTCATCGACGTCAGCCTTGCGATCTGCCCCCTGACCGCGCGCATGTGCAAGGTGGCGTTGGAGACGTCACCGGTGCCGGCCTCGCCCTTGGAGCGGATCATCGCCGCCCCCTCGGTGATCCGCCGCAACGCCTCGCCGAGGTTGGTGGCGCCGCACACGAACGGCACCGTGAACGCCCATTTGTCGATGTGGTGCGCGTAGTCGGCGGGGGTGAGCACCTCGGACTCGTCGACGTAGTCGACACCGAGCGACTGCAGGACTTGCGCCTCGACGAAGTGGCCGATCCGGGCCTTGGCCATCACCGGGATCGACACCGCGGCGACGATGCCGTCGATCATGTCCGGGTCGCTCATCCGGGCCACCCCGCCCTGGGCCCGGATGTCGGCCGGCACCCGCTCCAGCGCCATCACGGCGACCGCGCCGGCGTCCTCGGCGATCCGCGCCTGCTCCGGCGTGACCACGTCCATGATCACGCCGCCCTTGAGCATCTCGGCCATGCCGCGCTTGACCCGCGCGGTGCCGGTGGCCGCCGTAGTCTCCGGGTTGCTGGACACGATCAATCCCTTCAGGTGCTGTACGTCGGAGCTCCATGGTGACATGTTCACGTAACCCTGGACCACAGCTTCAGCGCCGTCGACGAGCACCCAGGCATCGGCTCAGGACTCAGGCGCAGCCCCCGATCCGGGGCTTGACGCTGCGCTCGGGCCCGTCGGGAAGACGACCGTCAACCGGTGACGATCCCCGGGCGGTGAGGCGGGTCAGACTCGGTCGAGCTCGATATGCGGCTGAGCCGGCAGCTCGACGCGTACGCGGTCATGAGGGCGAACGGGTCCACCGGCGACGACGACGCCCATGATCCCGGCCTTGCGGATCAGGCGCCCGTCCTCGTCGCGGTCAAGGACAGCCTTCATCAGCCCTGGGTGGAAGTCGTCCAGCTGATAACAGGGGTTGCGCAGCCCGGTCACCTCGACGATTGCGTACGCACCGAGGTGTAGCCGGGTGCCGCGCGGCAGGCCGAGGAGGTCGAGGCCGCGGGTTGTGACGTTCTCGCCCATCTGCCCAGGTGCGACCTCGAAGCCGCGATCCCGCAGCTCGTCGTGGAGTTCGGCATGAATGAGGTGAACCTGCCGGAGGTTCGGCGAAGTCGGGTCGGCCCGAACTCGGGAGCGATGCTGCACGGTCACCCCGGCATGCGCATCGTTGTGCACCCCGACACCGACGACGAGCTCGATGCTGTTCTCATTCGGCTTGCTGAACTCGTGCACACCGCTACGGCTGACCGCGACGACTTCCCCAGCGTCCCCCTGCCGATCCACCCGGACATCGTGGCAGAGCCAGCGTCGGCAACCGATCGGGCTACGGGCTCCTCGTCTACGGGGTTAAGGGATGATGCCCTGGTGACGAGCTCGGCGCCGTGAGCCTACTCGCAGGACAAGCGCTCCCGGCACCAGGCGGCGGCATGGTCGTCGGCACGGTCAGCCTGCTGTGCCGCTTCCCGGTGAAGTCCACCGCCGGCGAGTCCTTGTCCTCCGCGGCGGTCGGCGACCGGGGGCTGTCGCACGACCGGGAGTGGGCCGTTTACACCGCCGACGGCGGGATCGCCAGCGGCAAGACCACCCGCCGATTCCGCAAGGTCGCCGGCCTGATGAGCTGGCGGTCCACGGTGGCCCCAGCGGACGCGTTCGGCGCCGAGCTGCCCGCGCTGCACAGCCCCGACGGCCTCACCTACCCGGTCGACGAACCGGCAGCGGCGGAAGCCCTCGGTCGAGCGTTCGGCCAGCCGCTGACGCTACGGCGGGAGACGACGGTCCGCCACCACGACGAGTGCGGTGTGCACCTGGTCACCACCTCCTCGATCCGCCGCGTCGAGCAGCTGGTCGGCGGCCGGGTCGACACCCGGCGGCTGCGGGCGAACATCGTCCTGGACACCGGGGGCATCGGCTTCGAAGAGGACGCGTGGATCGACGGCGATCTCGCCCTCGGCGCCGAGGTCGTGCTGCGGCTTGGGCCGGGCATGCCGCGCTGCGTCATGGTCGACCAGTCGCAGGCCGGCGTCCCCGCCGAGCCGCCGGTGTTGAGAGCCCTGGGACGCACCCACGACGTGCTGCTCGGCCTGCAAGCACACGTCATCCGCACCGGCACGATCTCGATCGGCGACCCGGCCCGACTCACGCTCCGCTGACCGATCCCTGGTGGCAACGCCTCGGACTCCTGGCGACACCGGAGACCACCGCGCACGGCTGCCACGTCACACCACCGCGAGACACCGCCGTCGGCCTGCCTGGGTCACCCCGTGGGCGAGCCCTCAGCTTGCGGTAGCGGCGACCACGGCGGTGTCGTCGATCTCGAAGTACGCCGGCAGCGGCGCGTGACCAGCCAGGCGCAGCCAGCGGCAGATCCGGCGGGACCGGAACGCGCGGGTGTCACGCACCGCGTCGTTGTAGAAGCGCCGCGCCAGCACCACCCGGGTCGAGGCGGCCTCCAGCTCGGCGAGCAACCGGGCCGGCTCGGCCTCGACCGGTGGAGTCGACGACAGCTCGTCGAACACGGCGTGCAGCGCGCGGCTCAGGTCGTTCTCCGCCGCTTCGCGCTCCTCGTGGCCGACGACCCGGGCCGCGGCGGCGGTCGCCGCAAGGGCTGGCCCGTCGACGCCGAGCCGGAGCGGCGCCGCGACGGCGTACGCCGCGAGCTCCCCGGCGGCGGCGGCCCGCCGTACCAGCTGCGCATCCAGCGAGGCACGGGCCGCCTCCACCCGGCCGTGCAGCCGGTCCAGCCGGCCGGCGAGCCAGGTCAGGTAGCTCGCCAAGACCGCCACCACCGTGACGACCGTGACGACCAGCCACACGAGGAGAAGACTAGCGAGCCGGTGTGCCGTGGAGCGCCGGGTCGGCCGGTTCTATCCCCACACCTGCCGGTACGCCGGTCAGCACCGTCTCGTAGACCTGCACCACCTGCCGAGCCACCGCGGCCCAGTCGTAGGCCCGCACCAGCGAGCGCCCGGCTGCCGCCAGCTCGCGCCGCGCCGGCTGATCGGCGAGCAGCGCGTCCAGCGCCAGCGCCAGCGCCGGCGCGTCCCCCGGGGGGCAGAGCCGACCGGCCCGTCCGTCGGCGAGAACCGGCCGGAAGGCGGCCAGGTCGCTCGCCACGATCGGCGTACCGGCCGCCATCGCCTCGAGCAGCACGATGCCGAAGCTCTCGCCGCCCAGGTTGGGCGCGGCGTAGACGTCGACGGAGTGGAAGAACCGGGCCTTGTCCGCCTCGCTGACCTGACCGAGCACGACGACCCGTCGGCGCAGGGCCGGTTCCAGCGCCCCCACCGCCGCCGCGTCGCCCGGGCCGGCGAGGAGCAACCGCACCCCCGGTCGTCGCGGCGCCAACCGGGCGAAGGCGTCGAGCAGCACGTCCAGGCCCTTGCGGGGTTCGTCCAGGCGCCCGAGAAAGCCCACGGCCTGGTCCATGCCGGGCCAGCCGGGAAAGGGATCGCCGTCGCCGAATGCGGCGACGTCCACGCCGTTGGGGATCACAACCGCGTCGCCGCCAAGATGCTCGACGATCGTCTTGCGGGCGGCGGCCGACACGGCGATCCGGCCCTGGATCTTCTCCATCTGAGGCTGCAGCGCCGGCTGCAAGGTGGCCAGGATCCACGATCGGGGGTTCGCCGCGTGGAACGTGGCCACGATCGGCCCGCGGGCGTTCATACAGGCGAGCAGCGACAGGCTGGGCGCCTCTGGCGAGTGCACGTGCAGTACGTCGAACCGACCGTCGCGCAGCCACCGGCGTACCCGCGCCGCCGACATCGGACTGAACGCGAGTCGAGCGATCGACCCGTTGAACGGCACCGCAAGCGCTCCCCCGGCCGACACGACGTACGCCGGCAGCTGTGCGGCCGGGTCGTCGACCGGCGTCATGACCGACACCTGGTGACCCACTCGCAGCAGCGCCTCGGACAGGTCGCGGACGTGCGCCATGACACCCCCGGGGACGTCCCAGGGGTAAGGGCAGACCAGCCCGACTTTCATCGAGGCACCGCGACCGGCGGCTGCGCGGACTCCAGGTCGGCGACCCATACCGGTTGCAGCATGTGCCAGTCGGTGGGGTGGGCCGCGATGCCTTCGGCGAAGACGTCCGCGACTGCCTGCGTCATCGCGGCGATCTTCTCCCTGCGTGAGCCGGTCGCCGGCGGGCGAACCGCCGGGTGGATGCGGCCGCGCCAGCCGGGTGGTTCCCCGGGACCGGGATACCACAGCGTCACCGGCAGCAGTGGAGCGCCGGTCGACAGGGCCAGCGCCGCCGGGCCAGCGGGGAACCGGGCCGGCTGTCCGAAGAAGTCCACCTCCACGCCGCTGCTCGTCAGGTCGCGGTCGGCCACTAGGCAGAGCATCGCGCCGGCACGCAGCCGCCGCAGCAGCTCGGCGAAGGTGTTGCTCGGCCCGCCGGTCAGCGGCACCACGTCCATGCCGATCGAGCGCCGGAAGTCGACGAAGGCGTCGAAGAGCGCCTCCGGCTCCAGCCGCTCCACGACCGTCGTGAAAGGCATTCCGGTGTAGACCGCCCAGGCCCCGGCGCAGTCCCAGTTGCCCATGTGCGGCAGCGCGGCCACCACGCCACGGCCGGCGGCGGCGGCGGCGCGGAGCACGTGGCCGTCATCCATCACGGTCTGCTCGACGACGGTCGTGCGCGCCAGCGTGGGCAGCCGGAAGACCTCGGCCCAGTACCGCAGATAGGAACGCAGGGAGCCTCGGGTGGTCGCCGCCAGTTCCGCCGAGGTGGCCGACTGGCCGAGGACCCGGCGCAGGTTCGCCTCGAGCCGGCGTACGCCCGCGCCGTGGTGCCGCCAGACCAGCTCGGCCGCCCCGGCGCACAGCCCCCGCACCACCCGCTCGGGCAGCAGCCGGACCACCCGCCAGCCGAGCAGGTACGCCGTCGCGGCGAGCCGCTCTCTCACCGGCCCGGCACCTCCGCGAGGCTCTGCCGGCGTACCGCTGCCAGCCGCTGGGCCACCGTGACGGCGGTCGCCGCAGCGAGCACCCACAACGCGCCGGCGCGCAGCACGGGCAGGTCGAACAGCCCGGAGAGCCCGGTGGCGACCAGAATGGTGATCAGGCGCTCCGAACGCTCCGCGATCCCGACGTCACACCGCAGCCCCAGCCCCTCCGCCCGAGCCTTGATGTACGACGTGAGCGCGCCGGCGACCAGGCACCACAGCGCGACGGCGGCGAGCAAGAGGTCGTCTCCGCGGCCGGCGTACCAGAGGAGCAGGCCGCCGAAGACGGCGGCGTCGCCGACCCGGTCGAGGGTCGAGTCCAGAAACGCGCCCCACCGACTGCCCCCGCCGCGGGCCCGCGCCACCGCGCCGTCGACCATGTCGGAGAAGACGAAGCAGGTGATGAAGATCGTCCCCCAGAAGAACGACCCGCGCGGGTAGAAGGCCAGCGCACCGACCGACACGCCGAGCGTCCCGACGACGGTGACGGTGTCGGGGCTCACGCCGAGCCGGTCGAGCGCGGAGCCGACCGGCGCGAGTGCGCGCGCGATCGGCGCGCGCACGACGTTGAGCAATGACCTTCCGTTCTGCTGCGGCCCGTACTGCTGCGGCCCGAAGGTCTCGCACTCTACGTGCGCCGGCGTCCCGCCTGGGCGCCGCGCGCACGCCGACAGGCTCTTGTCCGGATCCACTTCCCTGGTGGAGAGTCGCGGGACGGTACGCGGAGGAGGCGGTTGGACATGGCGGACAAGGCGGCAGGGACCGGGGCCGGCACCGGCAGGGCACCGGTGGCTGAGCAGCCGGCCACGGTACGCAACGTGGTGCTGGTCGGCCATTCTGGGGCGGGCAAGACGACGCTGGCGGAGGCGTTGCTGGCCACCACCGGGACGATCCCGCGGGCGGGTCGGGTCGAGGACGGGACCACCGTCACCGACTACGACGAGGCGGAGGTCCGCCAGCAGCGGTCGGTCTCGCTCGCCCTCGCTCCGTTCCTGCACAACGGCATCAAGGTCAACCTGCTGGACACGCCGGGGTACGCCGACTTCGTCGGTGACCTGCGAGCCGGTCTGCGGGCGGGGGACGCGGCGCTGTTCGTGGTATCGGCGGCGGACAACATCGACGGCGCCACCTCACTGCTGTGGGAGGAGTGCGCGGCCGTCGGAATGCCGCGGGCCGTTGTGATCACCAAGCTGGACTCCCCGCGGGCGGACTTCGAAGCGACCGTGGCGGCCTGCCAGAGCGCCTTCGGGGACGGCGTCATGCCGCTCTACCTCCCGATGCACACCGACGGCGGCGTCGGTGGGCTGATCGGGCTGCTCAGCTCGCGGGTTTTCGACTACTCCTCCGGTCACCGGGTGGAGACCGACCCCGACCCTGAGCATCTGCCGTTGATCGCGGACGCCCGCAACGCCCTGATCGAGGGAATCATCGCCGAGAGCGAGGACGAGTCGCTCATGGACCGCTACCTGTCCGGTGAGGAGCTCGACACCAAGGTGCTCATCGACGACCTCGAGACGGCGGTCGCCCGCGGCTCGTTCTTCCCGGTGCTGGCGGCCGCCGCCCCCTCCGGCCTGGGCACCGCCGAGGTGCTGGAGGTGCTGACCAGCGCCTTTCCTTCGCCACTGGAGCACGAGCTGCCGGCGGTCTCCCGCCCCGACGGCCGGCCGCACGACCCGCTGATCTGCGACCCGGACGGCCCGCTGGTGGCCGAGGTCGTCAAGACGACCACCGATCCCTACGTCGGTCGGATCAGCCTGATCCGGGTCTTCACCGGCACTTTGAGGCCGGACACCGTCGTGCACGTCTCGGGGCACGGCCTGGCCGACCGCGGTCACGCCGACCACGACGTCGACGAGCGGGTGGGCACGCTGTCGTCACCGTTGGGCAAGCACCAGCGGCCGGTGCCGCAATGCGTCGCCGGAGACATGGTCGCGATCGCCAAGCTCGGCCGCGCGGAGACCGGTGACACCCTCTCCGACAAGGACAACCCGCTGCTGGTCGAGGCCTGGCAGATGCCCGAGCCGTTGCTCCCGGTGGCGATCCGGGCCAAGTCCAAGGCTGATGAGGACAAGCTGGGCTCCGGGCTCGCCCGGTTGGTCGCGGAGGATCCGACGCTGCGGCTGGAGAACAACCAGGAGACCGGCCAGCTGGTTTTGTGGTGCATGGGCGAGGCGCACGCCGACGTACTGCTCGACCGGCTCAAGTCCAAGTACGGGGTCGAGGTGGAGACCGTTGCCCTACGGGTTCCGCTGCGCGAGACCTTCGGCGCCAAGGCGGCCGGCAAGGGCCGGCACGTGAAGCAGTCCGGCGGGCATGGCCAGTACGCCATCTGCGACGTGGAGGTCGAGCCGCTGGAGTCCGGCGGCGGCTTCGAGTTCATCGACAAGGTGGTGGGCGGCGCCGTACCACGGCAGTTCATCCCCTCGGTGGAGAAGGGCGTGCGCACCCAGATGGAACGTGGTGTGGGCGCCGGCTATCCGGTGGTCGACCTGCGGGTGACGCTCTTCGACGGCAAGGCGCACAGTGTCGACTCCTCGGACATGGCCTTCCAGATCGCCGGTGGGCTGGCGCTGCGGGACGCCGCCAAGGCGGCGTCGGTGCTGCTGCTGGAGCCGGTGCTGGAGCTGTCGGTACTAGTGGCGGACGAGTACGTCGGCGCGGTGATGAGCGACCTGTCCGGCCGGCGGGGTCGGGTGTCGGGCACCGAGCCGGTCGGCTCCGGCCGGACGCTGGTCAAGGCCGAAGCGCCGGAGACGGAGGTGGTGCGGTACGCGATCGACCTGCGCTCGATCTCGCACGGGACCGGCTCGTTCTCGCGGCGCTACTTGCGGCACGAGCCGATGCCCAACCACATCGCGAGCAAGGTTCTCGCCGGGGCCGCCGGCGGGTGACCCGGGCCTCCCGGCCGCGTAGGCCTGCCTGGCCGCACCCGCTCCTTCAAGCCCACGCGGCTTGGCTCACGGAAACTTTGCGGCGTCCTGGTCCCGCTTTGTTTCCGCGCCCCCGGCAGCACGCCGTAGCCCGCGCCCGATCTGGGCGGCCACTCGGTCCGGCTGCTCCCGGATGGCGTGGCTGGGGAACCGAAGCACTAGCCGGTCGTCCAGCCCGATCTCGTTCTGACGGTCCATGTCCTCCCACCACTGCTGGCCCACCATGTGCTGCGAGCCGTCCACCTCGACGGCGAGGCGCGCGGCCCCCTCCCACCACAGGTCGAGGTAGTACCGGCCGTTGTGCAAGGACAGCTGCCGGGCGGTCGGTTGCGGCAGTCCAGCCCGGCGAAGCAGCCCCTTCATCTTGAGTTCGGGCAGCGACTGGGCGCCGGCGGCAATGTCGGCAAGGGTCGCGAGGATCAGGGAGCGGTGCCGGCACGGCCCAAGCCGCAGCACTGCGGCACGCAGGAGCGGCACCGTGACGAGCCGCCGTTGCACGCCGGCAGAAAGGACGGCTCGTACGTCATCCCGCCGATGCGCAACCGTCGCCATGTCGACGATCGACCTCGGGAGCCGGGTACGCCGCGGCTGCCGGTCGGGGTGAACGTCGAAGCCGGTGAGCGAACCTCCGGTGGACCACGATTCCAGGCTGCTCCCGCACTCGGCGAACCACTGGCACGGTGACGTGCACGGCCGCGGTCGGGAAGCCGGCAAGGCCGTCTCGTGCCGCGGCCGTGTAATGGCTGAGCACCGCGCCGTCACCGGCGTAGAGCAGCGCTGCGATTTCGCGCTGTTCCGGAGTCAGTGGTCCGTTGTGGGTGGCGTAGATGCCCCGGTAGACCCGCTGCCAGCGTCCGGACCGCAGCAGCCAACGCAGTCTGTCCGGGCTCAGCCCGCCCGCCAGCGCCTGCGCCCGGGTTACCACCCCGGCGACGCTCGCGGGAATCAAAATGGCCGGCATCATCTGATGCTGGGCCGGGGGACGTGCTATCGAAAGACGCCGGCGGCCTGCTGTGGACGTCGCTCCGGTTGCGCACGGGCCGGCGTCGTGCTGTGGACGGGGCTCCGGTCGCGCACCGGCCAGGTTGTGGAAACTAGGCGGCGTCCTGGTCCCGCATAGTTTCCGTGAGCCTCCCGGGGTGTAGCGAAAGGTCCGGACCGCCGCAGCCGGTCGGCCGGACCGCCGGCACCGCCGCTCAGCCGGTCGGCCAGGCCGCAGCGAGCAGGTCGCGGGTGTCGGCCAGCAGCTGCGGTAGCACCTTGGTCCGGCCGACCACCGGCATGAAGTTGGTGTCCCCGCCCCACCTCGGCACGACGTGCTGGTGCAGGTGCTCGGCGATGCCGGCACCGGCCACCGCGCCGAGGTTGATGCCGAGGTTGAACCCCTGCGGTCGGCTGACCTCGCGCAGCGCGGTCACCGCAGACTTGGCGTACGCCGCAAGCTCGGACGTCTCCACGTCGGAGAGCTCGGTGAACTCGGCGACGTGACGGTAGGGCACCACCATCAGGTGGCCGGGGTTGTAGGGGTAGAGGTTCAGCACGGCGTAGACATGCAGGCCGCGCGCCACCACGAGGCCGTCGTCGTCGGACTTCCCGGGAATGGCGCACAGCGGGCAGCCGGTGTCCTCCGCCGGCTTGCCTTCGCCCTTGAGGTAGGCCATCCGGTGCGGCGTCCACAGCCGCTCGAAGGCGTCCGGCCCGCCCATCAGGTCGGTCGCCGGTCCGCAATCGCGAGCTCGATCTCGGCGAGCGCCTCCTCCACCGGTACGCCGCGCCGCTCCTCGCCCGAGCGGTAGCGGAAGGAGACCGCACCCGCCTCGATGTCGCGGTCGCCCGCGATCAGCATGAACGGCACCTTGTCGTGCTGGGCCTTGACGATCTTCTTCTGCATCCGCTCGTCGGACTCGTCGACCTGGACCCGTACGCCGGCA
>JBPCOB010000225.1:0-10336 GCA_051000715.1 Mycobacteriales bacterium
CAACCGGGGTGTGAGATCTTCTCGGAGAGCCCCACACCTGTGGCGGGCACGCAACGTCGGGTGGGGGTGTCGGTGCTGCAGACCCTGGAAAGCCCCGCCGAGCTGCTGCGTCCGACGATGCGCGGCTGGCTGCATGCCGGGGCGGCGCTCTTCAGCGTGGCGGCGGGGGTCGCTCTGGTGGCGGTCGCCCCGGCCGGCCGCACCCGAGCCGGCGTGTCGATCTTCGCGGTCGCTTTGGCGCTGACGTTCGCCACCAGCGCGCTCTACCACCGAGTCCGCTGGAGCCCCTCGGCCTGCCGGCGGATGGCCCGACTGGACCACTCCATGATCTTCCTGCTGATCGCGGCGACGTACACGCCGTTCGCGGTACTGGCCATGTCCCCACCGGTGGCCAGGGCGGTGCTGGCGGGGGTCTGGGGTGGAGCTCTCGTGGGAGTCGCCGCACGAAACCTGTGGCGGCAGCCGCCCCCGGTGGTGATGGTCGCCCTCTACCTGGCCCTGGGCTGGGTGGCGGCGTTCGTCTTCCCGGACATCCTGCATCGAGCCGGCGCCGGACCGTTGAGCATGCTGATCGTCGGCGGCGGCCTGTACACCGTTGGCGCATTCGTGTACGCGCTGCGCCGGCCAAGCCCGCTGCCGGGGGTTTTCGGCTACCACGAGGTTTTCCACCTGTGCACCGTGCTGGCCGCCGCCTGCCATTACGTCGCGCTGTTCTCGATGCTGGACGGTGCAGTCGTTCCTGCGTGATCTACCGGCTTCCGGCTTCATCGTGGCTCTCCTTCCGGCGGCTACCGGCGCAGGCGACCTCATAGTCCTATGCACCTGTCCTGCTGGCACGAGGCTTACGCCGGCTTGGTGCCACAGCGTTGCCTGGACGACCTCGACGCTCAGGACCGGGTCGCGCGCTGGCGGGCGCGACTCGAGCGGCCGGGCGACGTCACGACCGTGGCGGTTCACGATGGGTGCGTCGTCGGCCTGGCCACTGTGGGGCCAGCCGAGGAGGCGCCACATCTCCCGCAGGAGGAGCTGCGCTCTACCGGGCGGCCAAGGCTGATCCCGGACGTCGGTTCCACGCGCTGTCCGACAAGGTCTTTCGCAGAGACGTGTTGGAGCGGGCGTGGGCGCAGGTGCGCCGCAACAACGGCGCGCCTGGCATCGACACGACCACCCTCGCCGACGTCGAGCAGTACGGGGTGTCCCTGCTGCTCGATGAGCTGGCTGCGGACCTCAAGGACGGCAGGTGGCGGCCGGCACCGGCCCGCCGGGTGTTCATCCGAAGCCCGGTGGTGCCGAACAGCGGCCGCTGTCGATCCCGACGGTGCGTGACCGGGTCGTGCAGACGGCGCTGAAGATCGTGCTTGAGCCGGTCTCCGAAGCCGACATGCTGCCGTGCTCGTTCGGGTTCCGGCCGAGACGCAGCACGCACGTCCTCTCGACGTGAGCCCCGCGTGGCGGTCCAGGGTGTTGTGAGAGTCCGACAGCCCAGGATGCTGGGCGAGGAGGACGAACCACGATGAAGCGACACCGGCACACCCCCGAGCAGGTGATCCGCAAGCTGCGTGAGGGCGAGCGACTGCTGGCCGACGGCAAGGACCTCACCGAGGTGCTGGGTGCTGCGGAAGGATCGGGGCGCGCAGCGGGGTTACCTACCTGTGACCGCATCGTCTGCAACGCCAGTTCAGACCGTCGAGGTCTTCTGGCGACCGGGCTGTCCGTACTGCTCCACCTTGCGCAGGGCCCTGGCGCGCAAAGGGGTCGCCGCTACCTGGCGCGACATCTGGGACGACGAGGACGCCCGCGGGTTCGTCCGGAGCGTGAACGGCGGTTGCGAGACGGTTCCGACGGTCCGCGTTGGGACGACGGTGCTGACGAACCCGAGCGGCGCCCAGGTGGCGCGAGCGGCTGGTGTCGCGGGCGGACGGTCCACTGCTGAGGGGCTGTCGTCCGGTCGGAACCGGGCGGCGCTGCGCCTCGTGTCCTGGTTGCCGCCCGCGGCACTGGTGGCGCTCAGTGTGGTGCTCGACGCCCACGGGGACGTCGGCCTGAGTTGGGCCGTCGATCCGTTTGCCGTCGCGGCGTGGTGGTTCACCCGACCGCTGCGGCGGTGACGGCGACCCGGCAAGGGGGAGCGGCTGCTGGCGAGCGCGATCCGCGGCACCGACCGTCCAGATGGCGGTAACACGCTCGGCGGGATTGAGGTACGGGTGCAGAACGCGTGCATGGTCCGGGCGCAGTTCCGCGGATGTCAGGTTCAGCAACTGCAAAGTATCGCTTCTCACTTGCGTGGCTCCTCTCGAAGTGTGCGGGGGGCGGTCGCGTTCTTCCTGAACGAGCCGGTCGCGCCCGGCCGCGGTCCCGCACCTGTTCGGCCGGAGTGGGGCCACATCCACCCGCCGTACGACGGCAGCCTGCACGTGAACGTGCCGACCGACCTGGCCGAGCGGCTGATCGAGCACGAGTGGGTGGAGTTCCACGGCGCACGCTCCAGGAGCTACGGTGCGAGCAGGCGCTCGAGCGAGTGTCGGGAGCGCTTCGTCGAAATGGGAGAAGCATGGTCACCGTTGGGCTGCTCGCCACCCTGTCCGCCAAGCCCGGCAAGGAGGACGAGCTTGCCGACTTCCTGGCCGGCGCATTGCCGCTGGCCGAGGCCGAGCCGGAGACGACCGCCTGGTTCGCGATCAAGATCGATGACTCGACGTACGGCATCTTCGACGTCTTCCCCGGCGCAGACGGCCGGCAGGCGCACCTCGACGGCCCCATCGCGGCGGCGCTCATGGCGAAGGCGGACGAGCTTCTCAGCTCGCCCCCAGCCATCAAGCCGATCGACGTACTCGCCGCCAAGCTGTAGGCACCGTGCTGGGAAGCAGCGCCTGAGCGGCTGGCGGCGCAGAAGCGAACAAGGCGTCGCTCAACTCGGCACCCGGACTGGCCCACGACTCAATGCGGCTTCGGTAGCAAGACGGTAGCAACGCAAGCCCCGAGGCGATCGACCGAAGTAATTGGTCGAAAGTGCCGCGGTGGGGACACCATGGCAGGCGGCGGGCGCTTCCGCCGTACGGAGGATGCGGCATGTACGACTACGACCTGCTGGTCATCGGCTCCGGTCCTGGCGGGCAGCGCGCCGCGATCGCCGCGTCGAAGCTGGGCAAGCACGCTGCGGTGGTCGAGCGGCGCAACATGCTCGGTGGGGTCTGCGTCAACACCGGCACCATCCCGTCCAAGACCCTGCGCGAGGCGGTCATGCACCTGACCGGACTGCAGCAGCGCGACCTCTACGGCCAGAGCTACCGCGTCAAGCAGGACATCACCGTGGGCGACCTCAGCGCCCGCACGCAGCATGTGATCGGGCGCGAGACCGAGGTCGTGCGCAGCCAGCTGTTCCGCAACCACGTCGAGGTGATTACCGGGTCGGCGTCCTTTCTCGACCCACATGCGGTGTCCGTGCACTCGCCGGAGTCCGAAGACACCCGGCACTTCAGTGCTGACCAGATCGTCATCGCCACCGGCACCTCACCGGCCCGGCCCGGCAACGTCGCCTTCGACGGTCAGCGAATCGTCGACTCCGACGGCATCCTGGCCCTCCACGCCATCCCGGACTCGATGGTCGTGGTAGGTGCCGGCGTGATCGGTGTGGAGTATGCATCGATGTTCGCAGCGCTCGGCACCCGCGTCACCGTCGTGGAGCGACGGGACGGCATGCTGGAGTTCTGCGACTCCGAGATCATCGAGTCGCTGAAGTTCCACCTGCGCGACCTCGGCGTGGCCTTCCGGTTCGGCGAGAGCGTCGCGGCCGTCGAGGCCCGCGAGCGTGGGACGGTGACGCTGCTGGAGAGCGGAAAGAAGATCCCGGCCGACACCGTCATGTACTCCGCCGGACGGCAGGGCATGACCACGGGGCTGGACCTCGAGAACGCCGGGCTCAAGGCCGACGAGCGAGGCCGCATCCCGGTGGGCGAGGACTTCCGGACCGAGGTCGAGAACATCTTCGCGGTGGGTGACGTCATCGGCTTCCCCGCGCTGGCGGCCACGTCGCAGGAGCAGGGCCGCCAGGCCGCGCACCACGCCTTCGGCGAGCCCGTGCACTCGATGTCGGACCTGCAGCCCTACGGCATCTACACGATTCCCGAGATCAGCTACGTCGGCCGCACGGAGACCGAGCTGACCGGCTCGGCGATCCCCTACGAGGTGGGCATCTCCCGCTACCGCGAACTGGCTCGCGGCCAGATCGTGGGCGATCCCTACGGCATGCTCAAACTGCTCGTCTCGACCGAGGACGGCCGGCTGCTCGGCGTACACGTCTTCGGCACTGCGGCCACCGAGCTCGTGCACATCGGCCAGGCGGTGATGGGCTGCGGCGGCACCGTCGACTACCTGGTGGACACGGTGTTCAACTACCCGACCTTGTCCGAGGCTTACAAGGTCGCCGCGCTGAACGCCGTCAACAAGATCCGTAGCGTCGAACACCTGCTCGCGAGCAACGCGGAGCCGGTCGTCGACCCGCCTACGTCGCCTGGAGCGTGATCATGCTACCTACAGCGGTTCACTTCAACGGCGGAGTCAACCTCCCCGATGCCGAGACGGTGATGCGGGAGATCGCCGCACGGGTGCCCTCCGGCGTTCGACGAATCCCGGACGGTGAGACGGGCGACCGCCAACAGTGGATCTTCTTTCAGCTCCAGAAGTTCTGGCAGACGCCCGGGCTGGAGCAGGCGGAGGCCCGAGACGAGCCCGCGGAGGGCTACGAGCAGATGCCCAAGGTGCGTCTCGCCGAGGGCGTCGAGCCCGACGACGTCGGGTGGCCCAACCTCGGGTACGCCGATGCCTACCAGGACTCGTTCAAGATCTTCCGCCGTCTGTACGACGAGGGCGTTCTGCCGGCCGGCGTCCGCTTTCAGGTCGAGTACCCGACGCCACTCGCCTCGATCAACGGTTGGATCGTTCCCGAGGACCAGGACCGGCTGGAGGCGTCGTACGAGCGAGCACTCTTCGCTGACCTCGACCGGCTGCTCGCGGCGCTCCCGCACGAGCAGATTGCCGTCCAGTGGGACGTCGCCGTCGAGTTCGCGATCCTGGAGGGCGGCTTCGAGGGGACGGCGGGGCAGACATTCGAATCCATCGTCTCGCGCCTGGTCCGCGAGATCGACCACGTCCCCGCGGACGTCCCCGTCGGCCTGCACCTGTGTTACGGCGACTACCAGCACCGCCACTTCAAGGAGCCGGAGTCGCTGGAGCTCCAGGTCCGGGTGGCCAACCAGCTCAGCTCCGATGCCCGCCGTGCGGTCAACTGGTTCGCGTTCACCGTCCCGCAGTACCAGAGAGACCCCTCCTTCTTCGCCTCCTTGAGCGGGCTACGGGTGCGGCCGGAAACCGAGATCTACGCCGCGCTCGTGCCTTACCACCCTGCGAAGCAGGAACCCGGCACGACCCACGAGCAGGTACGGCTGGTGGGCGAGTATCTCGAGGAGGCTCGGGCTCAGGGGAACGCCACGACCGAGTGGGGCATCTGCACGGAGTGCGGGATGGCCCGCGCCGAGCAAGAGGACATCCCGATGCTCCTCGACCTGCATCGGGAGATTCTCGCCACCTCGAGTGGATGAGGGTTCATGCCGCCGACTCCGACTTCTCTTCCGGGCCGCCCTGCGCTCGGGGCGTCGGCGTAGGTAGGTTGGGTCACGGCGCGATGGGCGCGTCCGTCAGGAGGTGTACGTCGTGCGAATGGGCCGAGTTGGGCTCTTGGCAGCTGCAGTGTCCTTTGCTCGGAGTGCGCGCGGGCAGCGCTTGATCGCGCAAACCCGGCAGAAGCTGGACACTCCGCAGAACCGGGCGAAGGTTCAGGAGACCGTCGCGGGGTTGCGCCAGGGTCGAGGGCGACGGTAGCGGGATCTGCGCCAGGATCGTGGGCCGACGGTAGCGGGGTCTGTGCCGGGGTCGTTGACGACGGTGACTACCGGCTCTCTTCCCTGAGGAGGCCACGGCGTCGGGCGATGGCGACTGCTTCGGTGCGGCCCCCCGCCCCGAGCTTCGCCAAGATGTTCGACACATGCACGGTGACCGTCTTGGCACTGATCCTCGTGCACCGCCGTCTGGCAGCAGCTGGAGAGCGCGGTGCTCGCCGCGCCCGGCGGCGACCGACATGGCTACCGCGGCGAGGAGGGCTTCCGCCATGCCGGGGGGAGACTCGTCCGTGACGTCGACGGTGCGGATCACCGCGTCCCAGTCGCTGCTGACGTAAGCCACGATGCCGGCCATCACCCGAGCGTCGAGGGACGTCGGGCAACCGCAGCGAGCGCGCCAGCCGGAGTGCCTCGCCGGCCCACGGGCGGCTTCGTCGTCGCGGCGCCGGTCTGCGTGGGCGAGGGCGTGCACGTTGACCACGTGCGCGCGCAGCGGGCTCGCCGGATCGGCCGGGAACAGCCGCATCGCCTCGGTGGAGATCGGAAGCGCGTCGACTCCGGTGTCACCCAGCAGAGCGGTGCCGGCCAGCGCGAGCAGCAGCCTGCCCCGTTGCAGCGCCGGGGCGTTCGCCGGCAGCACGCCGAGTTGGTCCTGCAGGAGCGCGACGGCGTGGAACAGGTGTCCGGCCGCGGCGGCGGCCTCGCTCGCCTTGACGGTCAGCGCCGCGATGTCGATCTCGACGCCGGCGGCGGCTCCGGCCCGGGCGAGCAGCTCCAGCGCGACCTCGTAGCGGCGAGCCGCCTCGTCGGGGCCTGCCACGGCCATGGCCTCGTCACCGGACCGAGACGAGCACGTTGCTCTCGATCGCTGCCCGCAGCGCGAGGTCGAGCGCGGCGGCGTCGATCCCGACGACCTTCGCGAGCAACTCGTGGGAGACCCGCCGGCCAGCCACCGAGGCGGCCCGAACACCATGCTCGCGGTGTCGTCCAGCCGCTCGATTCGGATCATGAGCAGGTCGGCGAGGTCGGTCGGCAAACGACCGGCCGTCGATCTCGGCGGCCGCCACCAGCTCCTCGGCGAAGAACGCGTTGCCTCGGCGCGCTCAACGATGCTCCGGATGTCCGTCTCCGGCATCGGCGCCGGGTGCAGCGCGCTGATCAGGGCGCGTACGTCGGCGTCCGACAGCGGCTGCAGCTTCATGCGGCGTACGCCGGGCAGCCGGGCCGTCGGTCGGGGCGAGATCCCCGGGCAGGGTTCGCCCGGGTGAAGTCGGCACGTATGCGCTGGCCGCGGTAGGCCATCTCGGCGGTGCATAACGGTTCGACGAAGAACATCATCTTAATCTCCTCTGACGAGTTGATCCGACGTGTTGAGACTGCGCGTCTGAGGAGGCCCGCCACATCAGGACAAAGCCGTATCTGCTCCCGAGACCGCCGGGAAGTGCCTTAGTTCAAGCGGCGCTCTTGCCGGGATCGAGGAATCGGACCAGCATGTCGGGAACTTCGTCCGCCGCCGAGGGGGTTTCCCATGGATCGCAGGTCGTTGATCACCGTACCCGTGGTTCTGTCGACCGCCCTGGCGCTGGCCGGCCCGGCCGCCGCCGCGGGATCAGTGCAGCGGCCGGTCACGCCGGACAAGACTGGACCGGCGAGCCCGTACGCCGCCTCGCCCACCCGCCACGTGGCCGCCGCGCCAAGCCTGCCCGCCAGCGGTTCGCTGCCGCGCGTTCTCGCCGTCCAGCAGATCGCCGAGCAGTCCGTGCGGCCGCAGCCGGGATCCCAGCCGGACACCCAGATCGAACCCGACATCGCGGTGGACCCGAACAACGCTCGGATCGTCGTCGCCACCTTCCAGCAGGGGCGCTTCATCGACGGTGCTTCCGTCGATCCGGGCTACGCCTGGTCGCACGACGGCGGGCTGACCTGGCACCACCGCAACCTGCCGAAGCTGACGACCGCTGTCGGGGGTCCCTTCGACCGGGCCTCGGACCCGGCCGTGGCCTTCGGCCCGGACGGTTCGGTCTACATCTCCACCCTCGCGTTCAACACCGACAACTGCATCAACGTCATCGCGGTGCAGCGCTCCGACGACGGCGGCGCGACCTTCGGTCGGCCGGTCCTCGAGCAGCGCACCACCACGTGCAGCCTGTTCGAGGACAAGAACTGGATCACCGTCGACACGAACCCCGGTAGCCCGCACTACGGTCGGATCTACGCCCCGTGGACGCGGTTCAAGTTCGACAGCCGGGGCAACGAGGTCTCCTCGCGCCAGGTGCTGCGCTTCAGCGACGACCGCGGTCGGACCTGGAGTCCGCTCGTCTACATCTCCGGCTCTGGCACGCATACCGAGGGCGCGCAGCCGCTGGTCCGGCCGAACGGCGTACTGGTCGACGTGTACGAGCAGTACACCTTGCACGGCAACTTCGAGGTGGCGCAGACCTCCCGGGACGGCGGCCGGTCCTTCGGCGCCGTCCACGTCATCTCCCGGCAGGAGGGCTCGGGCCCGCCCGACATCCGGGACGGCGAGCTGCCGTCGGGGACCGTCGACCCGAAGACCGGCACCCTGTACGTGAGCTGGACCGACAACCGCCACCGTAACGACGGCCAGGGCGACATCCTGCTGTCACGCTCGAACGACGGCGCGGTCTGGACGACGCCGATCCGGGTCAATCGCGACCCGGTCGACAGCCGCATCGACCACTTCACGCCGGACGTCGCGGCGTACGGCGGTCAGGTCTACGTGTCCTTCCGCACCCGCGACAACGCCAACGGGCTGTCGCAGTACGTCGGCTTCCGCCTGGCCCAGTCGGCCGACGCCGGCCGCAGCTTCCAACGCGGGCAGGCGCTGGGTCCGTCGACGAACCTGAAGTACGCCGCCCTTGCGCCGGTGCCCTTCCTCGGGGACTACATGGGTCTTGCGGTCAACGGCCGGTCGATCTACGCCGCGTGGTGCGTCGCCTCACGACCCGCCGGTGATGGGCGCTACCACCAGACGACATGGGGAGCGGCGCTGCGCAGCTCAGCGAGCTGACGACGGGCACCACGACGGGTCGCCCCGATTACGACAGCACCGTCCAGGGTCCCCAGGAACCGTTGAAGACGCGCTCATAGAGGTGACCGTTCGGGCTTGCACCGACCAGCCGGTACCTCCCGTGGCCTGTCGAGGAGGCGGCGGGGCCGCCGCTCAGCACCCCACCCAGGGAGGTCCAGCCACCACCTCGACCGTTGATGATCCGCTGCTGGTAGACCGCACCATCGGTGCCAGTGACGAAGACCATGACCGTTCCCGGCTGGGCACCTCGCGGCGCGGACACTGCCGCCGGGGCCGATGCCAGCACTCCGCCGAAGCGGGTCCAGGATCCCCAGGACCGGGTCGCGGTGCTGTAGAACTTGCCCCACATCCGGCGGTCGGTGCCTTGAACAAAGACGCTGAGTTGCCCGGGGGCCCAGGAGCTGGCACCGGGGCCACCGATCATCCGACCGCCGAGGTAGTCCCAGGGCGTCCACCGATTGTTCACCAGTGCGCGGTGCCAGAGCCCATCAGGGACTCCACGCACGAAGACGTCATCGCGGCCCCGGCCCGACGCCGCGGCTGCCGGTTGGGAGGAGAGCACTCCGCCGGCACTGGCCCACGGCGTCCAGCTGCCCGACACGAGGCGACGAGCCCACAGCTGGTTGTCGATCCCGCGCACGAACAGCTCGGCCGAGCCGTTGCCGCCCGCGGCTGCGGCCGGCGCGTCAAAGATCAACCCACCGAGGGAGGCGGCCGGGGACCACCCGGACCCGGCAGTCGTCTCGTAATACACGGAGCGGTTCGGCGCTCGGGAGAAGAGATAGGTGGGTCCGGTGGAGGTGGCTGCCAGTGCGGGTCCCGCGGCCGGCAGGGGGAAGCCCGTGGCGCTAACTGGACCGCCGAACTTGGCGATGCCCTGGTGATAGGTGCCGCCAAACGTGGTGAAGTAGCCCCCGAAGCCGACGGAGGTGGAGCTGCGGTCGGCCGTGACCGTGTACACGCCGTGGTTGGAGTTCGCACCGGGGTTCCAGGGCAGCAAGGCCCCGGTGGTGGCGTCGACCGCGGCGACGTGATGGCGGGTGGCCGAGTTCGTCGGGGTGCAGGGGCAGGCCTTGCCCACATAATTGAAGTGGCCACCGAGGTAGAGGACGTTGTCGCGCAGATCGCAGCCGGGGGTGTCGCCGTCATCCTCGGCGTCGAAGGTCGAGCGAGGAAGCACCGTGCCGTCGGTCAGGTTGAAGGCGGTGACGTTGTAGCGGGTGATGGCGGTGGACTGGCTCGCGTTGTAGTTCACCCGGAAGTAGCCCCCGCAGGTGTAGACCCTCGACGAGGTGACGTGCAGCGCGTAGACGCGGCTCGTCTCCACCTGCTTGCAGGTCGGGCAGTTGCGCGGCGAGAAGATGCTGGGGTTCCAGGCCGAGACGCACGC
>JBPCOB010000226.1:0-3017 GCA_051000715.1 Mycobacteriales bacterium
TCGGGATCACCAGCAGCGAGCAACTCCTCGCCCTGCACATGGACCCTGTCGCCGGTCGCCGACTGCACGATCAGGCGCTCCCTTTGTGGACTGCGGATACCCCGGCACTGCTCAAGCAGGCCGCCGGGCTGCGGAGTCAGATTGCCGACGTCGAGCTGATCGACAGCCACTCGGCCGAGCACAAAGGGCGGCTACTGACCCAGGCGCGAAAGTTGACGGCGCGGCTCACCGTCCTCGCCGACGCGTTGTCGGGCGCGAGCCTCGCCGGCGGTGAAAACCCCCGCTATCTCGCCGTGGCCAGCCTGGTCGATCAGGCCACCGCGGGCGACGACCCGCAGCGTCTAAATGATGCCAATCGCGAGCTGGCGGAAAAGGCCCGCTTCGCGCTCACCGACAAGCAAGGACAGGTACGCCCGCCCGCCCACTTTCCCTTGCTCTTCCCTGAGGTCTTTACTGAGCCCCGTAGTGGTTTCGACGCCGTGGTCGGTAACCCACCGTTCCTGGGGGGCCAGAAGCTCACCGGCATCTACGGGGTCCCCTACCGCGAGCACCTGGTTCGTCACATCGGCCACGGCGCCCGGGGCAGCGCCGACCTCATCGCCTACATGTTCCTCACCGCCGCCGCCCTCGGCGACCGCGACCACGGGATCTTCGGGCTGCTCGCCACCAACACCGTCGCCCAAGGCGACACCCGGCAGGTCGGACTGGACCAGATCACCGCCGCCGGCCACCACATCTACGCGGCGGTGAAAAGCGAGAAATGGCCCACCCAAGCCGCGAACCTCGAATACAGCATCGTCTGGGCCTCCCGACAACTGCGCGCCCCCGGCGTACGGGCGAACGCCGACGGTGTCCCTGTGCCGGCGATCACCCCCAGCCTCGACCCCGCAGGCCGGGTCACCGGAAACCCCTACCGACTTGCCGCCAACACCGGGCTGAGTTTCCAAGGCAGCAATATTCTCGGGATGGGATTCACCATTGCCGAGGCCGAAGCGAAGGCGCTCATCGGCCTCGATCCGCGCAACGCCGACGTCCTCTTCCCCTTCGTTAACGGCCAGGACCTCAACTCCCGACCGGATAGCAGCGGCAGCCGATGGATCATCAACTTCTTCGACTGGCCCGAGGACCGGGCCCGCCAATACACCGACTGCTACGCCATCGTCCGCGACAAGGTCAAGCCCGAGCGGGACAAGGTCAACCGGGAAGCACGCCGCAAATACTGGTGGAGGTACGCCGAGCCAGCGCCCCGGCTGTACGCCGCGATCGGCGGGCTGTCGCACGTCCTTGCGATCACGCTGGTCAGCAAGGTCGTCGTGCCTGTCCGTGTGCGGACTGGGCAGGTCTTCGCGCATCGGCTCGCAGTGTTCGCAACGGACGACTTGGCAGATCTCGCGCTGCTTTCGAGCGGGGCCCATTACTGGTGGGCAATTCAGTACTCTTCGACGCTTGAGACTCGTACCAATTACACCCCGTCGGATGTCTTCGAGACCCTGCCGCGGCCGGAGTCGACCGGGCGGATGCGGACCGCCGGGCAGGCCCTGGACGCCGACCGGCGCACGTTCATGCTGCGGCGGCAGCTCGGGCTGACGAACACGTACAACTTGGTGCACGACCCGGCCGTCGCCGACGTCGAGGTGGCGCACCTGCGGGCGCTGCACGTTGAGGTGGACGATTCGGTGTGCGCCGCCTACGGCTGGGAGGATCTACCGCTCGACCACGGCCACCACGACACCCGGCAAGGGGTCCGGTGGACAGTCTCGCCTGCCGCGCGGGTCGATCTGCTGGACCGGCTGCTGGAGCTCAACCACGCACGCCACGCCGAGGAGCAGCGGACTGGGCGGCGCGGTGGTGCCGGCGGGCGTCGTACCGGGTCTGTCGGACCCGCCGGGCAGGATGAGCAGGCCATGCTCTTCCACGACGGCGAGGACCGATGAGCAGCCCTTCCGCCACACCGTCAGAGTCTGAACCGGCCGCCGCCGCCGATAGCAGGTTGGCTTCGGCGGGCCGGAGGGCGTGGACGTCGCGACAGGTCCGGGCCGAGCTTGAGCGGTTCCTGGTCCGGGACCTGCTCGGCCCGTGGGCCGGCGATGAGGAAGAGCTCCCAGCCGGGACCGTGCCATCGGAGCGATACATCCTGGGCGTCCTGTCGCCGTCC
Organism: Mycobacteriales bacterium; assembly: GCA_051000715.1. Lineage (GTDB taxonomy): Bacteria > Actinomycetota > Actinomycetes > JALYNC01 > JALYNC01 > JBPCOB01. Next base: position 2,156 of record JBPCOB010000226.1, read on the forward strand.
CGGGTCAGCCTTGACGCCGAAGCCACCGACGCCTCTGCCAGCGACGACGGCTCCGGTGAGGGCGCCGGCGAAGTCACCGCCGCCGCTGCGGCTGGGTCGATGGCGCCGGCCTCGTTGGGTCTGTCGTTCAGCGTGCCCCACGCCGTCGAGTCGGTGTTGGTGACCGCGAAGTGGGCGCGCTACGAGCAGGGCCCGTCCGCGACCCAGGAGACTGAAGCGGGTACGCCGCGGCTGGTGTGGCACCGGGTCAACGCCGGCGGCTCGTTGCTGCTCGACGTCACCTCCGGGGAGCCGGCCGGGGCGCCCGACGCCAACCAGCCGAAGGTGCGGGTCAGGGCCCGGTGCCGGCCGCAGGGCAGCTGCCGAGTCGTCGACGTGGCGCTGGTCAACGGCCAACCGGAGCCAGCCGACCGCAAGGACGCCGCCAAAATCTTCCAGGTGCGCCTGGAGGTCACGGCCGCCGACGGGACCTCGCCGGTGCTCCTGCCACACAACGATCCGTCACACGTCGTCGCCGACGACGAGGCGACACAGCCCGACCTCGAGCTGACGGGCCTCAAGATGCTTTACCGGCGGTCCAGGCAGTTTGCAGTGGGCCGCAATGCGGGCGTCGAGGTTGATCGCCGGCGCGGGGAGTTGCATGCGTGGCGGGTGTCCACCAGCAACCTGCCGGCGTACGAGGTGGAGCAGACGGTCGCACCGCGGCCCGAGCAGACGCCGGAGCTGACTGGCCTGATGGTCGACATGCGGGCGCTGGCTACTAGGCCGCGGTCCGAGGTGCTCGCCGCCTTGCGCCCGCTGGCCGATGGATATCGGGCCTGGCTCGACACTCAGGAGCCGCGGCTGGCCAGCGATCCCAGCC
>JBPCOB010000227.1:0-2753 GCA_051000715.1 Mycobacteriales bacterium
CCCCACCACGAAGGCCTGCCGGATCTGGCGACCCTCGGCGGTCCGGATCGGGATGTTCTGCAGGTTGGGGTCGGTCGAGGACAGCCGGCCGGTGGCGGCGATCATCTGCATGTACGAGGTGTGGATGCGGCCGGCGCCGTCAACCATCGGGATGAGGGAGTCGACCACGGTCTTGAGCCGGGAGACGTCCCGGTGGCGCAGCAGGTGGTGCAGGAGCTCCACGTCAGGCCGCTGCTCGAGCAGCCAGAACAGGGCGTCAGCATCGGTGGTGTAGCCGGTCTTGATCTTCTTGGTCTTCGGCAGCCCGAGCTCGTCGAACAGCAGTCCCTGCAGCTGTTTGGGCGAGCCCAGGTTGAACTCGCGGCCGACCGCGCGGTAGGCGTCCTGGGCGACCGACTTCACCTCGGCGGCGAACTCCGCCTCGAGATGGGCCAGGTGGTCCAGGTCGACCGCAATGCCGGTGCGCTCCATCGTGGCCAGCAGGCCGACCAGCGGCAGCTCCACGTCCTTCAGCAACCGGGTGCCGCCGCGGCGTTCCAGGTCGGCGTCGAGCGATTCGGCCAGGTCGAGCACCGCGCGGGCCCGCACGATCTCGGCCGCCGCGGCGTCCTGCTCGTCGCCGCCGTCCAGCGAGAGCTGGCCACCGGCGCCGGTGGACTCCGCGCGCAGCTCGCGCCGTAGGTAACGCAGCGCGAGGTCGCCGAGGTCGAACGAGCGCTGACCGGGCAGAGCAAGGTAGGCGGCCAGTGCGGTGTCGCTGGTCACCCCGACCAGGTCCCAGCCATGGGCGGCGAAGGCCAGCATCGGTCCCTTGACGTCGTGCACCGCCTTGGTCGCGGCCGGGTCGGCCAGCCAGCCGGCCAGCGCGGTGTCATCGGACTCGGTCAGCGCGGTGGGGTCCAGGTAGCCGCCGGCACCGTCCGCCGCCGCGAGCGCCAGGCCGGTTACCACGCCGGTTCCGCGCCCCCAGCTGCCGCCCACAGATAGGCCGACCCGGGCGCCGGCACTGGCGTGCTCGGCCAGCCAGCTCGCCACCTCGTCCGGGCCGAGCAGGCCACCGGAGACGTCGAAGCCGGCCTCGGCCTCGGGCTCGACCGCCGATAGCGTGGCGTAGAGCCGCTCCCGCAGCACCCGGAACTGCAGAGCGTCGAAGATCTTGTGCACCCCGTCCCGGTCCCACTGGCCGAGGTGCAGGTCGTGCGGCCCGACATCGAGCGGCACCTGCCGGACCAGCTCGGTGAGCTGCCGGTTGCGCACGACGCTAGCCAGCTGCGAACGCAGCGCGTCACCCGCCTTGCCCGGCACCTCGTCGACCCGGCGGACCAGCTCATCCAGCGAGCCGAACTCGCGGACCCACTTGATCGCGGTCTTCTCCCCGACCCCCGGGATGTTCGGGAGGTTGTCGCTGGGGTCGCCCCGCAGCGCGGCGAAGTCGGGGTACTGGGCCGGAGTGAGCCCGTACTTCTCGGCCACCGCGGCGGGCGTAAACCGCGTCATGTCACTGATGCCCTTGCGGGTCATCAACACGGTGACCTTGTCGCTGACCAGCTGATAGGCGTCGCGGTCGCCGGTCACGATGAGGACGTCCATGCCGTCGCGCTCCGCCCGGGTCGCCAGGGTGGCGATCACGTCGTCCGCCTCGTAGCCCTCGGCGGAGACCATCGGAATCGCCAGCGCGGTGAGTACGTCGCGGATCAGGCTCACCTGGCCGCGGAAGTCGGTCGGCGTGGTGGAGCGGTTAGCCTTGTACTCGGCGTACGTCTCGTGCCGAAACGTCGGGGCGGACAGGTCGAAGGCGACCGCGACGTGTGACGGCTTCTCCTGGGCCAGCACATTGATCAGCATCGAGGTGAAGCCGTAAACCGCGTTGGTCGGCTGTCCGGTCGTGGTCGCGAAGTTCTCTACCGGGAGAGCGAAGAACGCCCGGTAGGCCAGCGAATGGCCGTCGAGCAGGAGCAGCCGGTCGCCCTCGGCGGGGGCGCTCGGCTGGGTCGGTGGCACTCCCGGATCCTAGGGCGGCCTCGACCGCCGTGGGGGTGACGCGGTGGGCCGCGAGGCTCAGGCGGTTGGTCGAGCTCCACGGTCCGACGCCAGTCCGAGCCCGCGCAGGGCAAGCGCGGGTCGCTGGTGGCGCAACCGGCGACGGACCAGGTCGTCGACCAGTGGACGGCGAGCCGGGGCGGCCAGCCGACGCCGCAGCACGCTCACCGGTGCCGCGCGCCGGGTGACGATCGGAGCAAAGCCCAGCCTTGCGTAGAAGCGGTGCGCCTCCCGCATCCCGGGTGGCACGTTGACCATGACCGAGGCCAGTCCCAGCGCCTCGGCGTACGACGTGGCCGCCGCCACCAGAGCCCGGCCGACGCCGCGGCGGCGATGGCGGTCGGAGACCACGGCGTAGCTCATCTGCAGCGCCGGCTGCTCCGACAAGGGCCCGAGAACAGTCGGAGCCAGCATGGTCATGCCTACCGGCTCCGCACCGGTGGTCGCGACGAGTACCGCGACGTCCGGCCCCGCGATCAGCTCCTCGAGCCGGGTCGCGACGGCGGCCGGAACCTGGGCGATCCGCCCGCGGTCCCGTCCGCGCCAGTTGTCCTGGGCCTCCAGCCACAGCTCCAGGAGCGGGGGCAGATCGGTGGAGGTGGCCGGTCGGACGGTAACGGCGGCACCCACCAGGCACTCCAAGGCAGCTTGCAGGGAAGACGTCGGGAAGCGGCTGGCTAGGCTCCTCGACGGGCAGCGGCGAAGCGTACGCC
>JBPCOB010000228.1:0-2832 GCA_051000715.1 Mycobacteriales bacterium
GCCTGTGGCCGGCGCTGCTGGCGCCGTTGCGGGCCGCTGCCGCGCCGGCGCCGCCCGGCAGCGAGTCGCGGCGGCCCACTCCCGGTAGCCTGACCGCCCAGATCGAAGCACGCCTCGGGTCGCTGGGCACGGGCCTGGTCGGACTCGTCTGCTGCGGGTTGACACTGGCCGCCGCGGGAGCCCTCGCCTGGGACACCGACCAGCCGTGGGTGTTTCCCAGCCTGGCGCCCACCGTGCTGCTGGTCTTCGAGACACCGCTGCGGCCGCAGGCCAGTCCCCGGCACACCGTGCTCGGTCATGCGGCCGGGATCCTCATCGGCTACGGCAGCCTCGCCGCCTTTGGCCTGGTGCACTCTCCCGCGGCGACCACCACCGGGTTCACCCCGGCCCGGATCGGCGTGGTCGCCCTCGCCGTCGCGGTCACCACGTTCGTGCTGCACGCCTCCGCTGTACGCACCCGCCGGCCGAGGCCAGCGCGCTCATCGTCGGCCTGGGCATCCTGCGCACCCCGCAGCAACTCGCGGTCATGTTCGGCGCGGTCGTGCTGATCACCGTGCTGGCCTGGATATTCAACCGGCTCACCGGCGTCACCATGCCCATCTGGTCACCCCATCCGGCACCCCAGCCGGACAAAGCGACGGCCTCGTGACCGACAGCACCGACACCGCGGCGCCGGCCAGCAACCTCACCGGCGACGTGCCGAACAGCGGTCGCGGTCACCCGGCCGGCCCGCCGGGAGGCTCCGGCGGCCTCGCCTGCGGATGACCAGTAGCACAGCGACCGCGACCGTGAGCGCCGCCCCGGCGGCGGCGCCGATGCTGACGGGTTCCGCGGTGCGCAGCGCCGCCCAGCCTGCCACGGTCCGCTCACGGACTGCGCGGACCTGCCGGCCGGCGACTCGGGAGGGGCTGACCCGTTCGCGGATCGCCTGCACGGTGGTGGCGAGCTGGTCGCGGGTGGCCGCGATGTCCAGGGCGATGGCGGCGGCGTCGCCGCGGGCGATCGCGGTCTGCCGGGCGACAGTGGCCAGGTGCTGCGGGGTCGGCTCACCGGCCAGCTCGGAACGGCCTCGGGTGCGCCGGTCGATCTCGGCCTGGCTCGCCCCGGTCCCGCGGCCGCCGAGCAGCCGAGCCCGGACCCGGGCGATGCCGGCCTGTACCGCGGCCGGATCGGGAGGACTGGGAGGGACGGGTTCGGTCATCGCTAGGCCACCCGGAACTGCTCGGCGTCGGCCTGCTTGAACACCAGCCCGAACCCGGGCCGGCCCTGGTCCGGACGCAGTACGCCGCCGGTGGGGTCGAGCACCCCGTCGAAGAGCATGCCCTCGATCCGTACGTGGTCGTGGAAGTACTCCAGGTGCCGCAGGTTCGGCACCGCGGCGGCGACGTGCGCGTGCAGGTTCGGCGCGCAGTGCCCCGATACCTGCAGGTTGTGCGCGGCGGCCACGGCGGCGGCGCGCAGCCAGTCGGTGATCCCGCCGCACCGGGTGACATCGACCTGCAGGCAGTCCACCGTCTGCGCGATGACCATCCGGGCGAAATAGACCAGGTCGTAGCCGTACTCCCCGGCCGCGGTGTCCGGGCTGGTCTGATCACGGACCTCGCGCAGCCCCGCCAGGTCGTCAGAGGACACCGGCTCCTCGAACCATGTCACCTGCTGCTCAGCCATCGCGTGCGCCATCCGGATCGCCTGCTTGCGGGTGTAGCCGCCGTTGGCGTCGACGTACAGCTCGACGTCCGGGCCGATCACCTGCCGGGCGAAGGCGATCCGGGCCAGATCCCGGGCAGGGTGGCTGCCCCACGACTCCCCGATCTTGATCTTCACCCGGGGGATGTTCCACTGGCCGACCCAGCGCTCTAGCTGGGCGCGGGCGGTGGACTCGTCGTAGGTGGTGAACCCGCCGCTGCCATAGATCGGCACCTCGTCGCGGGCCTGCCCGAGCAGCCGGCAGACCGGCAGGTCGAGTAGTCGGGCCTTCAGGTCCCACAGCGCGGTGTCCACCGCGCTGATCGCGCAGGACACCAGCCCGGGCCGGCCCAGGTTGCGGATCGCCTCGACCATCGCCTCCCACGCCCCCGGCACGTCCAGGGCGGACCGGCCGACCACGGCGGTGGCCAGCGGGCCGTCGATCACCGCCTTGGCCCCGGCGCCGGCATAGCTGTAACCGAGCCCGGTGGCCCCGCCGCCGGTGACCTGCACCAGCACCATCGTGGTCTTGGACCAGGCAATGGTGCCATCGGCCTCCGGCTGATCGGTCGGGATCGTATACACCGACACCGCAAGACCCTCCACAGCCACTTCAGAGACACTCATTGATTCCACCTGTCCTTCCCGGCTCGCGCACCGGATTTTGCCCGAACGCACAGGCGGTAAGCGGACGGACGGCAAATCGGCTGGTACGGCGGGTCCCCGCTGCACCTGCTGGCGCTCCTCGGCTGCTTCGCCGTAGCCGGCTACGCCGCCATCCGGCTCGCCGCCGGCTACGCCGCCATCCGGCTCGCCGCCGGCTACGCCGCCATCCGGCTTGCCGCCGGCTACGCCGCCATCCGGCTCGCCGCCGGCAGACCCATCGCCGTCGCCGTGTGGTTCATCGGTGCAGCCGTGGCCCACGACGTCATCGTGTTCCCGCTCTACGCCATCGCGGACCGGTCACTGAGCGTCGCCGTACGCCGCCGCGGACGTCGCCTCCCACCCGGACCCTGGATCAACTACCTGCGGGTGCCCGCCATGCTCTCCGCTCTACTCCTCATCGTCTGGTTCCCGCTGATCCTGCGCCAACCGCCGGGATACACCGCCGACACCGGTTTCACCACCCGCCCCTACCTCGGCCGA
>JBPCOB010000229.1:0-13315 GCA_051000715.1 Mycobacteriales bacterium
CCGACCCCGCGGTAGACCAGCGGCAACGCGACGTTGTCGACGGCCGTCGTACGGGCCAGCAGCTGGAAGGACTGGAAGACGAAGCCGATGGTGGCGTTGCGCAGCCCGGCCAGCGCCTCGTCGGTCAGCGCCGAGACGTCGCGGCCGTCCACCCGCAGGACGCCACTGGTCGGGCGGTCCAACCCGCCCAGCAGGTGCATCAGCGTTGACTTTCCCGACCCGGAGGGACCCACCACCGCGACGTAGTCACCTGGGTCGATCCGCATCGAGACCCCGCGCAGCGCCTCGACCGACACGCCGTCGAGCCGGTAGCTGCGGTGGACGTCGACCGCCTCCAGCGCTGCGGTGACCACTGCTGCGGTGGCAGTCACTTCGCCGGCAGCTTCTGCCCGTCGCGCACCGAGTCGGCGCCACGGACGACCACCCGGTCACCGACCCGGACGCCCTCGACCACCTGGACCTGCTCGTCCCCCTGCGCGCCCAGGGTCACGATCCGATGCCGGGCGCGACCGTCGACTACGACGAAGATCGCGTCGCGGGTCCCCTCACGCACCACGGCTGAGGCCGGCACGGCGACCGCCCCCAGCGCCCGGCGTACCTGGAGCTCGGCGACCGCACTCATGCCCGGTCGTGGCCGCGGTGCCGGCCCACCGTCGGCCAATCGACCGGGGCCGAGGCGCAGCCGGACGCGATAAGTCACACCGCCGCCGGCCGTGGTGACCGGAGCCAGGCCGAGCCCCTCGACCGTCGCGGAGTAGGTGGCGTCCGGCACCGCGTCGAAGTTCACCGAGGCGAGGACGCCAGGCTTCACCAGCAGCACGTCGGTCTCGTCTACGTCGGCCACCACGGACAGCGAAGAGATGTCGGTGACCGTGGCGAGCGCCGTACCGCTGCTCACCGGAACGCCGAGGGCGATCGTCGCGGCGGTGGTGGCCGACCCGCCGCCCGCGCCACCGCCCAGCGCCTGGGCGGCCTGGCCCTGAACCGACGACGGCAACGAGCCGATCAGCCCGCTGACGTCGGAGCTTCCCGTCCCAGCGGTGCCGGCACCCAGTGAGACGACGCCGGTTATCGGGGCACGCACGACGAGCGCGGCCACCGTCTGCCGAGCCAGCCCGACCGCGGCGCGGGTCTGCACCCGGGAAGCCGTGGCCAGGGACGACAGCGCCGAGGACAGGCTACCCAGGCCCGCGTTGAACCGAGCGGCGGCGGCCGCGGCCGAGGCGCGAGCGGCTCGGTACCGGGCTTCGGCCGCGGCTTCCCGGGCATGTGCGGCGGCCCGCAGCACGGGCGTGGGCAGCGCGTCGGCGCCAGAGCGCGCGGCGGTGAACGCCGCCTCGGCGGCGGCGTCGGCCTGGGCCTGCAGACCGGACAGGTCCGCGCCGGGAAGCCGCACCCGGCCGGCTGCGGCCTGCATGTCGGCTTGTTCGGCGTCCCGCAGGCGTTGGCGGGCGCTCGGCGACTCGACCCGCATCAGCACCGTCCCGGCGCGGACGGACTGGCCGTCCCGCACGCCGAGCTCCGCGATCATGCCGTCGGCCGGAGAGCTCAGCGTGGTCGTGGCCCGGGCGGCGACGGTGGCCGGCGCCTCGACCACCTCGGTGACCGTCGCCCGGCCGACGGGTGCCACCGAGATCGGGCGCGAACTGGAGCCGGAGCAGCCGGCGACAGCCAGCGCCACCGCGAGGGTGGCAACGGCGTACGCCGGCCGAGCCGGGCGCGGCTGCTGCACACGTCAACAGTAAGTCGCTCGTTGGCGCGACCTGCGCGGCCATGTGGGCCGGCGGGCCGGCGATGGACCGCGAAGGCGGCGAGGCGCGTACGGGGTTCGGTCTCAGGACTTGGTGGCGAGTGCGCGCAGGAAGAACGTCACGTTGGCCGGCCGCTCGGCGAGCCGGCGCATCAGGTAGCCGTACCACTCATCGCCGTAGGGGAGGTAGACCCGGACCGTCTCGCCGGCTCCCACCAGCCGGCGCTGTTCGTCCGGGCGTACGCCGTAGAGCATCTGGTACTCGTAGCTGCCCGGCTCGCGACCGAGCCGCCGGACCAGGGCGCCGGCAATCGAGACCAGCCGCGGGTCGTGGGTCGCGACCATCGGATAGCCCGAGCCGTGCATGAGCACCTTGAGACAGCGGACATAGGACCGGTCCACCTCGCCACGGGAGCCGAACGCGACCGACTCGGGCTCCTTGTAGGCACCCTTGCACAGCCGTACCCGGGAGCCGCTGGCCGCGAGGTCGCGGCAGTCCGCCTCGGAGCGGCGGAGGTAGGACTGGATGACCGCAGCGGTGGACGGAAAGTCGGCGCGCAACTCGCGGTGGATGCGCAGCGTCGAGTCGGTCGTGGTGTGGTCTTCCATGTCCAGCGTCACCGTCGTGCCGGCGCCTGCGGCGGCCTCGCAGATCGAGCGGGCGTTGTCGGTGGCCAGCGACTCGTCCAGCGCCTGGCCGACCGCGGACAGCTTGACCGAGACCTCGGCGCCCGGGGTCAGGCCCTCGTCGGCCAGTCGGCCGAGCAGCGAGAGGTAGGCCTTGGTGGTCGCCTCCGCCTGGCCGGGGTTGGTGGTGTCCTCCCCAAGGTGGTCGAGGCTGACCCGCAGCCCGTCCTGGACCAGACCCCGGGTCGCCCGTACGGCGTCGTCGACAGACTCGCCGGCCACGAACCGGGCCACGACGTTGCGCGACACCGGAGCGGTCGCGACCAGCGACTTGACCCGCGCGTCGCCGGACGCGCGCAGGATGACCGAGCGCAGCATGAGCTGCAGGCTATCCGGCCATGCCAGCTGGCCATGCTGGCGCCGAAGATCGTCGCGCCTGGACCGGGTTGCCCGGGCGGCTCTCGGAACGCGGGCGCAGGCTCGCCGCGGAGCTCGGCGAGCGTCGTCGCCAGGACAACATCACGGCCGTGTTTGTCTCTGACCTCCGCAGGGCGGTCGAGACGGCCGAGATCGCGTTCGGCCGGAGCGGGATCCCGATCCATCGGGATGTACGGCTGCGGGAGTGCAACTACGGGGAGCTCAACGGCGCCTCTGTCACGCGGCTGGCTCCCGAGCGCGCCCGGCGCATCGATGTGCCCTATCCGGGTGCCAGAGCTACCTCGACGTCGTAGCCCAGACCAGGGAGTTCCTCCGTGCGCTGGTGGCCGACTGGGACGGCAGTCGGGTCGTAGTCGTTGCGCATTCGGCGAACCGGTGGGCTCTCGACCACCTGCTGAAGGGCTGGCCGCTGGAACACCTGGTAGACGCGCCGTTCGAGTGGCAGCCCGGCTGGCTCTACCGGCTACCGACCGGCTGGACCGGCCAGCAGCTGTGATGAGTGTAGGTGCCGCGCCCGTCACCGGCTCTCGCTTGGTGCGCCGCCAGGCGCCAGCCTCGTCCCCAACCTGTCCGGGAGGACACAGCTAGTTGCGCAACGACGGGGGTCCGGTAGCGACGAGCTCCCCGGCGGCGTGTATGACGTCCAGACGCTGGACCACCGGCTCACCCGGCGGTCGCTGGCCACCGAAGGCGACGTCGACTGCTGGGTGGATGCGCTCATCGAAGGCCCGTTCACAAGCGGCTTCGGACTCCCAGACATCGATGTAGCGCAGGCCGCCCTCAGGCCGGCGTACGCACAGATGCAGGAGCGATCCTTCGAGCGGCTCGGGACCGAGCTCGTCGAGGATGCGCTGATAGGTCCCGAGGTCGATCGGTACGTCTTGAATGTAGGCGTACACGGCGGCTGCCTCCCGTCCATTATTGACCCGAACGTGCTTCGGGCGAATATGGATAAGCTAGGGGCCGTGCCGAACGGTGTCAAGAGGCAGCCCAAGGCCGCGCGTCGTTACGACGCCCCCCGCCGGGCCGAACAGGCGGCAGCGACCCGACGGGCGGTACTCGCGGCGGCGCGGGAGCTGTTCGTCAGCCGGGGCTACCGCCCAACTACGGTGGCGGACATCGCCGCCCGCGCCGGCGTCGCCGTGGACACCGTCTACGCAGCCGTCGGCCGCAAGCCGGTGCTGCTGCGCGAACTCGTGGAGACGGCGCTGTCCGGGGCCGACCACGCCGTCCCGGCGGTCCAGCGCGACTACGTGACCCGGATCCGGGCCGCACCCGACGCCCGGGAGAAACTGCACATCTACGCGGACGCCGTCGCGCTGATCCAGCAGCGGCTCGCGCCGGTATTCCTGGCGCTCCGTGACGGCGCCGCCACCGACCCCGACTGCGCCGCGCTGTGGACAGAGATCTCCGAGCGTCGAGCCCGCAACATGCGCGACCTCGCGGCTGACCTGCGTTCGACCGGTCAGCTCCGAGCCGATCTTTCCGACGTCGAGGTCGCCGACATCATCTGGAGCCTCAACGCCGTCGAGCACTACGTCCTGCTCGTGCATCAACGCGGCTGGCAGCCCGCCCGGTTCGGCACCTGGCTCGCCGACGCCTGGACCAGGCTCCTGCTCGCAGAGCCTTGACGGCCGGCCAGTCGGTAAACCGGGCGCCGTCAGGCCATCCGCGCCACGACGAGCACCGTCTTGAAGGGCTCGGGTACGACGCCCCCCGGGAAGGCTGCGCACAGGGACGCACGCTCGGCGGCCAGGAAGTCCTCGAGCCGATCGCCGAGCGCCGCGACGTAGGACTTGGAGCGCAGCCAGGTCTCGTACTGCTCCATCGACAGTGGCCGCACCCAGTCGCAGCTGGCAACCGCGACGGACTCGATGCCTGGTACGCCGGCCAGCTCGGCCGACCAGTCCCGGCGCCGGTAGTCGCGGGAGTAGCCCGGGCTCCACGCCTCCAGCCGGTCCTGCTGCGCCTGCCACCACGGCGCGTCGGCAGCGGACACGTCGTTCCACCAGGCGGTCAGCGTGCCGGCCGGCCGCAGCACACGGCGTACCTCGGCCACCGCCTCGGGCACCCGCACCCAGTGCCAGGCCTGGGCGTAGCAGACGAGGTCGGCGACCCCGTCACCCAGCGGCAACGCGTGCGCATCGGCGACCACGACCGGCGTACGCCCGCTGCGCTCGCGCAACCGGCGCAGCATCGCCGCGCCCAGGTCGAGCGCGACGACCCGGGCGCCACGGGCCTCGAGCGCCCGGGTGGCGATGCCTGTGCCGGCGCCCACCTCCACCACGCCCGTACCGGCGAGTGGACGGGTGAGGCGCTCGAGGTCGTCGTAGAGCTGGTCCGGGTACGACGGGCGCCCCGCGTCGTAGGCGTCGACCAGCGGGTCGAAGACCGACCGGCTCACGCGCTGAGATCCCCCGCCGACCTGCGCCAGCTCGAGGCGGCGACATCCGGACCCAGGGAGAGGTGAAACCGGGCAAATGCCAGCGCTTCGGCTAGGTCCGCCTCCCGCTCGGCCCTGTCCTGCGCCCGCCTGGTGCTGACCTCCACCACGACGACGCCGGCGAAGCCTCGCACCGACAGGCCGCCGAGCAGCTCGGCGCACGGTTCGCCACCCCGGCCCGGAACCAGGTGCTCGTCGCGCGAGCTGCCCAGCCCGTCCGCGATGTGCACGTGTGCCAGCCGGTCTCCCAGGGCGTCCGCCATGGCAAGGGCGTCGGTCTGCGCAGTGGCAGTGTGTGAGAGGTCGAGGGTCACGTGCCGATAGTCCTCGTCGACCGGCGACCAGTCCGGCGCGTAGGGCACCACCTCGCGCCCACCGGCACGCAGCGGGAACATGTTCTCCACCGCAAAACGCACCTCGGTCTCGCCGGCCATCCGCTCGATCCCGGTGACGAAGTCCTTCGCATAGTCGCGCTGCCACCGAAACGGCGGATGCACCACGACGGTGCTCGCCCCCAGTGCCTCCGCGGTCTCCTTCGCCCGCACCAGCTTCGCCCACGGATCGCTGCCCCAGACCCGCTGGGTGATCAGCAGGCACGGGGCGTGTACGGCGAGCACCGGGAGGCCGTGATAGTCCGACAGCCGGCGCACCGCCTCGAGGTCCTGGCTGACCGGGTCGGTCCATACCATGAGCTCGACACCGTCGTAACCGAGCCGGGCTGCGATCTCGAAGGCGACCGCCGTGGTCTCCGGGTACGTCGACGCGGTCGACAACGCCACCGGCGGGCATCCCACCGCACTGACCTCGGTCGGGCTGGCAATGAAGCGAGCCGTGCGCGCGGTGCCGCCCGACTCCACCCTTTCAGCCTAACGACCGGTCAGTGGGCGGCCAGCCCGTCCAGTCGACGCAGAATGATCCCCTCCCGCAGGGCCCACGGGCACAGCCGCACCTCCGTCACGCCGAGCAGGTCCATGGCGGCGTCGGCCACGACCGCGCCCGCCACCAGCTGCGGCGCCCGCCCCGCGGAGACTCCTGGCAGCGTCGCGCGCTCCTTGGCCCGCATGCCGGCGACGGTGTCCAGCACCTCCAGCACCGTGGCGTGGGTGAGCGTCCGGCGTACGTAGGGTCCGGCGCCGTACGGCGCCGCGCCGGCGATCCGCGCCAGCGACCGGAAGGTCTTCGACGTGGCGACGGTCAGGTCGGCTTCACCCGCCCGCGTCACCGGGCGCAGGTTGCGGGCCAGCTCGGCCCGGACGTACTTGCGGAGGCCACGGAGGTCGTCCTTGCCCGGGGGGTCCTTCCGCAGCCAGTCGCGGGTTAGCCGGCCGGCGCCCAGCGGAACCGAGATGGCGGCGTCCGGCTCCTCGTCCATGCCCGCCGCCACCTCGAGCGAGCCCCCGCCGATGTCCAGGACGAGCAGCCGGCCGGCGCTCCAGCCGAACCACCGGCGTACGGCGAGGAAGGTGTACCGGGCCTCGTCGTCGCCCGCCAGGACCCGCAGGTCCACCCCCGTGGTCGCCCGCACGTCGGCCAGCACCTGCTCTGCATTGCTGGCCCCACGCACGGCTGAGGTCGCAAAGGCCAGCAGCTCCTCGACTCCGAGGCTCTCGGCGGCGGCGTGCGCCCGCGCCACGGCGTCACACAGGGCGGCCGCACCCTTCTGGGACAGCTCACCGTTGGGACCCATCAGCTCGGCGAGCCGCAGCTCAGTCTTCTCCTTGGCCGCCGGCAGCGGCCAGGCGCCGGCGTACGCGTCAACCACCAGAAGGTGGACGGTGTTCGACCCGACGTCGAGCACGCCCAGCCGCATGGACATCGACGTTAGCCGGTCGGCCGACCTGTCCCGCGGAGGTGGGCGGCGGAGCGTATACGGCGTCCTGCTCCCTCGGCCCTGCAGCGCTCGGGCCGGCCGGCTCACCCACCGGCATCCGCTGCGGCCGCAGCCTGGATTTCGCCGGGCATTCTGTCGGTGGCAGCCCCTACGTTGCCCGCATGGTCAAAGCGATCAACCGGGAACGGCCGGCGTACCGCTGCGCCGAGTGCGGGCTGGACGTGCCCAAGTGGGTCGGGCGATGTCCGGAGTGCTCGGTCTGGGGTTCGGTCGACGAGGTCACCTCCCCAGGGAGTCGCACCGTGGCCGCCAGCCGGGGCCGCGCCCCCGCGCTACCCATCGGTTCGATCGACATGGCAGCTGCACGGGCCGCTCCGACCGGCGTCGGTGAGCTGGATCGGGTGCTCGGCGGTGGGCTGGTGCCGGGAGCGGTGGTGCTGCTCGCCGGTGAGCCCGGCGTCGGCAAGTCCACCCTTCTGCTCGACGTGGCCGCCCGCTACGCGGAGAGAGGCCGCGCGCTGATCGTGACGGGCGAGGAGTCGACCGCCCAGGTACGACTGCGGGCCGAACGCGTCGGCGCCCTGCATCCCAACCTCTACCTTGCCGCGGAGACCGACCTGGGCGCCGCCTTGAGCCAGGTCGACGCCATCGCGCCGAGCCTGCTCGTCATCGACTCCGTCCAGACGCTGTCCTCCGCTGCGGTCGACGGGACGCCAGGCGGCGTCAGCCAGGTGCGAGAGGTGGCCGGAGCGGTCGTCCGGGTCGCCAAGGAGCGCGGGATGGCCACGATCCTGGTCGGACACGTCACCAAGGACGGAGCGGTCGCCGGCCCGCGACTGCTCGAGCACCTGGTCGACGTCGTGCTGAACTTCGAGGGCGACCGGCACTCGGGACTGCGGCTGGTCCGGGCAACGAAGAACCGCTACGGGCCGGCCGACGAGGTCGGCTGCTTCGAGCTGGGCGACGGCGGCATCGTGGGACTGCCCGATCCCAGTGGCCTGTTCCTCTCCCGGCGCAGGGAGCCCGTGCCCGGCACCTGCGTCACGGTGGCCCTGGAAGGCCGCCGAGCGCTGGTTGTCGAGGTGCAGGCTCTGCTCGCCAGTCCCTCGACGATGCCACGGCGGCACACATCGGGGCTCGACGCCGCCCGGGTGGCCATCGTCTTGGCGGTGCTGGACAGCTGCGCGGACCTCAAGGTCGCGTCGGCGGATGTCTACGCCGCCACGGTGGGCGGCGTACGGCTGGCCGAGCCGGCGGCCGACCTGGCCCTAGCCCTAGCCGTCGCCAGCGCCGCCGAGAAGCGGCCCCTACCCGCTGGCCTGGTAGTAGTGGGTGAGGTGGGACTGGCTGGCGAGGTACGCCGGGTGGGCAGCGTCGGACGACGGCTCGCCGAGGCGGCACGGCTGGGCTTCACCCGGGCCCTCGTGCCGCCGGACCCCGGCCCCGTTCCGGCCGGAATGGCGGTCATCGAAGTATCTGACCTCGGCTGCGCGCTGCGGCAGATCGGGACGGCAGTCGCCTCGCGCCACTAGACTGGGTGGAAGTTTCTCCCCGAGGAGCCGGGTGGCCACGTCCGACCGCGAGGACCTGCTGCGGGCCACCCTCGCCGCCGTCGCGCCTGGCACATCGCTGCGGGACGGCCTCGAGCGCATCCTGCGCGGCAACACCGGCGGCCTGATCGTGCTCGGGTACGACCGGGTGGTGGAGTCGCTGTGCACCGGCGGTTTCCCCCTCGACGTCGAGGCCTCGGCTACCCGCCTGCGCGAACTGGCGAAGATGGACGGCGCCATCGTGATCGACGATGCGGCCGGCCGGATCGTGCGAGCGGCGGTGCACCTGGTCCCCGACCCGACGATTCCGACGGAGGAGTTCGGCACCCGACACCGGACGGCGGAGCGGGTTGCCAAGCAGACCGGCTACCCGGTGATCTCGGTGAGCCAGTCGATGCGGATCGTCGCGCTCTACGTCGAAGGCCGTCGGTACGTGCTGGACGACTCCGCGGCGATCCTGTCCCGAGCCAACCAGGCGTTGGCCACCCTCGAGCGCTACAAGCTCCGGCTGGACGAGGTGGCCGGCACGCTGTCCGCCCTGGAGATCGAGGACCTGGTCACCACCAGGGACGCGATGGCGGTAAGCCAGCGGCTGGAGATGGTGCGTCGGATCGCCAACGAGATCGCCGGCTACGTCGTCGAGCTCGGTACCGACGGTCGGCTGCTCTCACTCCAGCTTGAGGAGCTCATGGCCGGTGTCGACCCGGAGCGGGAGCTCGTCGTCCGGGACTACCTGCCCGGTCCCACCCGGCGCGGGCGCTCGGTGGAGGACGTCCTCGTCGAGCTTGACGCACTGTCGGCCGCTGACCTGCTGGACCTCACGGTGATCGCCAAGGTGGTCGGCTTCGCCGCCGCTCCGGAGTCGCTGGACGGTCCGGTAAGCCCGCGCGGGTACCGGTTGCTCGCCAAGGTGCCGCGGCTGCCGCGCACGGTGGTCGACCGGCTGGTCGACCACTTCGGCAACCTGCAGAAGCTGCTCGCCGCCGGCGTCGACGACCTGCAGACCGTGGACGGCGTCGGCGAGACCCGCGCCCGCAGCGTCCGGGAGGGCCTGTCCCGATTGGCGGAGGCCTCCATCCTGGAGCGATACGTCTAACGGACGAGGGGCCATGGACGTTCGACAAGTCTTCCCAGACGAATGGCGCACCCTGCGAGACGTGCGGCTGGCCGCGTTGCGCGGAGGTAGACTGCGGCTCCGCCGCTGACGGGGGCCCCGCTCCTGTCAGCGGAGGGAGAAGACCGCCCGGTGGGCGGTCATCCGCCCGAGCGAGGCGTACAGGCGGTACACGCCTGGCCGGGCCGCTGGCCCGGGGCCGGGACACCCGCGCCGGGACCGATGACGCGACCAGCGCAGCGTGTATGACCGCGTCGCGCCCGGTGCCAAGGTCACAACCGCCATCGCCGTCCCCTCACAGTCGTCACTGGACCAGATCCGGTCCGCCCCGGATAGGACGGTCAGTCCGCGGGCGCCTGGGCCGATGTCCCGGCGACATGGAGTCGCGCCGTTGTTGCGGATCCGGATCGCCAGAATTGGAGCCGCACCGGACGGGTAGCTCGCACGGTCGGTCGCGCCCGTCACCGAGAGCGCGCTGTCCACGCAGGAAGCGACCGGCTCGAGTGGTCGGCTGGTGCCCGGAGCAGGCGAGGAGGAGGCCGGGTGGCTCGAGGTCGTCGGACCCGACGGATGGCGTGATGGCCCGGCCTCGGGCGGCGAGTGAGCGCCACCCGACCCGGCGAGCCGGCTGACTGCGATCAAGGCTGCCGCCACAACGGCTGCGCACAGGAGCGCACGGCGAGCCCAGTAGACGTGCGGTGGCAGTGGCCCGACCGGGCGAAGCAGCGCGTCGCGGTCCACAGGGGGGATGCTAGGTGATGGCGCCGCAACCGTCGGTGTCCGTGCGAGCATCGGCCAGCGACCGCACCGGCGCCGAGCCGGCCCCGAACTGGTACGCCGGTGTCTAGACCGAGTTTAGACCCGCGTCGGCGATCGTTGTGACACGAACCAGAGTGATACGGCGATTCACGGCAGCTGACGGAACAACGATTCATCCTTTCCGGTGGCGACCCCAACGGCGCGAAGAAGGGCTGGACTACTCCGTTGTGCCGGCCGTCTCCACCGGAACGGCGTCGGGCGCCGCCGGCTTGAGCTCGCCGCGGAAGCGGAAGCGCTCCGACTCGCCCTCCCCCTCGGTGTCGACCACGACGATGTGGCCGGCCTTGAGTTCGCCGAAGAGAATCTTCTCCGACAGCGCGTCCTCGATCTCTCGCTGAATGGTCCGCCGCAGCGGCCGGGCACCCAGCACCTGGTCGAAGCCCTTCCGGGCGAGCAGGCGCTTGGCCGCCGTGGTGAGCTCGAGGCCCATGTCCTTGTTTCGCATCTGGCCGTCGACCCGATTGAGCATGAGGTCCACCATCGACACGATCTCCTCCTCCGTGAGCTGGTGGAAGACGATCGTGTCGTCGATGCGGTTGAGGAACTCCGGGCGGAAATGCGTCTTGAGCTCGTCCTGCACCTTGGTCTTCATCCGCTCGTAGCTGCCGGCCTTGTCGTTGTCGCGCTGGAAACCGAGGTTGAAGCCCTTCGAGATGTCGCGCGTGCCAAGGTTCGACGTCATGATCAGGACGGTGTTCTTGAAGTCCACCACCCGACCCTGGGCGTCGGTCAGCCGGCCGTCCTCCAGAATCTGCAACAGGGTGTTGAAGACGTCGGGATGGGCCTTCTCGACCTCGTCGAAGAGCACCACCGAGAACGGCTTGCGACGCACCCGCTCGGTGAGCTGACCGCCCTCCTCGTAACCGACGTACCCGGGGGGCGAGCCAACCAGCCGGGAGACCGTGTGCTTTTCCATGTACTCGCTCATGTCGAGCTGGATGAGCGAGTCCTCGTCGCCGAAGAGGAACTCGGCGAGTGCCTTGGACAGCTCGGTCTTTCCGACACCGGAGGGCCCGGCGAAGATGAAGGAGCCACCGGGGCGCTTCGGGTCCTTCAGGCCCGCACGGGTGCGCCGGATCGCCTGGCTGACCGCCTTGACAGCCTGCTCCTGGCCGATGATCCGCTTGTGCAGCTCGTCTTCCATGCGCAGGAGCCGGGCGGTCTCCTCCTCGGTCAGTTTGAAGACCGGGATGCCGGTCCAGGTGGCGAGCACCTCTGCGATCTGCTCGTCATCGACCTCGGCGACGACGTCCATGTCGCCGGCCTTCCACTCCTTCTCCCGCTGAGCCTTCTCGCCGAGCAGGGTCTTCTCCCGGTCCCGCAGGGAGGCGGCCTTCTCGAAGTCCTGCGCGTCGATCGCGCTCTCCTTGTCGCGGCGTACGCCGGCGATCTTCTCGTCGAACTCGCGCAGGTCCGGCGGCGCGGTCATCCGGCGGATGCGCATCCGCGAGCCGGCCTCGTCGATGAGGTCGATCGCCTTGTCGGGCAGGAATCGGTCGGAGATGTAACGGTCGGCCAGGGTCGCCGCCGCGACCAGGGCGCCGTCGGTGATGGAGACCCGGTGGTGCGCCTCGTAGCGGTCCCGCAGGCCCTTCAAAATCTCGATCGTGTGCGCCAGCGAGGGCTCACCGACCTGGATGGGCTGGAAACGTCGCTCCAGCGCGGCGTCCTTCTCCAGGTGCTTGCGGTACTCGTCGAGCGTGGTGGCGCCGATCGTCTGCAGCTCGCCGCGGGCCAGCATCGGCTTGAGGATGCTGGCGGCGTCGATGGCACCCTCGGCCGCACCCGCGCCGACGAGGGTGTGCAGCTCGTCGATGAACAAGATGATGTCCCCGCGGGTGCGGATCTCCTTGAGCACCTTCTTCAGGCGCTCCTCGAAGTCGCCCCGGTAGCGGCTGCCGGCGACCAGCGCGCCGAGGTCGAGGGTGTAGATCTGCTTGTCCTTGATTTTCTCGGGTACGTCGCCACGCACGATGTCTTGGGCCAGGCCCTCGACGATCGCCGTCTTGCCCACCCCGGGCTCGCCGATGAGGACCGGGTTGTTCTTGGTCCGCCGGGAGAGGACCTGCATGACCCGCTCGATCTCCCGGGTGCGGCCGATGACCGGGTCGAGCTTCTTCTCCCGAGCCTGCTGGGTGAGGTTGCGGCCGAACTGGTCGAGCACGAGCGAGCCGGAGGGCTGGCCCTCACCGCTGCCGCCGGCGGTCGCACCGGCCTTGCCCGACTCGGACCCGGCGGCGCCGGAGTAGCCCGACAGGAGCTGGATGACCTGCTGGCGCACGCGGCTGAGGTCGGCACCGAGCTTGACGAGCACCTGGGCGGCCACGCCCTCGCCCTCGCGGATGAGGCCGAGGAGCACGTGCTCGGTCCCGATGTAGTTGTGGCCGAGCTGGAGCGCCTCCCGCAGGGAGAGCTCGAGGACCTTCTTGGCCCGGGGGGTGAAGGGGATGTGACCGGAGGGCGACGAGCCGCCCTGGCCGATGATCTCCTCGACCTGGCTGCGCACGGCCTCGAGGGAGATGCCGAGGGACTCGAGGGCCTTGGCGGCGACGCCTTCGCCCTCGTGGATCAGCCCGAGCAGGATGTGCTCGGTGCCGATGTAGTTGTGGTTGAGCAGCCGGGCTTCCTCCTGGGCGAGGACGACGACGCGGCGGGCTCGGTCAGTGAAACGTTCGAACAAGGTTGGTGCCCCTCTCCTGGTGGGGGTTCGTGATCGAAGTCTACCGACCCCCCTCTCCTACGC
>JBPCOB010000230.1:0-3285 GCA_051000715.1 Mycobacteriales bacterium
GAGGCGCTCACCTGCTCCATCGGGCTGCCGCCGTCGCTGGAGCCCACCTCACCCTGCGGACCCTCGACCGTGAGGATCTCGTCGCTGGTGCTCTCGCTCGGCGAGCTCGGGTTCCACTTGATCGTGAACGTGAACAGGGCGGTCAGCTTGCTGTAGATCCCCGTCGGCACGGTCAGGTTGATCTCGTGGGTGTCCTCGGGCGTGGTCCCGTCGCACTGGCTGGTCGGGTTGACGCCCGGCGGGATGGTGCCGGTCCACGTTCTGGTGATGGTGACCCCGGTCGAGGTCGGCACGGTCACCGACTCGCTCTGGGGGGTCGAGGCGTTACCGGCCGTCAGCGGTACGGCGATGGCTACTGCGGTGGCGGAGGCGAGGGCGAGGGCCCGGCTGCGGCGCATGGAGCTCCCTGTTGGGGACGGGCGGAGCCGGAGGTCGCTTGTGGCGGCCCAGGCGGGAGATTTTGGCGGCGGGATGCAACTGGATTGCACTGCAAGGAAGTCTACCCGATTCGGATGACGAAGGCGACAGATCGGGTGAAGTTCCCTAACCGGATGCCCCCAGAAGCGCCCGTTCCGCCAGTCCGAGAGGCAGCGCGCCGCTTCCGGCCAGAGCGTCATGGAACGACTTCGCTGTCCCTCTGTGCTCTTCCTCATAGCGGTCGCGGATGCGACGGATCTCCAGGGCGCCGGTCAGGTACGACGACGCCTGCGTCGGCCAGGCGCAGTACCGCGCCACCTCCGCGCGCGCCGTCTCCGCCGACAGCGACGCCTTCGTCGACATGAAGGTCACCGCCTCCTCCACGCTCATCTCGCCCAGGTGCAGCGAGGTGTCCACGACGATCCGGGCGGCCCGGAACAGCCGGGCGTCGACCGAGGCCAGGGCCTGCCGCGGGTCGGCGAAGAAGCCCTCGTCGAGTAGCAGCTGCTCGGCGTAGAGGGCCCAGCCCTCGGTGAAGTAGGAGCTTCCGAGCACCTTGCGCACCGGCCGGTCGGACGTCGCGCCGACCCACGCCAGGTGCCAGTGGTGACCGGGATAGGCCTCGTGCGCGGCGATGGTGGGGATGGCGGCGTAGCTGTTCGTGGCGAGCCGCTGCTGCACCTGCTCCGCGCTGGCGCCGGCCGGCGGGAAAGGCACGAAGAAGTGGCCGGTACGCCGGTCGGAGAACGGCGGCGGCTCGACGTAGAACGCCACCGCGATCACCGAGCGCTGGAACGCCGGTGAGGGCACCACCGCGCAGGACTCGCCGGCGGGCAGCGTGACCAGGTCACGCTCCACGCAGAAGGCTCGGGCCCGCTCCGTCCAGTCGGCGTAGGCCTCGCGCATCGCCTCCGGCGTCGGCGGGTGGTCGGCGTTGAGCTCCTCGAGCAGGGTTCGCCAGTCTTCGCTGCCGGAGATCTCGGCGGCACGGCTGCGCATGTCCGCGGCCAACTCGTCGTACGCCGCCTGACCCCGGTCGCGCAGCTCGCGGGCGCCGTAGCCGAGCCCCTCGGCCTCGCGCAGGATCGCGCTGTAGCGCTCCTCGCCGATCGCCCACTCGCCGCTGGCGCGCTCGGCGAAGTCCTCGAGGAAGTCCGCGTAGTCGGCGCAAGCGGCGGCCGCCACCTCACCGGCCACCGCCAGCTCCGCCCGGCTCGCGTCGTCAGCGACCTCCGCGGGTAGGTCGTCGCGCAGGTAGCCGACCGCTCCGCGGGCCTGGCCGAGTGCCCGGCGTACCAGCAGGGGCGAGGCCAGCTCCGGGTCCAGGTTGGCCCGGCCGGCCGCCAGCAGCTCGGGAACCGCCCGCAGCCGGGCCGCCGCATCCGCGACCAGCTCCGGCTCCGGGCGCAACCGGTGCAAGAAGGCCGTGAAGATCCCGGCCAGCGCCGGCCCCGTATAGGTGTCCGGAGCCCGCCGCCAGTCGGTCCAGTCGCGGCGGATCGCCCGGCCGCGCAGCGTCATCAGCACCAGCTCGCGGTCGATTCGCTGCTCGGCGCTCAGCCCGGCCGGGTCCTCGGCTGACAACCGCTCGACCCACGCCTCCTCGCCGGCGGCCCGGCCGGCGAAGCCCTGCTCGCTGAGGTCGGGCAGCTGGTCGTCATGCCCGGGTACGCCGAGCGCGGTGGCGGCGGTCGGGTCAGCGGCCAGCTCGTCGGCGACGAAGTCGTCGAGCAGCCGGTCGAAGGCATCGTCGGTTGAGGTCACGTGGCCGGACGATGGCCGCTGCGCGCCCGGATGGCAAGCCGCCGCTTCACGGTGCGATCCTGCCGAGGTGGTGCGCTACGACGAGCGGCTGGCCGTGCCCGCCTGGTGGTGGCCGGTGGCCGCCGGGCTGGTGGGGCTGCTCGGCGCGGAGTTCCACGTCGGGCTTCCGTTGGCATGGAAGGTAGGCACCTACGCGGTCTTCGGTGGGTTGGCGCTGAGCGTGCTGCTGTTCGCCGGGGCGGCCCGCGTCGTTGTCCGCGACGGTCGGCTGACAGCCGGCCGCGCCCAGCTCCCGCTCGAGCACGCCGGCGAGATCCGGGTGCTCGACCGGGCTGCCACCCGCACCGCGATGGGGCCCGGCGCCGACCCGGCGGCGTACGCCATGACCCGGTCCTGGCTGCCCGGGTCGGTTTGGGTCGAGGTGATCGATCCGGCTGACGACACGCCGTACTGGTTGGTCGGCTCGCGGCACCCCGACCGGCTCGCCGCCGCTCTGGAGGCCGCCCGAAGCCGGGTGCCACCCACCGGTGGGTGACCTGAAGCGCCGAGCGGTGGACTTGCCGCTCCCGGGACGGGTCAGGCCAGGGTGGCGCACAGGTTCTCTTCGCCGCCGCGGTCGATCACCACGGTGCGGGTGCCGTCGGCGGCGAAGCGCACGACGTGCACGCCGCGCAGCACGTAGTAGCCAGGGGGCAGGGCGTCCCCCGGGTGGAACCCGATGGCGGCTGGTCCTTGCAGCCGGAAGTCGAAGCTCCCGTCGCGGCGGTAGTCCACAACCCCTCGCGCACTGAGGTCACGCACGACGGACCGGCCCGAGTCGCGGTTGGTGATGCGGACGACGAGCGGGCCGACGAACTGCTGCGTCTGCGGCTTGCCGTCGGCGTAGGTGCCGGTGGTGCGGACGTACTCCTGGTCGAACAGGACCTCGGAGTGCAGCGTGAACGGGCACAGGTCGCCGGGGGCGGTAGTGAACGACTGCGCGTGGTAGCGCTGCCAGCCACCTGCCGCGACCGGCTCCCCGCTGACCGCCTTGGCCGGGGCCGGGACGCCGGGGGCCACCATGCCGGGCGTAGCCGTGGTGGAGGTGCCCGGAGTGCGCGCAAC
>JBPCOB010000231.1:0-4509 GCA_051000715.1 Mycobacteriales bacterium
GGGTCAGCGCCACCTGGGAGGCCGGCGCGAGGTCGGGGTGGCAGCAGCAGAAGAGCAGGGAGAGGGTGTCGTCGCCCTCCTCGGTGGCGGCGGGCCGCGGCTCGGCGTACGTCGCCTTCCCGCGGCGGTGACGGGCGGCCTCGCTGCGGTGAGCGTCTACGAGCCGCCGGGTCGCGACCGTCGCCAGCCACGCGCGCGGGTCGCGCGGCGGGTGCTCGGGCCACACCCGCAGCGCATCCAGCAGCGCCTCCTGCAGCGCCTCCTCGGCGGCGTCGAAGTCCTCGCCCCGCCGGACCAGGCCCGCGAGCACCCGCGGGACGAGGGTGCGCAGCGCGCCCTCGTCCAGCCGTGGCGTCGGCTCGTCCATGACGCCGGATCAGGCGTCCGTGGGCGCCTCGGACATGACCTCCCGGACGCCGATCCACTCGTACAGCGGCTCCCCGCCCGGGCCGGGCTCGGAGGAGACGTAGGCCGCGAGCTCGACCGCGCGCTCGTGCGACTCGACGTCGATCATGTACCAGCCGGCCACGAGATCGCTGGTCTCGGGCAGCGGGCCGTCAGTGGTGACCGGCGCGGCCGCCGGGCCGCCATAGCGCACCCAGGTCTGCGCCGGCGTGAGCGCCTGCGCGTCGACGAACTCGCCGTTCTGCTCGAGCAGCTCGCTGACCTGCCGGAGGAAGGCCATGTGCGCGTCCACGTCCGCGGGAGCCCACTGGTCCATCGGGGGTACGGGACGGTGCGGCTCCGGGCCGCCGCGGTAGTGCTTGAGGAGCAGGTACTTCGGCATGGTGGCCTCCTGGTGTCCGGGGGTGTCACGGGCCGCGCCTGTCGCGGCCCTGCACCTGACGAGCGGAGCCGGTCAGAGCTTCTCGACATGACATCACTGCCTGCCCGACGCCGTCGAACGCGGAAGGTGCGGGCGGGGATCGAGGAACATGCCGGTGGCTGGCCGCGGTGGTGCTCGAACTGCTGCCGGCACCGCACGTGGGAGCGGCGGCGGGCGGCGCCTTGGGGCCCAGCCTGGGCTCCGCCCGGCCATCTGGCTCGCCACGGACAACGGGCCGGTCCGAGTGGCGATGGGTACGCCGAACACGCGGCCACCCGCCCGCTGATCTCCGGCCCACGGACCCACGAGCTCGCCGGCGCTCGCCGATCCGGACCAGGATCGATGAGTTCCACGCTTCTCGGCAGTCAGTGGGTGACTGATCGACATCGGTTGCCGTGCAACCGATGAGGTCGAAGGACAACTATCGAAGGTGAAGGAGACACGCATGCGCCCGGTGGCACTGCAAATGGGCATCTCGGTCGACGGGTACGTGACCGGCGGGCCCGAGGATGACTACGACCCAGGACCACAGGGTGAACATCCAGATGTCGTGGCCCGA
Source organism: Mycobacteriales bacterium (assembly GCA_051000715.1). GTDB lineage: Bacteria > Actinomycetota > Actinomycetes > JALYNC01 > JALYNC01 > JBPCOB01. Next base: position 1,386 of record JBPCOB010000231.1, read on the forward strand.
AAGGTGGCGTGGCTACAGGCCGCCGGTACTCACATCATGGGCCGCGTCACCTACGAGGAGATGGCCGGCTTCTGGCCGACCGCGACCGGCACGTACGCGCCGCCGATGAACGACGTACCCAAGGTCGTGTTCTCCAGGACCCTGACCAAGGCCGAATGGCCGACCTCGCGAATCGCCCACGGCGATCTCGCCGAAGAAATCCACCGCCTCAAGGACGAGCCCGGCGGCGACATCATCGCCTTCGGTGGCCACACCTTCGCCCAGGCGCTGTCCCGCGCCGCTCTGGTCGACGAGTACCGCCTCGTCACCCGCCCGGCCGCGCTCGGCAGCGGTGAGCCGATGTTCAAGAACCTCGGCACGGTGCTGCATCTCGACCTCGTCGCCTCCGACGCCTACTCCGACGGCACCGTGATCACCGTCTACCGGCCGCTTCGTCGTCTCGCCTGACATCGGCACGGCCGGCTGACCCAGGCCGCCCCAGAGCCCCGCGGGCCCTCCTCTTCGGCCGCCGGGCACCCATTGGCCGCGAGGCGTCGCGGCGCACCGCCACGAAGCAGCGGTCACGTGGCCACCGCCCAGATCTGGCAACATTGCGGCAACGCTGGTCCCCACCGGACCTTTCCGTGGGCGCAGCCGTGGACCCGCGCGACGCCCGGCCCGGTCCTCTGACCTGCCGGGGTGTTTTGGGGTTTCTACGTCACGAAGCGTGGACTGCGGCCGCGGATATCCCGGGGCGGCGGGTGAACGCGGCGGGTCCGCGGTTGGGCCTGACCGCTGGCCTCACCAGCCGTTCGCAGCCACCGGTGTCTCGTACGACGGCTGGTCGGCGGGCAGGTAATCCCGGCGGTGCCGCGGTCATCGGGTCGTTGGGGTCCGCGGCCGGGTCGGCGTCGCCCACCTGGTATTGGACCATCATGTCGTGGTCCTCATGGACCAGGTTGTGGCAGTGCACCATGTAGCGGCCGCCACTGCTGCCCTCGCCGGTGGCAAAGCGCATGAGGACCTGCACGGTTTCTTCCGGTCCGACGTACACCGTGTCCTTGGGACCGCGTTCCCAGGCGAACGGAGCGCTTCCGTTGCGGGTACGACGTTCATCCACATCTGGTCGTTGATCTCCCAGCCCCCGGCGCGGCTGCGCTCCACATCTAGCCGGGTGGTCTGCCGCGCCTGGTCTCGCGTTAGCGCCATCGTCTCGATCGCTCCGGGGCCGACGTGGAGCCGGTCGGGGATGGCGTTGTTCGCCCCGTCGAAGGCCTCGTCGGTGACTCCGAAGCGCATGACCTTGTCGGTGACGGCGAAGTCGTCGTTGTGCGGGTTGCTGGCGTTGAGCAGGTCCACCAGCGTGCCGGCGGCATAGCGGCCGAAGTCGATGAGCACCTCGTACCGTTCGGCGCCGCCCTGCCGGAACTCGGCCACGGCTTGCGGGACCGACATCAAGCCACCGTCGGTGGCCACGATCGTGAGCGGTTCGCCGCTGCTCAGATGTAGCCGGTAGGAGCACGACGCCGCGGCGGCCAACACCCGGAATCGGTACACCCGCCGCTTGATTTTCATTGTCGGCCACGCCACGCCGTTGACGACGATCACGTCGCCGTACAGCCCGGCGTGGTTCTGGTCCTCGAAGGCCAGCGAACGGTCCCCGGCGAACAGGGCGTCGGTGAGCACGAGCCGAACGTCGAACTCGTCGCGTGGCAATTGGCCGCGCTCGAACGCGTCGTACAGGTGGTACTGCCCGAGCAGGCCGCTGTACATGTTCTGCGACGTGTGGTCGACGGCGTGGTCGTGGTACCAGAGGGTGTGGGCGCCCTGGAAGTTCGGGTACTCGTACTCCTTGTAGGACCCGACCACGGTGACGTCGTTGGCGTAGCCGTCGTACTGCGGCAACGAGGCCGATCCGTGCAGGTGCGTGGACGTCTCGAAGACATGCCCGAACAGGGGAAGGACGGCGGGCAGCTGGTTGCGTACCCGCAGCTGGACCCAGGTGCCGCGGTCGACGGCGATCGTCGGGCCGGGGAACAGCCCGTTGTAGCCGTACACCGCCGTGCTCAGCCCCGGCAGGACCTTGGGCCGCCCGGCGGTCTCGGTGACCGTGTACTTCGCGAACGGGCCGCGCTCGCCTGTGCCCGTCTCGTACGGCAGCAGCACCGGGGGTCGGCGGAACGCGGCGCCGTACGGCGGCGGGATGTCGGCGCCCGCGGCCCGGCTCGGGGTCCGGGTGGCGATGTCCCAGGCGATGGGCGCCGTGATTCCAGCCGCTCCAGCGGCGGCGACCGCGCCCCACGTCAAGAAGGTGCGCCGCGAAGAATCCGCCGTAGTGGCCGAAGTCGGCCGGCCACCAGTCCTGCAAGGTCGTCATGACGGCGTCCACGTCACGGGTCAGGGCGTCGACGTCGACGGTGCCGAAGGCCGCGGCGTAATACGAACTCCTTGCCCATGGGGTTGGCCACGGCGGGGTACTTGCGCAGGATCTTCAGGCTGAGCTGGTTCGGCCACCAATCACGGTTCCCCACGCCCTGGGTGGAGTGGTTCGGGACCCGGTGTGAGCGACGGGGCACTGGGCCTCGCTCTCCTCCGAGTTCGTGTCTCCGACGACGGCGCCGTGCTCGGCCATGCGATTCCTGCCCTGGGTGGGGGCTGCGCCCGGATCCCTACTTTGCGGTTCGACGGCCGATCGCGTCGATCAGCCGCTTGGGCGTGACCCCGGCCAGCGCGGCCACGATCTTGGCCGGCCCGCCGACGGCGTACCGGTTGCGCGGTCGCTCCGCCCGTAGCGCGTCGAGAATGGTCTCAGCCACGGTGGACGGTGAGGCACCGTGCTTGGCCGCGGAACGCAGGCTGTCCTGGAACGACCGCAGCCGGGTGGCGTACCGCCGCGTCTCCGGATGTCCGCCGGCCAGCAGCTTCTCGACCTCCTGCGCCGCCTTGGCCCAGATCGGCGTCGCGATCGGTCCCGGCTCGATCAGCACGACGTCGAGGCCCTCGGGCGCGAGTTCCTGTCGCCAGGCGTCGGCCACCGCCTCCATGGCGAACTTCGAGGCGTGGTACGCCCCGGCGAACTGCACCGCGGTCTTGCCGCCGATGGACCCGACGAAGACGATCCTGCCCTTGGCGGGGCGCAGCAGCG
>JBPCOB010000232.1:0-3054 GCA_051000715.1 Mycobacteriales bacterium
GTGCTGGTCCGCCTGCGCTATGACCCGCGCACTCGTGAGTACATGCAACGACGCACCAAGCAAGGCCTGTCCAAGCCCGAGATCATCCGCTGCCTCAAACGCTATGTCACCCGCGAAGTGTTCAACGTGCTCACGGTCCGCTCCGGCGAGAATCCACCTGTGGTCGCGGCCGCGCAGCTGTCAAGGGCGGCTTGACATGAGCCCAGCACCGACGCGCTGCCACTATGCCCTGACACCCCAGCACCGGCCAAGCTGCCAGCTCACCGCGACCCTTGCCTACGGCACCATCACCCCGTGCTCTGCCTGCGCGCACCGGCGCAGCACCCCTGGGCAAAGGCCAGATCCCACGCCAGCTCGCCAACACCGCCAAAATCGACCCGCGGATGTGTAGGAGCTTTTGCAAAGTGGCAGGGTGAGGCGCCCGTTCGGAGTGCTCCGGGCGGGCGCCTCTGCTTCGTCGGTGCGCCGTGGTGGTGAGCGTGTCGTTGGCGACGCGCGGTCAAGCTGATATGCGCGGGTTGGTTACCGCAGGACGGGCTGTTCGGCAGGAGCGGATCGCGTGTCTAGGGTCGAGCGTCGCCGGCGGGGCCGGCTGCTCATAGCGAGATCGCGGGTCGCTCCACGCGCTGCTGTCCATCAGGGCGTGTGACGAAGCGGCTTCAGTGGGCCGGTCAGTCGGTGGCCGTGTCGAGAACGGCGAGCGACCAGCACCAGCCGGCGAGTTCGCGGGCGATGGCGACGTTGGCGATGACGGGGCGTTTGCGGCGCAGGTTGAAGCTGATCCAGCGTTCGTGCAGGCGCCGGTTGCCGGCGTCGCCGCGGGCCCGGGCGGCCGGTGGGGCGAGTTCCCACCGCTCGCGCATGGTCTTGCCGGGGCGGTACGCGGCGCGGTGGTGCCAGGCGGCTTCGACGAGCAGGCGGCGGGCGTGGGTGTTGCCAGTCTTGGTGATCGAGCCCTGGGCGCGGGATGCGCCGGAGGAGTGCTCGCTGGGCACCAGGCCGACGAAGGAGCCGATGCTGTTGCCGGTGAACCGCTGCCAGTCACCGATCTCCACGGCGAGCGCGAACGCGGTCAGCACGGCCACGCCACGCAGACAGCACAGCCGGCGCACCACCGGGGTGAACTTGCTGTCGCCGGCCATGGTGGTGATCGCGGTGTCGAGCCGGTCGCGGCGGGCCTTCACGCTCAGGACGGTGTCGTAGTCGGACTCGAAGGCCAGTTGGGTCGCGACGGTGTCGAAGTGTTGCCGGCGCAGCCACGTGTCGTGCACGCCGGTCCACGCGGCGCCGCCGGAGTAGACGATGCCCTGACGCAGCAGCAGCTTCGAGAGCCGGTGCCGGGCACGCATCAGATCACCACGGCAGTCCTCCCGGGCTCGCACCAGATCCCGCACCGCCTCCTGCTCGACGCTGGGTACCGCGACCGCGGTGATCTCGCCCAGGCGCAGCAGCCGGGCCAGGTGCACCGCGTCCTTGGCGTCGGTCTTGACCCGATCACCCGACGGGCGCTGCAGCTTCGACGGCGCCGCCACCACACACCGGACCCCGGCCGCGGTCAACGCCCGGTACAGCCCGAACCCGGTCGGCCCGGCCTCGTAGGTCACCGCCACCGGACCGGGCAGCTCCCCGATCCAGGACCGAATGTGATCATGCGACGGCGTCAACTTCGCCTGCCTCAACTCACCGGTCACGCCGTCGATCGCCGCCGCAGCAACCGATCGTGCATGCACGTCCAGACCAACACTCGTACGCTCTGACAACACCGGGGCCTCCCACGCATGTCGGATAGGCCGAGCAGGCGGCCCCTGCTCGGCAACCCACGTAACTTGCGTGAGCGAGGCCCCGGCCCGCAACCACTCACACCAGAGCGGTCACGTCATACCGTCTAGGGTGGATGGGCGGCGCGCGTTGCCAGAGCGGCAACGGCGCGGAGGGAGCCCGACTATGACCGACGAGAAGGCCGTTCTCGCAGCGGCACCGACCGGGACCTACATCGACGGCGAGTTCCGCGCGGCGGCGGGCGGGGCGACGTTCCCGGTCGACGATCCGTCGACCGGCGAGGTGCTCAACCGGGTGGCCGACGCCCGCGCGCCCGACGCCGATGCCGCACTTGCCGCCGCCACGGCCGCCGCTGCGGGCTGGGCCGGCACCGCAGCACGCGAACGCGGCGAGATCCTGCGCCGAGCCTACGAGTTGCTCGCGGCCCGGGCCGATGATCTTGGCTTGCTGATCACCCTCGAGATGGGCAAGCCGCTCGCCGAGTCGAAGGGTGAGGTCACCTACGCCGCCGAGTTCTTCCGCTGGTTCGCCGAAGAGGCCGTGCGCATCCGCGGCAGCTTCGGCCCGTCTCCGGCCGGCGACCTGCGCATCCTCACCATGAAGCAGCCGGTCGGGCCGTGCCTGCTCGTCACGCCGTGGAACTTCCCGCTGGCGATGGGCACCCGCAAGATCGGCGCCGCGCTCGCGGCCGGCTGCACCGTGGTGCTCAAGCCGGCCGAGCAGACGCCGCTCTCGGCGCTCGTGCTGGCGCAGGTGCTCGGCGACGCCGGGCTCCCGAAGGGCGTCGTCAACGTCGTACCCACCTCCGACCCGGCTGCGGTCGTGACTCCGCTGATGGCTGATTCCAGGCTGCGGCAGGTGTCGTTCACCGGGTCGACCGAGATCGGCACGCTGCTGATGCGGCAGGCGTCGGACAACCTGCTGCGGATCTCGATGGAGCTCGGAGGGAACGCGCCGTTCCTCGTCTTCGGTGACGCCGACCTCGACGCCGCCATCGACGGTGCGGCGCTGGCGAAGCTACGCAACGTCGGTGAGTCGTGCGTCGCGGCCAACCGGTTCCTCGTGCACGAGAGCGTCGCCGCCGAGTTCGCGCACCGCCTGGCCGAGCGGTTCGCCACGCTCACGGTCGGCCGCGGCACCGCTGACGGCGTCGATATCGGGCCGCTGATCGACGCCGCGGGCAGGGACAAGGTCGGCTCGCTGGTCGAGGACGCCGTCGCTGTCGGCGCGAAGGCTCTGGTCGGCGGCGAACCCGTCGACGGGCCGGGCTACTTC
>JBPCOB010000233.1:0-22571 GCA_051000715.1 Mycobacteriales bacterium
CGGCAGCGGGCGTTGAACTCGGCGACGCCGTACGCCTCGATGTCCTGTTTGCCGGTGAAGCCGAGCTCCTTCTCCACCGCCAGCTCGACCGGCAGGCCGTGGCAGTCCCAGCCGGCCCGGCGCGGCACGTGCCAGCCCTTCATCGTCTGAAAGCGCGGGAACAGGTCCTTGAAGACCCGGGCCTCGACGTGGTGGGTGCCTGGCTTGCCGTTGGCGGTCGGCGGACCCTCGTAGAACGACCACAGCGGCCCGCCGGCGCTCGCCTCGAGCGACCGGGCGAACACCTTCGTGTCCCGCCAGCGGGCGAGCACGTCGTGCTCAAGCGCCGGCAGGTCGACCTGCGCGGGCAGCGGCTCGAACATGGCACTCCTCCGTCGGCGAGGTTCTCCGGCGGAGGGACGAGGCGCGAGCCCCGCGGTACCACCCTCCTTGGACGCACGGACGCGCCCCGCTCGAGCCGTGCACCGGTTCTACTGGGCCCGCGGGCCGTTCCTCCGGCAGCTCAGGGGTGATCTTCGCGTCGGCCAGGCCCCCGGGCTTCCACCGTCCCCGGGTCGCTGTGGGCTGCGTCCGCCGGTACTCGTCCCCGTCGTCGCTTCGTCGGCGACCTTATCCGAGCCTGCGCCGGTGAAGCACCACGTTTCTCCGGAGGGCGAGCCGGGCCGGGAACGTGCGACCCGCCTGGCGCGTTGCCTGGCTCGCCGGTGGCGCTCTTATTGCCGATGCAGATCATGGGCGGTGGCCGCCGGACCGACGACGGAGGAATGCCGACGATGGCCGAGCAGCGCAGTGCCACCCGCAGCGGGACGACCCGGCCCCGCCGGACCCGTCCCGCGGCGTCTCCCGACCGGTCGAGCCCCAAGACCGCCGCACCGGACGGCACCTCCTGGACCGCCGACGAGCTGGCCGCGGTACGGGCAGATCTCCAGCAGCAGGCGCAGGAGCTGCGCAGGGAGATCGACTCCGCGCAGAGCACCTGGGCCGCTTTCCAGCGGGACGGCGGCGGTGACGGCTGGGGTGACGATCAGGCGGACGCCGGCAGCAAGACCTTCGAGCGCGAGCACGAGCTGTCCCTGGCCAACAACAGCCGGCACCTGCTGGCCCAGGTGCATCGTGCGCTCGGCCGGCTCGACGACGGCACGTACGGCGTCTGCGAGAGCTGCGGCGGCGCGGTCGGTAAGGCGCGGTTGCAGGCTTTTCCGCGGGCGACACTATGTGTGTCATGCAAGCAACGGGAAGAGCGTCGCTGAGCGGTTCGGCCGCCGGACCGGCGGCAGCCGGTCCCCGCCGCGTCGGCGTACTGCTGTTCACCGCCGTTCTGGTCGTCGTGCTCGACGTGGTCACCAAGATGCTGGTGGTCCAGCACCTCTCCGACCGGCCGCCGATCCGGCTACTGGGCGGTTTCCTGCGGTTGTTGGAGACCCGCAACGGCGGCGCCGCCTTCGGCCTGGGTGGCGGGGCCACGGTGCTGTTCACCGTGGTCGCGGCCGGCGTGGTGGTTGCCATCGCGCGGACCGCGCCGCGGCTGCGCAGCGGGTCCTGGGCGCTGACCCTGGGACTGCTGCTCGGTGGCGCAACCGGCAACCTGGTCGACCGGCTGCTGCGCTCGCCGGGCCCGCTGCGCGGCCACGTCGTGGACTGGATCTCGGTGCCGCACTGGCCGGTGTTCAACCTCGCCGACTCCGCGATCGTGACCGGTGGCCTGCTCGCGGTCCTGCTCGCGACCCGCGGGGTCGGCGTCGACGGCCGGCCGGTGGTCGCCAGCTCCGATGGCTGACCCGGTCGGCGTACGGCGAGCCGTGCCGGTCCCCGACGGCCTGGCGGGGCTGCGGCTCGATGCGGCGATGGCCCGGCTGTTCGGGCTCTCGCGAACGACTGCCGCCTCGATCGCCGAGGCCGGGCTCGCCACCGTCGACGGCGCGGTGAGTGGGAAGTCGGATCGGGTCACGGCCGGGTCCTGGCTGGAAGTGGTGCTGCCGGCGCCGGCCGCCGCACCCGGACCGGCACCCGCCACGCCGGTGCCGGGGCTCGCGGTGGTCTTCGAGGACGACGACCTGCTCGTGGTGGACAAGCCGGTGGGGGTGGCGGCCCACCCGAGCCCGGGGTGGGACGGCCCGACCGTGATCGGCGGCCTGGCCGCGGCCGGGCACCGGGTGGCCACGTCAGGCGCCGCCGAGCGGCAGGGGATCGTGCACCGGCTCGACGTCGGGACCAGCGGCCTCATGGTCGTCGCCAAGAGCGAGCCGGCGTACGCCGCGCTCAAGGCGGCGTTCCGGAACCGCACGGTGGACAAGCGCTACGCCGCGCTCGTGCAGGGCCACCCCGACCCGCTGCGCGGCACCGTGGATGCGCCGATCGACCGGCACCCGACTTCGGCGTACCGGTTCGCCGTCGTGGCCGGGGGCCGTCCCAGCGTGACCCACTACGAGACGGTCGAGGCGTTCCGGGGCGCGTCACTTCTCGACGTCGGGTTGGAGACCGGTCGGACCCATCAGATCCGAGTGCACATGGCCGCGCTGCGCCATCCCTGCGTGGGCGACATCACCTACGGCGCCGACCCGACGCTGGCCGGCCGGCTCGGGCTGACCCGCCAGTGGCTGCACGCCGTCCACCTCGGCTTCCCGCATCCCGCGGACGGCCGGATGGTTGAGCTCACCAGCGAGCCGCCGGCCGACCTCGCAGGAGCGATCGACCGGCTGCGGGCGGAGTCGTGACGCGGCCGGGGTTAGGCCGAGTCTGTGCCGGGCCGGTCGCCGGGGCGGCCGAGCTGGCTGCGGCGTACGCCGTCCGCCGGGAGGTCTTCGGCATCGAACAGGGCGTCCCACCGGAGATCGAGCGCGACCCCCTCGACGCGGTCGCCGACCACGTCGTCGCCCGCCGGGACGGCGAGGTGGTGGGAACCGGCCGGCTGGTGGCTCGGCCGGACGGGTTCGGCGTCGTTGGTCGGATGGCGGTGTGCCCGGCTGTTCGCGGCGCGGGGGTCGGCCGAGCCGTGCTCACCGCTCTCGAAGGCGCGGCCCGAGCCCGCGGCCTGCGGGGGGTGGAGCTGCACGCGCAGTCGCACGCGCGCGGCTTCTACGACCGGGCGGGCTACGCGGCCTACGGTGCCGAGTTCGTCGAGGCAGGGATCCGCCATGTCGCCATGCGCAAGGCCCTGCCGGTCGTCCGGGTGGCGACCGACGCGGACTCGGCGGCACTGATAGCGCTGATCGAGGGCTGCTGGTCCGAGTACCCCGGCTGTGTGATGGACGTCGACGGTGAGGAGCCGTGGCTGCGAGCGCCGGCGTCGGCGTACGCCGAGAAGGGCGGCACGTTGGAGGTCGTCGAGCTCGACGGCGAGGTCGTCGCCTGCGTCGGGGTCACGCCTGAAGGTGCCGGAACGGTCTCCCTGCGCAGCCTGTACGTCGCTGCGGCCGCGCGCCGGCAGGGACTCGGTGGCGAGCTGGTCGCACGGGTGGAGTCGGAGGCCCGCCGTCGCGGTGCCGGCCGGGTGCAGCTGTGGTCGGACACCCGCTTCGCCGACGCTCACCGCCTCTACGAGCGCCTCGGCTACTCCCGGCTGCCCTGCAGCCGCGAGCTCCACGACCGCAGCAACACCGTGGAGTACTCCTTCGCCAAGGACCTTGCGCTGCCATAGACGCTCTTGTCCTCGATCTCCCAGGCATGGTCGAGAACGTGCCAGGCGAACCGCCGTACGGCGTACCGCGCCGGCCATGAGCCGTCCGGTACCCCGTTCCTCAGCGCGGCCGATACGGCGGCGCGCCGTTCCGGCCAGGCAGTGCCCGGCGACGGCCGGACGCCGACCGTCCGGCCGTGGCTGCGCTCGGCCTCCCGCACGTGGTCGGCGATGGCGTCCCATTCCCGGCCGCCACCGCGCGGGCCCTTGCGCAGCTCGGCCGGCGCCGATGCCACGACGTCGTCGAACGCACGCCAGCAACGCTCCGGCAGTCCGGCAAGCCGGTCGGCGTCCGCCGATGTGAGCGGCTCACTGTCGGAGCTGGCGCGTGCATCCGGGGCACCGAAGTCGGTGGTCCTGTTCCCGGCGCCTTCCCCACCACGCGGAGCTCCCCGGCTGGGAAGTCGGGACCGACGACGGCGGCGTACCGGCCGGATAGCCCAGCAGCTCCGCCAGCGCCGCCTCCTCGCCTTCCCGCGCCGGGACCACCCGGGCCAGTCGAGGGCGCTGGCGAATACCCATCTCTTCCGAGCTCGAGGTGCACCCGCGTCGTTGGCGTCACGCAATGCATCCTTGCTTCCGCACCGATGACGGCGCGCCGGCACGTGACAGGAGGGACTTGAGTCATGGCGGTCAGCCGTCGGGCGGCACCGTCGGCGGTCTCACCCGGTACGTCAGGCCGGCCGGGCTGATCCAGGTCACGCTGGCGTCGGGGTTGCGTTTGAGCTGCCAGCCGGTGTGCGTCTTCAGCCGATGATGGCGACGGCAGAGGGGACCCATATTTGCCCGATCGGTGGTGCCGCCCTGGTCCCAGGGGATCTGGTGGTCGAGATCGCAAAGCTCGGCCGGCCGAGGGCAGCCAGGGAAACGGCAGGTGCCATCCCGAGCGAACAGGAAGTCAACCAGTGCTGCCGGCGGCACGTAGGTGCGGCGGCCGAAGTCGAGCAGGGTGCCGGTGGTGGGGTCGGTCACCATTCGGCGCCACTCGCCGTCGGCGGCCAGCGCCCGGGCTGCGGATGCCGGGATCGGGCCGTGACCGGCAAGCTCACCCGGGTTGTCGGCCAGGCCCAGCAGCGTCGGCAGGTCGATGGTGACCTGCACGTGCGGCCGGCGCCGGTGGCGGCTCGGCAGGTTGGGGTCCTCCAGCGCGGCGCGGGCCCAGCTGATGAGCACCTCGGCGCGGCGGGTATCCATGCTGCGGCGGTCGTCGGGTCCGAGGGCGAGCGCGCCGGCGGTCAGCGCGGTGTCGATCAGCGCGACGCCCGCCGCGGGGAGCCGGGCCTGGAGGCATCCCATGCCGTTTCCCTCGGGCCAGCAGTTGACCTCACAGGATGCTTTGGCCTCGGCGTGCCGGAGCTCTGCCCCGATGGGATCGGCGGCCGCCACCGCGCGGGCGACGACGCGCCGGAACCGACCGACCGGCTTGGCGTCTGCGGTCGGCAGCAATCGGGCCTCGACCGACCGAGCTACTGCGTCACTGAGCTCCTCGGTGCCCTCGGCCAGCGCGACCGCGTGCAGGTAGGAGATCTCGCCCCGTCCGAGCGCCGCCGCGGTGGCCGTCAGCGGACCGGCCAACCGCCGGGCGACGGCGATCCGCCGGTCTGCGGTCGAGGGCGCCAGTCGCAACGTGGCGGCGACGTCCATGTTGATCCAGTCGTCCAGACTGATCAAGTCGTCGGCCCGCGGTTGGGGGGCAGGACCGGCCACAGCGGCCAGCACGGCCTGCTGACGGGCCGCGACCCAGCGGGCCTGGCGCTCGTAGGCCTGGAGCAGCAGCAGCTGGCCGCGCTGGTCGAGCGACGTCGGGTCGATATCCGCCAGTACGTCGGCGGCCGGGACACCGGGCGGAGCCGTGAGCACCGACCGCAGGACAAGCTCGAGGGGCTCCTCGAGGTCCGGCGCAGAAGTCCGTGCTGCGTCGTGGCCCTGCGTGCCGTACGACTGCCTCTCGAACATGCGTTCGAGTCTACGCCGCTCCGGCGACACTTTCCGCCGCTATGCACAGGCCAGCAATACCGCTCGCCGCAAGGTTGGCGCCTGACCCGCTGACCGATTCGACTGAGCATCGGGTGGTGGACAGCACTCAACCACTCATCGGCATGCGAGAGCATGCCCCTTCACTGCTATAGGACGGGCGGGCTGCAGTAACGCCGCAAGAACGACAAGCGCGGCGTCGGAGCCACGCGTGCATTGCCCTCCCGGTGGAAAGCCCTGACCGGCCAAGCCGCTTCTCCACCGGGCCATCCGACCCGGCCTGCCCTGGTCAGCGCTGCTCGCCCAGGCGCCGCCAGCCGTGCAACAGCTCCCGCCTCCCGGGTCGAAACAGAAAAAACTGCCTTGCCCTGGCTGGTCATGCTGTCGGTCGATCGGCACGCCGATGAGATGACAGAGGAACAGCGTTCCGACGCCGCCATGCGAGACGACCGCGATGTCGCCTCCGCCCGCGGCCGCAATGGCCCGATCGACGGCGCGAAGAATGCGTACCTGCGCGTCCCGAGCGGTCTCCCAGCCACGAATGCTGACATCGGGATTCGAGAAGAACTCGTCCGCCGTGGCCTCGAACTCTGGCGGCCGCAGGAAACCGTTGCCGACCTGTCGTTCTCACCCAGCTCGTGATCCTCCCGGATGTGAACTCCCCGTATGGCGGCGAGGGCCTCGGCCGTTTCTCGAGCCTTCGTCTCCGTGTTGCAGGAGATGGCCGAGAGGGTCTGGGCCCATGGTTCCCGGGCGACCCGATCCAGTCGGCGGCGGCCATCCTGCGACAGGCCCCACTGGGGTACAAGTACGTCCGGGTCGACCTCCACTTCCGGATGGGTCAGGAAGTAGGCTCTCGACACACGTGTCCGGCGCACTTCCCCACGACGTCCGAGAGGCTGCCCGACGTGTCGTCGCATTCTGCTGGACCACGTCTCGCGATTCCTCGACAGCTGCTCCTCGACGCGCTAGCCGCGCGGGAGTGGGCGCAGCTGCGCCTCCGGGGGCTCGAAACCTGGCAGCCGGTGACGCCCGGCGGCCCGTTCCTGACCACCGTTGTGCGGCTGCCGTTCGAGCTCGCTGACCGCCTGTACGGCGAGCTGGGGGCATTGCGACGCGCGACGCCCAACCATTACCACTATCCGGCGACGAGCCTGCACGTCACCCTGCTCAACCTTGATTCGCTCCGCGCCCCCGATGAGGCGCTGGACGAGGCGGCGGACCGGGTGGCGCCAATCCTGGCTCGCGTTATGGCGGCGGCTCCGGCTGTGAGGTTGACTGTCCGCGGCTTGGTCGTCGGGCGGCACTCCCTGTTCGCAGGGGCCGCCGACGATCACTCGCCGGGCACATTGGCACAGCTGCGACGCGGCCTTTGGCACAGCCTGAGACCCGTCGCCTCAGCCAAGCGCCACGCCCACCTGGGCGACGACCTGGGGTTCATCAATCTGGTGCGCTACGGAAACGAGGAGCTGACGCAGCTACGTCGGCTGGCTTCGCGAATGCGCCATCAGGGCTTCGGCAGCTTTCGTGTCGAAACGGTTGAGCTGGTATGCACCGACAAGGTTCTCTCCGGTGCCGGTACGCGAGTGCTTTCTGCGCTGCCCTTCGGCGCAACCGGCCGTTGAGCCCACCGCGGGTGAGTTCGACCGGTCCCGCCGGCGACGCGAGCCGACGTCGAGGTTGCGCCGCCCTCTTCGGCGACAGCGTGAGCTTGCTCAGTGGGCTCGCGCGGCCGGTCTCCGACATCTCCGCCGTTGCCGGCGGCTGGCCGGGCGTTACCGTGATGCGCGGGCGTCGACGCCCAGACACGCCACGTCAGCGCGGGCGCTGCGGCAGCCCAACTTGTCCGGGGGCCGTGTTAGAACAGACCCCGGCGGGCGAGCCCGCCCCGATCGGCCCGGTCGCTCCTTCCCCGCGCCCGCCGCTGCTCGTTACCGGCGCATGTCCGCGAGGGGAGGCTTGGAGCGCGTGAGCGACACGTTCGTGCACCTGCACGTGCACACCGAGTACTCCATGCTCGACGGCGCGGCCCGGCTCGGCGACCTGTTCACCGAGACGGCCGCCATGGGCATGCCGGCGCTGGCGATGACCGACCACGGCAACCTCTACGGCGCCTACGACTTCTACAAGAAGGCGACGGCGGCCGGCGTCAAGCCGATCCTGGGCATCGAGGCCTACCTGGCGCCGGGGAGCCGCTTCGACAAGCGGCCGGGCTCCGGCGCCGACGGGGCCAAGACCGACAAGTACTCCCATCTCACCATCTGGGCGGCCGACGGGCAGGGGTGGGCCAACCTGGTCAAGCTGGCCAGCCTGGCCAGCCTCGAGGGCCACTACTACAAGCCGCGGATGGACCGTGAACTGCTAGACCGGCACGCCGCCGGCCTGATCGCCACCACCGGCTGCCCGGGCGGCGAGGTGTCCCAGCTGCTCCTGCGCGGCGACTACGCCGGCGCCAAGCGGACCGCCGGGGAGTACGCCGAGATCTTCGGCGCCGGCAACTACTACGTCGAGCTGATGTCGCACGGCATCGACATTGAAAGGCGGGTCTTTCCCGGCTTGGTCCGCATCGCCGCCGAGCTGGGTTTGCCGCTGGTGGCGACCAACGACCTGCACTACACGCGCAAGGAGCACTCGGTCGCCCACGAGGTGCTGCTGTGTGTCCAGACCGGGTCGACGCTGGCCGACCCGACCCGCTTCCGCTTCGAGGGGGCGGAGTTCTACCTCAAGTCACCGGCCGAGATGCGCGAGCTCTTCCGCGACCATCCCGAGGCTTGCGACAACACCCTCGCGATCGCCGAGCGGGTCGACGTACGCCTGGAGGAGGGCAAGAACCTGCTGCCGCACTTCCCGGTGCCGGCCGGGGAGACCGAGGAGTCCTGGCTGCGGGCGGAGGTCGAGCGGGGGCTGCGCCGTCGCTACGGCGACTCGCCGACGGAGCAACAGCGCTCCCAGGTCGGCTACGAGCTCGGCGTGATCACCACGATGGGCTTCTCGGCGTACTTCCTGGTGGTCGCCGACCTGGTCCGGCACGCGAAGGCGAACGGCATCAGGGTGGGACCGGGCCGTGGCTCGGCGGCCGGCTGCGCGGTGTCCTACTGCCTGGGCATCACCGAGCTCGACCCGATCCGCTACGGGCTGATGTTCGAGCGGTTCCTCAACCCCGACCGGGTGTCGATGCCCGACATCGACATGGACTTCGACGAGCGCCGGCGCGGCGACATGATCCGCTACGCCACCGAGCGGTACGGCGAGGACCGGGTCGCCCAGATCGTGACCTTCGGCACGATCAAGGGCAAGCAGGCGATCCGCGACTCCGCCCGGGTGCTCGGTTACCCCTACGCCGTGGGCGACCGGCTGTCCAAGCTGATGCCCACCGCCGTAATGGGCCGCGACGTGTCACTGGCCGACTGCTTCGACGCCGGTGCCGCGCGCTACCGGGAGGGGGCCGAGCTGCGGGCGGCGTACGCCGTCGATCCGGAGGCGCAGCGGGTGCTCGACACGGCCCGCGACCTGGAGGGGCTCAAGCGGCAGGCCGGCGTGCACGCGGCCGGGGTGGTGATCTGCCGTGATCCGTTGACCGACCACATCCCGGTCTGGCGCCGGGAGGCCGACGGGGCCGTCATCACCCAGTTCGACATGGGCACGGTCGAGGCGCTGGGTCTGCTCAAGATGGACTTTCTCGGCCTGCGCAACCTCTCCGTCCTCGAGGACTGCCTGCGGCACGTCGAGGCCAACCGCGGTGAGCGGGTGGTCCTCGAGGAGGTGCCGCTGGACGAGCCGGCGGCCTACGCCCTGCTGTGCCGGGGGGAGTCGATCGGGGTCTTCCAGCTCGAGGGCGGGCCGATGCGCTCGCTGATGCGCTCGATGCAGCCGAACAGCTTCGAAGACATCGCCGCCCTCATCGCGCTCTACCGCCCTGGCCCGATGGGGGTCGGCGCGCACCTCGACTACGTCGAGCGCAAGCATGGCCGACGGCCGATCGAGCCGATCCATCCCGAGCTGGCCGAGCCGCTCGCCGAGGTCCTCGACGAGACCTACGGGGTGATCGTCTACCAGGAGCAGGTGGTGGCCGCCGCCCAGAAGGTGGCCGGCTACACGCTGGCCCAGGCCGACCTGCTGCGGCGCGCGATGGGCAAGAAGAAGAGGGAGATCCTGGCCAAGGAGTACGACCGGTTCCATGCCGGGATGCGGGCCCGCGGGTTCTCCGACGCCGCCGCCGCCAAGCTGTGGGAGGTGCTGGTCCCGTTCGCCGACTACGCCTTCAACAAGGCGCACTCCGCCGGCTACGGGCTGGTCTCGTACTGGACGGCGTACCTCAAGGCACGCTATCCGGCCGAGTACATGGCGGCGCTGCTGACCTCGGTGCAGGACGACAAGGACAAGAGCGCTCTGTACCTGCACGAGTGTCGGCGGATGGGGATCAAGGTGCTGCCCCCCGACGTCAACTCCTCCGACGCGGACTTCGCACCCGTGGGTACCGACATCCGGTTCGGCCTGGCCGCGGTGCGCAACGTGGGGACCAACGTGGTTGCCTCGGTGATCTCAGCGCGCCGGTCCAAGGGCCGGTACGCCGACTTCCCCGACTTCCTGCGCAAGGTCGAACCGGTCGCCTGCAACAAGAAGGTCGTCGAGTCGCTGATCAAGGCCGGCGCCTTCGACTCCCTCGGCCACACCCGGCGCGGGCTGCTGCAGATCCACGCCGAGGCGCTCGACGCCTGCATGGACACCAAGCGGGCGGAGGCGATCGGTCAGTTCGACCTGTTCGGGACCGGTGACGGGATACCGGGCGAAGCGGGGAACGGGCTCTCGATACCGATCCCGCTGGGGGAGTGGGAGAAGGCCGTCCTGCTCGGCTACGAGCGGGAGATGCTGGGCCTCTACGTCTCCGACCACCCGCTGCTGGGGGTGGAGCACGTGCTGGCCGCGGTCACCGACTCGACGGTGGCCACCCTGACCGGCGAGGGGCTCGCCGACGGCGCGGTGGTGACCGTGGGCGGCATCCTGTCCACCCTCCAGCGCAAGGTCACCAAGCAGGGCGCACCGTGGGCGACCGCCACCCTCGAGGACCTCGAAGGCGCCGTCGAGGTGCTGTTCTTCCCGCAGGCCTACGCGCAGTGCGGCCTGCACCTGGCCGAGGACGCGGTGCTGGTCGTGCGCGGCCGGGTGGACAAGCGGGAGGACGTCCCCCGGTTGGTCGCCATGGAGGTGACCGTGCCGGAGCTGGCCACGGGGCCGCGGGGGCCGGTGGTCGTCTCGCTGGCGGCGGGCCGATGCACCCCCCCGGTGGTGGAGCGGCTCTCCGAGGTGCTGGCCAGCCATCCGGGCACCACCGACGTGCAGCTCCAGCTGCTGTCCGGCAGCCGGACCCGGGTGCTGCGGCTGGACGACCGGCTGCGGGTCGCGGCTTCGCCGGCCCTGATGGCCGACCTCAAGGCACTGCTCGGCCCGGCCTGCCTGAGTGGCGGTTGAGGTGGCCGAGCTCGCGCTGTGCACCGGGACCCTGGTGGTCGAGTCCCCCGAGGAGCTCCTGGGCGCCTACCTCGACCCGCGCAACGGCTACGCCTGGCCGGCGTACGACACGCTGGTAACCAACGGCAGCGTCGAGCTGGTGACCGGCGACCTGCTGGCGCCGGCCCTGCTGGAGGCCTACGTCGACGCGAGCCGGTTCCGGGTGCTGTTCGACATGCTGCCGCTGCTGTCCCGGGTGGCATCCCTGCCGCCGGTGGCCCTTCAGGAGGCCGACGACGACGACGTCGCATCGGTGGCCGAGCTCTTCGACGTGCTCGACGATCCGGCCTACCGTCGGCGCGGGGTGCGCGGCACGATCGTCGCCAAGGTGCTGCACCGCAAGCGTCCCGACCTGGTGCCGATCTACGACTCGCGGATTCTGGCGGCGTACACGGCTCCCGGCGCCATCCCGGCCGAGTCGGGCCGCACCTGGGTCACCTTCATCGATCTACTATGCCGCTCGATGCGGGCCGACCTGCAGGTCGAGCAGGCGCGGTTCGCGGAGCTGGAGGCTTTCGCGGCGAGCCGCGGTGCCACGCTGACCCGGTTGCGCATCCTCGACATCCTGGTGTGGATGACGATCTCGGCGTGGCAGTGAACGAGGCGCATGACGGGCTGGCGTTGTTCGGCCGGGTGTGGTGTGGGAGCTCGGGCTCGACCTGCGACGACGGCGTCGTGCTGGTCGGCCCGGGTGGTGAGGTGGCCGCGGTCGGACCGGCCGGGCAGGTCCAGGTGCCCGCCGAATTTCGTCGGCTGGGTGGGTCCGGGCACTGGGTCGGACCGGGCATCGTCGACGCCCATGTGCACCTGGCCTTCGGCGGCCCGGACGAGGAGCTGCGTGGGGGGCTGGTCGGTGTCCGCGACCTCGGCGCGCCGCTGGAGCGGGCGCTGCGCTGGCGGACCGGCCCCGGCGCAGGTGCGCCGTACGTCTCGGTGGCCGGGCCCTTGTTGACCGCCCCGGGCGGCTACCCGTCGAACGGGTGGGGCGCCGACGGGTTCGCCGCTTTCATCGACTCTCCGGCCACCGCGGCAGCCACCGTCCGGCAACTGGCGACGGCCGGCGTGGACCTCGTCAAGCTGGCCCTCGAGCCGGCCGGTGGCCAGCCGGTGCCGCCTGCCGAGGTGGCGCGGGCGGTGGTCCAGGCCGGCCACGACGCCGGCCTGGCCGTGGTCGCGCACGCGCTGACGGCCGCGATGGTCGAGCGGGCGCTCGACGCGGGGGTGGACGAGCTGGTGCACACCCCCACCGAACGGCTGCCCGCCCGACTGGTCGAGCGGCTGGCGGCGGCCGGCGTCCGGGTGATCTCGACGCTGCAGACCCTGGCGGGCAGCCGCGGTGGCAAGGGTGTGCTCGCGAACGCGGAGGCGTTCGTCGCAGCCGGCGTCGAGCTGGTCTACGGCACCGACCTGGGCAACGCCGGTACGGCGCCGGGGGTCGACCCGAGGGAGCTGCGGCGGCTGGCCGAGGCTGGGCTGGGTGAGGAGGGGGCGTTGCGCGCGGCGACAGCGGGGTCAGCCGGCGCGGCCGGCATTACCGGCGCGAGCGGGCAGCTCGTCGTCGGTGCGCCTGCCGGCGTCGTGCTCCTGCGCGGCGACCCGCTGGCCGACCCGCGAGCGTGGCGGCGGCCGGTCGCGGTCGTCGCCGGCGACCGGCTCGTGGCGGCGTGAGCCTGACGCCACTCGAACCAGGAGCCGCGCCCTCGGGTTATCGGCGCGACCGGCGGCGAGCAGACGTGCTGACCGCCGCGGCGACTACCGCCGGGGTGGCGTTGCTCGGTCTCCCACTCGGACTGGTGTGGTCGGTGCTGGCTCCCCGCGCCCGGGTGGTCGTCTCGGCCGCGGGTGCCGATCTGGCGGACCCCAACACCAAGGCATTCATCGCCGCGGACGGCACGTTCCTGCTGCTGACGGTGGCGGCCGGCGTCCTGTGCGCCGTACTCACGCTGTTGCTCGGCGGCCGCCGGCACGGCGTGGCGACTGCCATCGGGCTGACGGCCGGTGGTCTGGTCGGGTCCTACGTCGCCTGGCGGGTGGGCCATCGGATCGGGCTGGCCGAGTTCCGTCACGCTCTGCACGGCCCGCCGGGCACCTCGGCATCGCTCACTCCGTCCCTGCGGGCGAAGGGTGTGCTGGTCGGCTGGGCGCTCGCCGGGGTGCTCACCGTGCTGGCGCTGGCGGTGCAGGCCCGATGGTGGGAAGACCTGTAGCTCCCGTCGTCGTCTCAGTTGGCGCTGAAGATCTGGCGGGTGAGGTCCACGGCCGGTGCAGCCGACAGCGCGCCCAGCAGCCGGATCTCCTGGGACAGCAGCGACAGCTCCAGCTCCAGCCTGCTGACTGCATCGGGGGCGGCCAGCAGGCGCTGCTTGTCCGGCAGGTCGCCGACCACGGCTGCCGCCACCAGGTACGACAGCGGCAGCGGCTCGGCAGGCAGGTCCGGCAGCTCCGGCACCGAGCCCTGCGCCTTTCCCAGCGCTCGCAGGTACGCCGCGAAGGCCGCCTGCACCCGCCCGGTGAGACTTCCCGCCGATGCGGGGTCCCCGACGTCCTCGGGAAGCATGTCCACCTCGCCCGTGAGGTAGGCGCGGGAGGTGTCTATCTCTCTCAGCCGGAACCGCGCACCGCCGGTGGTGAGGATGTCGAACCGGCCGTCGTCGTACGGCTCGACCTTTCGCAGCTCGGCGATGCAGCCCACGTCATGCAGGTTCGGCAGGCTCGGGCCCACCTCGTGGCCGGACCGGATCGCCACGACGCCGAACCGGGCACCCGCGCCCGGTGGGCGGTCGACCAGCTCGCGGACCAGCAGCCGGTAGCGCTCCTCGAAGACGTGCAGGGGCAGCACCAGCCCGGGGAACAGCACGGTTGCCAGCGGGAAGAGCGGCAGCTGCTCGGTCACGGACCGAGGATAGGTTTCCCAACGTGTCGTTCACGCTGCTGCCGGCGGTCGACGTGGTCGCCGGCCGCGCGGTCCGCCTGGTGCAGGGCCAGGTGGCGGGCCCGGTCGGGGACGGGGATCCGGTCGAGGTCGCCCTCGGCTTCCAACAGCACGGCGCCCGCTGGATCCACCTGGTCGACGTCGACGCCGCCTTCGAGCGGGGAAGCAACGCCGAGCTGGTTGCCGACGTCGTCCGCCGCCTCGACGTGGCCGTGCAGCTCTCCGCCGGTATCCGGGACGACGCCGGGCTTCGCGCCGCTCTGGACACCGGGGCGGCCCGGGTGGTGCTGAGCGCGGCGGCCGCGGAGGACGCGCCCTGGGTGGGTACGGCGATCGCCCGGGCGGGGGACCGGCTGGCGATCGCGCTGGACGTGCAGGACGGCCGGCTTGCCGCTCGAGGTTCGCCCCGGGCCGGCGGTGAGCTGCTCGCCGTGCTGGCTTCCCTGGACGCCGCCGGCGCCATTCGTTACGTGGTCACCGACGTCCGCCGGGACGGCACGCTGGCCGGGCCCAATCTGGCTCTGCTCAGACTCGTGCGAGGGGCCACCGACCGCGCCGTCCTCGCCAGCGGAGGAGTGGGCAGTCTCGCGCACCTGCGGGCGATCGCCGACGTGACCGGGGTGGAGGGAGCGGTCGTCGGCGGAGCGCTGGCCACCGGGGCGTTCCTACTTCCGGACGCGCTGGCGACGGTGGCGACGCCGCGCTGAAGCCGGCCTCACCGCCTCGACTGTCAGACTGGGCGTTCGTCAACCAGGAAGGCGCGCCGGTGTCCGAGGTCATGGGCGGCTCGCCGGCGCAGCCGACGGGTCCGCGGGGAGCCGCGGCTCGCCGACCGGCGCCGCCCGCCGTTCGCACCGCGTCCGTCCTGATGTACGTCGTTGCCGGCCTGGCGCTCGTGCAGGGGCTCCTGAGCATCGTCGCCGCCGCGGTGAACCGGACCCGACTGGCCAGCGCGCTGCTCGCTCTCGCCTTCGCCCTTGCCTATGTGGTGGTGGCTGGCAGAACCCGCCAAGGCGATCGGGTCGCTCGCATGGTCGCCCTGGTCCTCAGCGGTCTGTCTCTGCTGGGCGACGTGCTCCAGCTCGGCGCCAATCCGGTCGCCGGCATCGTCGGGCTCCTGCTCAACGGCGGGATCGTCGGGCTGCTGGCGTTCCATCCGGCCAGCAGGCGGTTCTTCGGCGCCCACGCGGGTTCGGCCGCTGGGTGACCACCACGGCGCGTTCACCGGGCCGCAGGTCTCGGGAGCCGGCCGTCGCCGGACTGCTCGAACTGACCGGCGCGGGTCTGGTCCTGCTGGCCGCCGGCCGGCCGTGGGCGCGGGCCGTGCTGCGGCAGGCGCCGCTTCCGACGGTCGCGGTGGCCGCCAGCGGCCGCAGTGTGGCCCCGGTGGCTGCCGCGCTCGGCCTGGTTGGCCTGGCCGGGGTGGTGGCGGTGCTCGCCACCCGGGGTGCCGGCCGGCTCGCCACCGGTGTGCTGGTCGCCCTGGCCGGCGCCGGAGTGATGGCGGCCTCGGTGTACGTCGCCCTCGACCTGCCCCGGGCGGTGCGGCCGACGGCTGAGCGGATCTCCGGCGTGCGCGGGGCCTCTACCGACGGTATCCGGATGACCGTCTGGCCTCGGGTCTCCGTGGTGGGCGGAGCGCTGGTTTGTGCGGCCGGCCTGCTCACTGCGGCGCGCGGGGGGCGCTGGACCGCCCTGTCGGCGCGCTACGACGCTCCAGGAGCCGATCGGCCGGCTGCCCCGATCGGGCCGGCGGAGATCTGGGACGCCCTGGAACGTGGCGAGGACCCGACCCGTTAGCTTCGCCAACGCCTCGGTGATCGCGCAATCACCCTTCGCTGGGCCCGGTTGCCGCTACGGTGCATCCCCCGCCGAAGCACGGAGGGAATGACCATGCCCGAGGGACCAGGCCAGGGAGGCTTCGAGCCACCCGGCTCGCCGTACGATCCGCCACCACCAGCCGGCGTCCAGCCTGCACCGGCCGACCCGCGGCCCGCCGCTGGGGTATCCCGGCGGTTCTGCCGCCGCTGGCCCGGGTGGCGGCTCGGCGAAGGGTTTCCTCCCCTCGCTGTTCGAATTCAGCTTCTCCAGCTTCGTCGCCACCAGGGTGGTGAAGGTCCTCTACGTCCTCATCGTGTTCGTCGCGGTCTACCGGGTGCTCCTGGAGGTCATGGTGGTCATCTTCCGGATGGCCGAGGACCTCGCCGAGATCCGTCGGCGGGGCGGATCAGGCATCTGATCTGCGTCGGGGCGCCGTAGCCTGGGAGACCAGGAGGTGACCGGTGACCGGGAGCCGGGGGCTGGTCCTCGTCATCGAGGACGAGAGGGCTATTGCCGATCTCGAACGGATGTACCTGGCCCGGGAGGGCTTTGGCGTGCAGGTCGAGGTGGACGGCCGCGCTGGTCTAGCCGCCGCCCGGACGGTGCGGCCGGCTGCCATCGTGCTCGACGTCGGGCTGCCGCTGCTCGACGGCACCGAGGTGTGCCGGGCGCTTCGCGCGGAGGGCAACTGGACGCCGGTGCTGTTCGTCACCGCCCGCGACGACGAGGTGGACCGGGTGCTCGGCCTGGAGATGGGTGGCGACGACTACATCACCAAGCCGTTCTCGCCCCGCGAGCTGGTTGCCAGGGTCAAGTCCGTGATGCGGCGCGCCGCCGGAGACCCCGGCGGCGAGGCGGTGCTCTCCGTGGGGCGCACCGCACTGGACCTGGCTCGGCGCCGGGTGAGCGCCAACGAGGCGCCGGTCGAGCTGACCGCTACCGAGTTCGACCTGCTGGCGTTCTTGATGCGTCGGCCCGGACGGGTGTTCTCCCGTGAACAGCTGCTCTCCGAGGTCTGGGGGTACGCCGCCGCGGCCGGCACCCGCACCGTCGACGTGCATGTGGCCCAGCTGCGGGCCAAGCTCGGTTCCGCGAGCCCGATCCGGACCGTACGTGGCGTCGGCTATGCGGCGGACGAGGCGGGGTGAGGATGCCGGCCACCCGCCGGCTCGGCCTGGCGCCGCGGGCGGCGCTGGCGATGACCGCGGTGGCCGCGGTCGCCGTACTGCTCGCGGGGCTGGTCTCCATCCAGCTGGCTCGGGGCGTCGCCGAAACTCAGTCGCTGGCGGCGCTCAACCGGCAGGCGGAGGTCGTGGTCGGCCTCGCCGGCCCGCAGGATCTGCCCGCGGCAGCCTTGCGGCGAGCCCAGTTCCGCCGGGTGCTGCAGCTCCAGCACATCGACGTCGGCAGGTTCACCGGCACCGGGCAGCTGGACGGTTCGGCGATGTTGCTCCGATCGTCCGACCTCGACAGGCTGCGCCAGGGCCGCCCCATCTCGGACGTCCGCCGGGTGGCCGACCGGCGGGTGCTGGTGGTCGCCCGCCCGCTGCCGGCTGGCGGCGCGGTCGTGTTCGTGCAGCAGGCCACGGTGGCGCGCGGGGTGACCAACGACGTCCGCCGGCGCACGCTGCTCGCGCTGCTGATCGGGCTGGTTGGTGCCGCGACGGCCGGGGCCCTGCTGGCCCGTCGGCTGGCCCGCCCGCTGCAACGCGCCGCGGCCGCGGCCCACCGGATGGCTGCCGGTGCCCGTGACGTACGGCTGGTGGCGGCGGGACCCGCCGAGGTGGTCGAGGTGACCTCGGCGCTGAACACCCTGGCCGGCGCGCTGGCCACCAGCGAGGCCCGCCAGCGCCAGTTTCTGCTGTCGGTATCCCACGAGCTCCGTACGCCGCTGACCGCCGTGACGGGCTACGCCGAGGCCCTGGCGGATGGTGTCGTTCCGCCGACGGCGGTACCGGCGACCGGGCGCACCATGCTGGCCGAGGCGGTCCGGCTCGAGCGCCTGGTATCGGATCTGCTGGACCTCGCCCGGCTCGGCGCCCAGGACTTTCGGGTGGATCTGGCGCCGGTCGACCTCGCCGAGCTGGTCCGGGAGGCCGGAGCGGTCTGGGCCGCCCGCTGCTCGCGCCTGGGTGTCGTGCTGCGCGTGGAGGCGCCAGCCGAGCCGCTGGTCGCGCGGACCGACGCCACCCGGCTCCGTCAGATCCTGGACGGGCTGGCCGAGAACGCCCTTCGGGTGACCCCCGCGGGCGAGGTCATCGTGCTGTCGGTTCTCGGATTGGGGGCCGACGCGGTGCTGGCGGTCCGCGACGGCGGCCCCGGTCTCACCAGCGACGATCTTGCGGTCGCGTTCGAGCGGTCGGCCCTCTACGACCGCTACCGCGGCGTACGCCGGGTGGGCACCGGCCTCGGCCTGGCCCTGGTCGCCGGGCTCGCTGCCCGATTGGGCGGTACGGCCACCGCCGGCCCGGCGCCCGAGGGCGGGGCCGCCTTCTCTGTCCGGTTGCCCCTGGGCAGCGTGCCGGCGGGTACCCCGGTCGCCGGGCCGCCGGTGGCCGCTGGCTAGTCTGGGCGACCGCATCGCCCGGGGGCCGACTTCTTGGTGGAGATCCCGCTCGTGAATGTGCTCGACGACATTCTGGCCGGTGTGCGCGCCGACCTCGTCGAGCGTTCCGCCACCGTCCCGCTGGACCGCCTCAAGGAGCGGGCGAGCCGTCGTCCCTGCGTCCGGGACGCCCTGGCGGCACTGCGCCGGCCCGGCGTGGGCGTGATCGCCGAGGTGAAGCGGGTGAGCCCGTCGCGCGGGCCGCTCGCCGCGATCGACGACGCGGCGGCGCTGGCGCGCGACTACGAGGCCGGCGGCGCGGCGGTGATCAGCGTGCTGACCGAGGGACGGCGGTTCGGCGGCAGCCTGACCGACCTCGACGCGGTCCGCGCCGCGGTCGACGTACCGGTGCTACGCAAGGACTTCGTGATCTCGGCGTACCAGCTCTGGGAGGCCCGGGCGCACGGAGCCGACCTGGTCCTGCTCATCGTCGCGGCCCTGGAGCAGAACGCCCTGGTCGCGCTGGTCGAGCGAACCACGTCGCTGGGGATGACGGCCCTGGTCGAGGTGCACAACGAGACCGAGGTGGACCGGGCGCTCGAGGCCGGCGCGCGGGTCATCGGTGTCAACGCCCGCGACCTGCGCACCCTGGAGGTGGACCGCACGCTGTTCCGCCGGCTGGCGCCTCGGCTGCCGGTCGACGTGGTCAAGGTGGCCGAGTCCGGTATCCGCGGGCCGCACGACCTGCTCTCGTGTGCGGCGGCGGGCGCCGACGCCGTTCTGGTCGGCGAGGGGCTGGTGACCGACCGGGACCCTCGGCAGGCGGTCGCCGAGCTGGTCACCGCCGGCGCCCACCCCGCGACCCGCTCCGGCTCCAGATGACGCCGGCCGGGCCCGACGGCACCGGTCACTTCGGCCCGTACGGCGGCCGGTTCGTCCCGGAAGCGCTGGTCGCCGCGCTCGAGGCGCTGGCCGCGGAGTTCGACGCGGCCCGAGCGGACGCAGGCTTCTGCGCCGAGCTGGAACGGCTGCTCCGGACCTACGCCGGCCGCCCGACCCCGCTGACCGACGCCAGCCGGCTGTCCGCGCACGCCGGCGGCGCCCGGCTGCTGCTCAAGCGTGAGGACCTTGCCCACACCGGGTCACACAAGATCAACAATGTCCTGGGTCAAGCCCTGCTGACCCGTCGGATGGGCAAGTCGCGGGTGATCGCCGAGACCGGAGCCGGCCAGCACGGGGTGGCCACCGCCACGGCCTGCGCGCTGCTGGACCTGGACTGCGTTGTGTACATGGGCGAGGAGGACACCCGCCGGCAGGCGCTCAACGTCGCGCGGATGCGGTTGCTGGGCGCCGAGGTCGTGCCCGTCTCGGCCGGCAGCGCCACCCTCAAGGATGCGATCAACGAGGCGATGCGGGACTGGGTGGCCAACGTCGAAGACACCCACTACGCGGTCGGCTCCGTGGTCGGTCCCGACCCGTTCCCGCGGATGGTGCGGGACTTCCAACGGGTGATCGGGGAAGAGGCACGCGGCCAGGTGCTCGCGCTCGCCGGCCGGCTCCCCGACGCGGTCGTGGCCTGCGTGGGCGGGGGCTCCAACGCGATGGGCATCTTCTCCCCGTTCCTGGACGACGGCGGCGTCGCGCTGGTCGGCGTCGAGGCCGGCGGCGCGGGCACGGCGACCGGTCGGCACGCGGCCACCCTGGTCTGCGGCCGGCCCGGCGTGCTGCACGGCGCCCGGTCCTACCTGCTGCAGGACGACGACGGGCAGACGCTACCGACCGCGTCGATCTCGGCCGGGCTGGACTACCCGGGCGTCGGACCGGAGCACGCCTGGCTGCGCGACTCCGGCCGGGCCAGCTACCGGGCGGTGACGGACGCGGAGGCCATGGCGGCGTTCGCGCTGGTCTGTCGGACGGAGGGCATTCTGCCCGCGATCGAGACCGCGCACGCGTTCGCCGGAGCGCTGCAGATCGGCGCGGAGCTCGGGCCGGGCGCCGTGGTGCTGGTCAGCTGCTCCGGGCGGGGTGACAAGGACGTCGAGACAGCGGCCCGGTTCTTCGGCGTGGTTCGCGACGAGGAGCTGGTCGAGGAGGTGCTGGAGAGGGTCGACGCCCCCCTGGAGACGGCGACCGGCGAGGGGTGGTGAGTCCGCTCGACGAGCTGTTCGCACGGACCCGGGCGGAGCACCGGGCCGCGCTGATCGGCTACCTGCCGGCCGGCTTCCCGTCCCACGCCGGAGCAGTGGCGGCGATGACCGCGATGGTGGCGGCCGGGGTCGATGCGGTGGAGGTCGGCCTGCCCTACTCCGACCCGTTGATGGACGGTCCGACCATCGCCGCGGCGGTCGACGTCGCCCTTGCCGGCGGCACCCGCACCGCTGACGTGCTGCGGACGGTCGCCGAGGTGGCGGCCACCGGCGCGCCGACGCTGGTTATGACCTACTGGAACCCGGTCGAGCGGTACGGCGCCCGCCGGTTCGCCGCCGACCTCCGCGGCGCCGGCGGCGCCGGTGCCATCACGCCCGACCTGCCGCCCGAGGAAGCCACGGAGTGGCTGGCCGCGGCCGAGGAGGCGGGGATAGACCCGGTGTTCCTGGTGGCTCCCTCGTCCAAGGACGAGCGGATCGCCCGAGTGGCGTCGGTGAGCCGGGGCTTCCTCTACGCCGCCTCCACGATGGGTGTCACCGGCGCCCGGGCATCCATGGGGGAGCGCGCAGCCGACCTGGTGACACGGGCCCGCAGGCACACCGACCTGCCGATCGCGGTCGGGCTGGGGGTGAGCACGGGCGCCCAGGCGGCCGAGGTGGCCGGGTACGCCGACGGCGTGATCGTCGGCTCGGCCTTCGTCCGCCGGCTCCTCGACGCGCCGGACGAGGCGGCCGGCGTGCGGGCGGTCACCGAACTCGCGGCTGAGCTCGCCATGGGTGCCCGCCGGACCTGACCGAACCCGCCGCCGTCCTGCGCCGTCACAGCGCCGAACGAGGAGGGACAGTGGTCGCTGTGATCGCAAGTGGCGGCGCGCGGGCGGCCAGCCGCGACGAGGCCGCCCGGGAGCTCTTCCGCGCCCATTACGGCCAGCTCGCCGGCTGGACGGCGCGGCTCGTCGGTGACCGGGAGGCGGCCCACGAGATCGCTGCCGAGGCCTTCACCCGGCTGCTCAGCCGCTGGACCACCGTGGCGGAGCCCAAGCCGTGGCTCTACATGACCGCCACCAACCTGGTCCGTGACCGCTGGCGACGTCAGGAACGCGAGTCCCGCGCCCTGTCGAAGGTCGTGGCGGGCACCGACGGCTCGCCGGCGCCCGACACCTCGGTACGCGACCTGGTCGAGCGGCTGCCGGACCGGCTTCGCGCCCCCGTCCTGCTGCACTACTACGCCGACCTGCCCGTCAGCGAGGTGGCCCGGCTGCTCAACCGACCCGAGGGCACCGTCAAGCGGGCCCTCTACGACGCCCGTGCCCACCTGCACGCCGCGATGACTTCGGACTCCGGGGAACTGCGATGACCGACCCCTTCGACCGCCTCCGCCAGCCGGTTGAGCCGCTGCCGCCTCCGGCGGGCACTTTCGACCTGCTGCTGGCCCGCGCCCACCGCCGGCGGACCGCCCGGACCACCCTGCTCGCCGCGCTGGTGGCCGTTGTGCTCTCGGTCGGCGGCGGTTTCACCCTGACGGCCGGCCGGCAGGACAGCAGCGGTCGACTGATAGCTCCGGTCACGGGTGCCAGCGGTACGCCGTCACCCTCGGCCAATTCACCATCGGCCAAGGGCGCCCCGCCATACCCGCGCACACCAACCACTCGTGGTGGCGTTCCGATCCCTCCGGAAGCTGTCGGCGGTCCGGTGCCGCGGGGATTCCTGCCGTACTCCTTCACGTCGGTCGGCGGGGGGGTCACCTACCTGCTCGGCGACGCCCCCTGCCGCACGGCACCCTGTACGTCGGTGGTGCGTAGTACGGACGGCGGAAGGACCTGGGTCGGGCTGCCGGCCCCCAGGGCGCCGCTGCCGCGCTGGCAAGACGGCCGACTGACGTCCGGTTCGAGCGTCCGCGACCTTCGGTTCGCGTCGCCGCGGGACGGCTGGGCGTACGGCGGCGCGCTCTTCGCCACCCACGACGGC
>JBPCOB010000234.1:0-7318 GCA_051000715.1 Mycobacteriales bacterium
GCCGCCTCCTCCTGGGCCTTGACCCGAAGCTCCTCGATGATCGCCCGGCCCTGCTCGCGGGCCTCTTCGCGGAGCCGGTTCGCCTCGGCCCGGGCCTCCGCCAACTGGGCGCGGTAGTCCTCGAGGGTGCTCTGCGCCTCCATCCGAGCTCGCTCCGCCTCCTCGATCTGGGTCCGGATCGCCGTCTGCCGAGCCTCCATGGCCTTGGTCAGCGGCGGTACGACGTATCGCCGCAGCACGAACAGCACGATCAGAAAGGCGAACAGCTCGGCGAAGATCGTCGCGTTCGGGAGGATGAAGACGCTGTCGGCGAGGGCGGGGCCGTGCACCGCTACTTCCCGAGGACGTAGAGGAAGAAGAAGGCCAGCGCCAGGTTGATGAAGTAGGCAGCCTCGACGAGGCCGACGGTGAGGAAGAACAGCCCGGTGAGACGCCCCTGCGCCTCCGGCTGGCGAGCGACACCGGAGATGAGCGCGTTACCGGCGATGCCGTCGCCGATCCCGGCTCCGATGGCGCCGCCCGCCAGCGCCAGTCCCGCGCCGACGAGGGCACCGCCCGTCTTGATCGCACTATCGGTTACTGCCATGTCTCTCCTTCATCGAGGCCGAGCCGGTCGGCGGGGTGGCGGAGTCGGTGGACGTTGGACGACGCAAGAGCGCACGGGATCGTTGGCGGCTCGCCGGGGGTGGGCAGCGGGTCAGTGGCCGCCCTCGCCCATCGCGGTGGCGAAGTACAGGACCGTCAGCAGCGCGAAGATGAACGCCTGGATCAGGCCGATGAACATGTCGAAGAGCTTCCAGACCGCGTTCGGTGCCCACAGCAACGTGGCCGGCAACAGACCGATGACCGAGAGCATGATGCCGCCGGCGAACAGGTTGCCGAACAACCGCAGGGACAGGGAGACCGGTCGGGCGACCTCCTCGATGACGTTGATCGGAAAGAGGAAGGGATATGGCCGGAAGTAGCCCTTGAGGTAGCCGCCGATGCCGCGCCGCCGGATCCCGACGAACAGCGCCCAGCCGATCACCAGCAGGGCCAGCGCGAAGGTGAGGTTGACGTCCGCCGTGGGCGCGGGCAGGTACTCCGGACTGTGCCCGCTCGGGATGATCTCCAGCCAGTTGGCGATGAGGATGAAGAAGAACAGCGTCACGGCGAGCGGCACGACGAACGGCGCGACCGGCCCGATGGTCGACTCGACCTGCCGGCGTACGGCGTCGACGACGACCTCGAAGGCAAGCTGCAGCTTGCTCGGCGTGCCCCGGGTGACCCGATAGGCCATGTAGAGGCCCAGGCACACCAGGATGGTGCCCGCGATCACGGTGGTCCAGATCGTGTCGACGTTGAACGTCAAGCCGAGAAACTTCCGGGTGACGTGTTCGCCGATCTTGATCTCGGCAGCGGCCAGGACACTCATCCCCGGCGTACCTCCCGCAACAGCGGACCGGCGGTGTTCGCCACGAGCAGCACCTGGAAGGCGGCCAGGCCGATAACGGAGCTCCAGCCGACAGGGTTGAACGCCACCGCCAGCAGTATGACGACGAACGTCACCGCGCCGAGCCGGCGAAAGCTGGAGGTCGACATCGCCCGCCGGTCTAGCACACCGTCGGCCACGACCTGCGGATAGGAGTCCTGTACTCGCCGGCTGTTCCACGCGCCGAGCGCAAGCCCGGCGCAGATCAGCGCGCCGACGGCCGGCCGGCCGAGCCCGGTGAACACGATCAGGGCGACGAGCCCGAGTGTCCCCGCGAGCACGAGCGTCCGTCGGTAGCTCGTGGCAACCGCGGAGCGTGGGGGCGCAGCTGGCACCGCCGACATCCTCCGATTTCGCTACAAAAAGCTACGCAGAACCCGGTAGGCACCGAGCGCAGCGGTGACAATACCGAATCCGAGCCCCACGAAGATGAACAGGGGGGTCGTCCCGGCGGCGCGGTCGGCCAGCCAGCCGAGCCCGAGCCCCGTCAGCACGCTCACCACGATCGTCGAGCCCATGGCCGCCAGGCTCCGCAGGCCAGGACCCTCGCCGCGTTCCGCCACGTCAGCCCTCAGCCCCCAGCCCCTCAGCCGCCGGTCCGCCGGACCGCTCGCAGCCGGGGGACGCTGCTTGCCAGCACCGCAACCAGCGCCATTCCGGCCGCGGCGCCCAGAACCAGCAGCGGACCGTGCGTCACCGAGACCGCCACCGCACCGAAGGCCAGCAGCGCCGACCACAGGTACATGATCAGCACCGCCCGGGTCTGCGAGTGCCCGATCTCGAGCAGCCGGTGGTGCAGGTGAAGCTTGTCCGGCGAGAAAGGCGACCGGCCGCTGCGCGTTCGGCGTACGACCGCCAGCAGGACGTCGACGAGCGGAATGGCGATCACCGCGACCGGAAGCAGCAGCGGGAGCAGCACGGGGAACAGGTCCAGGGAGTTGATCGTGCTCGGGTCCAGCTGGCCGGTCACACTTGTGGTCGCCGCAGCGAGCAGCAGCCCGATCAGCATCGAGCCCGAGTCGCCCATGAACACCCGCGCCGGCGAGAAGTTGTGCGGCAGGAAGCCCAGGCAGGCGCCGGCGAGGGCGGCGGTGATCAACGCGGCCGGGAACGCCCGCTCGATTCCGTGCAAGACCGACAACTGATAGGAGTAGACGAACGACGCCAGCGCCGCGATGCCCACAACGCCGGCGGCCAGCCCGTCCAGGCCGTCGACGAAGTTGACCGCGTTGATGGTGAGGACGACGAGCAGGACAGTCAGCGGTACGCCGATGTCCGGGCCGAGCGAGAAGAAGTTGTGGGACTGTCGCGGGTCGGGCAGGTACAGCAGCTGGACGCCCTGCAGCACCATCACCCCGGCCGCCAGCGTCTGACCGGCCAGCTTCGTCAGCGCGTCCAGGCCCCAGCGGTCGTCGACCGCGCCCACCACGCAGATCAAGGCACCGGCGATCAGCACCGCCTGCGGCTCCCGGGTCTCCTGGAACACCTTCTGCAGGGCCGGCAGCCGGCTGGCGACCAGCAGCCCCGCCGCCACGCCGGCGTACATCGCCACCCCGCCGCCATAGGGCGTCGGGATCGTGTGGACGTCCCGGTCGCGGACCCGCGCCAGCGCCCCCACCGCCGTGGCCAGCCGGCGGGCGATCGGTGTCACCAGGTAGGTGACCCCGGCGACCACCGCCAGGGTGAGCGCGTATTCGCGCACCGCCCGCTCCCCCCGCCGCCGCCGCGGTCAGTCCCGCGCGTACGCCGGATGCCGGGCGACCAGACTGCTCACCGAGGCGGCGATGTCGGCCGAGGCCGAGCCGTCGGCGTCCCGAATGGCCCGGCCGATCAGCCCGGCCACCTCCTTCATATCGCCCTCGGTCATTCCCTGGGTCGTGACCGCCGGCGTGCCCACCCGGATCCCGGACCCCACCGCCGGTGGCTCCGGATCGAAGGGGATGGCGTTCTTATTCAGCGTGATCCGGGCCGCGTCGCAGCGGACCTCGGCATCCTTGCCGGTCACGCCGGTCTCGCGCAGGTCCAGCAGGGCCAGATGGGTGTCGGTGCCGCCGCCGACCGGCCGCAGCCCTTCGGCGGTCAGCCCGTCGGTGAGCGCCTGGGCGTTGGTAATCACCTGATGCGCATAGGCCTGGTACGCCGGCGACGCCGCCTCCTTGAGGGCGACCGCCTTGGCGGCCACCGCGTGCATCAACGGCCCGCCCTGGCAGAACGGGAAGACCGCCTTGTCGATCCGCTGGGCCAGATGTGCCTTGCACACGATCATGCCGCCGCGGGGCCCGCGGAGCACCTTGTGGGTGGTGAACGTCACCACGTCGGCGTACGGCACCGGCGACGGGATCGCCTGGCCGGCCACCAGCCCGATGAAGTGGGCGGCGTCGACCATGAGCGCCGCGCCGGCCTCGTCCGCGATCGACCGGAAGGCGGCGAAGTCGATCAGTCGGGGGTACGCCGTGGCCCCTGCGATGATCATCTTGGGCCGGTGCTCCAGGGCGAGGTCGCGCACCTCGTCGTAGTCGATCAGCTCATTGTCGCGACGCACGCCGTAGGCAACGGTGTTGAACCACTTCCCGGAGAAGTTGACCTTCGAGCCATGGGTGAGGTGGCCGCCGTGCGGCAGCGACATCGCGAGCACCGTGTCACCGGGTGAGAGCAGGGCGGCGTACGCCGCGAGGTTGGCGGAGGCGCCCGAGTGCGGCTGCAGGTTGGCGTGCTCGGCCCCGAAGAGCGCCTTGGCCCGCTCGATCCCGATGGTCTCCGCCTTGTCCACCTCCGAGCAGCCGCCGTAGTAGCGCTTGCCCGGGTACCCCTCGGCGTACTTGTTGGACAGCGTCGAGCCCAGCGCCGCGAGCACGGCCGGCGAGGTGAGGTTCTCGCTGGCGATGAGCTGCAGGCCACCGCGGAGGCGGTCCAGCTCGCCCAGCACCACGTCGGCGATCTCGGGGTCCTCGCGGCCCAGCGCGTCGAAGTCCGGGCCCCAGAACAGTGTGCTCATGCGGCGGCTCCTGCGCGGGCAGCTGGGCGGCGACAAGTAAGACAGTTCTCACTGTACGGCTGCAGTTCCCCGGCCGTTGACAGGGACTTACCAGTTTTCCGCTACGAAACGGCGGCCGGAAGAGGACCCAGTCCTTCCTCGCCGCCTCAATCCGATGCCGTCAGAGCGGGGAGGACCGCGCGCAACGAGTCCAGCGGGACAGCCCCGGCCCGCAGCACCCGCGGCACCTCCCCGGTCAGGTCGACGATGGTCGAGGCCGGCCCGTCCCCGCATGGTCCGGCGTCGAGGTAGATCTCCACGGCATCGCCGAGCTGCGCCTGCGCCTCCTCGACGTCGCGAGCGGGCGGCGAGCCGCTGAAGTTGGCGCTGGAGACGGCCAGCGGGCCGGTCTCGGCCAGGAGCTCGAGGGCGACGGGATGCAGGGGCATCCGCACGGCCACCGTGCCGCGGGTGTCGCCGAGGTCCCAGGCCAGCCCGACGGTGTGCCGGGCGACCAGGGTCAGCGCACCGGGCCAGAAGGCCTCAGCCAGCTCTCGGCCGGCGGGCGGCAGCGAGTCGACCACCCCCTCGAGCGTGCGCAGGGAGCCGACCAGGACGGGGACCGGCATGTCGCGGCCGCGTCCCTTGGCTGCCAGCAGCGCGTCCACGGCCCGCGGCGTGAACGCGTCCGCCCCCACGCCGTACACCGTGTCGGTCGGGAGCACCACGAGCTCCGCGCGCCGGAGGGCGTCGACCGCTTCGCGCAGGCCCTGCTCCCGCTCGTCCGGTACGGCGCAGTCGTACCGCCTCATCGGGTGGACCGATCCCCCAGAATCGAGCTCACGGCAGCCGGGACGCGGTCAGGAAACGATCGCGGCCGGTCAGGTCCCGGTGGTCGGTTACCTCGGTCCAGAAGCCGGTGGCCCGGAAGACCTCCGGCGCCGAGCTCCCCTGCCGGTCGGAGTGCTCGACCGCGACCCGGCCGCCCGGGTGGAGCAGCCGGCGAGCCACCTCCTCGACCAGCCGGACCAGGTGCAGCCCGTCGTCGCCGGCCCACAGCGCCATCGGGGGATCGTGGTCCTTGACCTCGGGGTCCACCAGGTCGCGCTCGCCGGTGGCGACGTACGGCGGGTTGCTCAGCACGAGGTCGACGGTGCCGTCGAGGCCGTGCAGGGCGTCGGCGATGTCGCCGAGATGCAGAACCACCGGGGCGTCGCCGGCGGCGGCCCGCTCGTCGGCGTTGCGCTGTGCCCACGCCAGCGCGCCGGGGTCACGCTCCACCGCGTGGACCCGGGCGTCGGGTACCTCGTTGGCCACCGCGAGCGCGATGGTGCCCGGACCGGTGCACAGGTCGACCACCAGCGGCTGCGCCACGGCCGCCTCCTGCAGGGCGTCGACCGCCCACTGGACGACCGCCTCGGTCTCCGGTCGGGGGACGAAGGCCCCGGGGCCGACCGCCAGCTCCAGGTAGCGGAAGCCGGCTCGTCCGAGCAGGTGTTGCAGCGGCACCCGCCGCGCCCGCCGGGCCACCAGCTCCTCGTAGCGGGCGGCGTCGGGCGGGGAGAGGTGGCCGACCAGCGCCAGCTCGCCACGGCCTACGCCGAGCACGTGCGCGGCCAGCGCCGAGGCGTCGGAGCAGGCGGAGTCGACGCCGGCGGCGGCCAACCGGTCGGTGGCCAACCGCAAGGCCCCGGCCAGCGGCGTACCGGTCATGACGCGGCCGCCAGCTGGGCGGCGCTGTCCGCCTCGACCAGCGCGCCGATCACCCCGTCGAGGTCGCCGGCCAGCACCGCATCGAGGTTGTAGGCCTTGTAGCCGACCCGGTGGTCGGAGATCCGGTTCTCCGGGAAGTTGTAGGTGCGCACCCGCTCGCTGCGGTCCACGGTGCGCACCTGGCTGGCCCGGGTGGCGCTGTCCTGCACCGCCTGAGCCTCCTGCGCCTGCGCCAGCAGCCGAGCGCGCAGCACCCTCATCGCCTGCTCCTTGTTCTGCAGCTGGCTCTTCTCGTTCTGCATCGAGACCACGGTGCCGGTCGGCAGGTGGGTGATCCGCACCGCGGAGTCGGTGGTGTTGACGCTCTGGCCGCCGGGGCCGGAGGAGCGGTAGACGTCGATCCGCAGATCGTTCGGGTCGATCGTCACCTCGACGTCCTCGGCCTCGGGCAACACGAGAACGCCGGCCGCGCTGGTGTGGATCCGGCCCTGCGACTCGGTGGCCGGCACCCGCTGGACCCGGTGCACGCCACCCTCGTACTTCAGCCTCGCCCAGACGCCGTCCGGGTCGGCGGCGCGGGACTTCATCGCGACGCTGATGTCCTTGTAGCCCCCGAGGTCGGACTCGGTCGCGCCGAGCACCTCGGTCTTCCAACCCTGCCGCTCGGCGTACCGCAGGTACATCCGCAGCAGGTCGGCAGCGAACAGCGCCGACTCCTCGCCGCCCTCACCGGCCTTGATCTCGACGATGACGTCCTTGCCGTCCAGCGGGTCGGCTGGGACGAGCAGCCGGCGCAGCCGTCCGGCCAGCTCCTCCTCGCGGGTGGCGAGCTCGGCCACCTCAGCGGCGAAGGAGTCGTCCTGCCCGGCGAGCTCCCGAGCCGTGTCGAGGTCCCCGGTCACCAAGCGGTACTCGCGGGCGGCCTCGACGATTCGGGCCAGCTCCGCGTACCGGCGGCCGAGGGAGCGGGCCTGCGCCTGGTCGCCGTGCAGCGCGGGATCGGCCAGCCGGCGCTCGAGCTCGGCGTGCTCGGCCAGCAACTCGTCCAGCGACTCCAACATCGCGGTGTCCTTCCGTACCGGCTGCCCCGAAAATGGCGGCGGGGGAGGGGGCGGGGGGGGGCGCCCCCCCTTCGCCCGCCAGCCTCCCGCGCTCCCTCC
>JBPCOB010000235.1:0-13868 GCA_051000715.1 Mycobacteriales bacterium
CCCTCGTCCGGCCCCGCGCTTCCCAGCGTAAGATGGCGGGCCCGCTCCTCAGGATCGTCAACGACTGCGACAGCACGCGATGCATGTCCCGCAGCTCTTCCGGACGGGCCGCCGACCGTACTGCGGCGGCCAGCAGCGGGTGAGTGAAGCGCAACCGACGACCGTCGACCTCGACCACCTCGGTCGCGACCGCGGGTGCGAGCACCTCCATGGTGGAACCCGAGGCCGCCTCCAGCAGGTCCAGGGTGGGGGCCGCGGCAACCGCGACCACGAGAAGGGCGGCCTGGGTGTCGGCGGGCAGGGCCGAGATCCGGGCGGAGACCAGCTCCCGGAGCGTCTCCGGAACCGGAAGCGGCTCACCCGGCAGGTGTGGCGACCCGATATCCAGTGCCCGCGCGATCTCGAGCGCGTAGAAGGGGTTGCCCCCGGAGACCTCCGCCAGCTGCAGCAGGGTGGGCCGGGCGAGTGAGTGGCCGAAGGCATCCTGGACCAGGCGATGCAAGGCCCCGAGGCGGAGCGGGCCCACCGCCACCTCACGCCGCCCGGCAGGGGGAAGGGCGCGGTCTAGCCCCAGAACTGACCCGGGGGAGCGGTCACCGCGAACCGAGACCATAACCGCGACTCGCTCGCCGTCGAGCCGCCGCAGCGCGAACTCGAGGACGCGGGCCGACGCCGGGTCGAGCCACTGCAGGTCGTCGACCGAAAGCAGCACGGGCGCCCGCGCCGCCAGTGCCGACACCACCGAGCGCAGCGCCGTCGCGACGGCGCGCGGCTCGGTGACTTCTGATCCCGGATCCGGGTCAGCGCGCAGCAGCACGACCTCGAGCGCTCGACGATGCGGTGCCGGTAGCGCGGCCAGCGTCTCGGTCCCGACGCCGGCCAGCAGGTCCGCCACGCCGGAGAACGAGAGCTCGGACTCCGACTCCGCCGGCCGGCAGGCGAGCACGGCGAACCCCCGGGCAACGGCAAGCCGGCAGGCGTGCTCGACCAGCGTGCTCTTCCCGGCGCCCGCGGCGCCGTACATGCGCAGCGCCACCGGGCCGGCTGAGGCGTCGTCGAGCAGGCGAGCGAACTCGTCCAACTCCGCCGTTCGCCCGAAGACCTGCGTACTCATTCGGCTCACCCCTGGCTGCCGCGCCCACCAAGAAAGAACGGGTGCGATTCTCAGAACAGAGCGTTGGCCAGCCCGCGGCGAGCGTTGAGCAGCGACGGGTCATCGGGTTCGAGTACGTCGAAAAGGCCGATGAGGCAGGTGCGGGCCCGGTCCCGGTCCGTGCCCGAGCTGCGACGCACCAGGTCGAGAAGCCGGCCGAACGCCTCGTCGACCCGGCCGTCGAGCAGGTCCAGGTCGGCCATCCGGGCCGCCGCCTCCACGTCGTCCGGGGCCTCGGCGGCTCGGCGGCGGACCTGCCGCTCGTCGTAGGACGCTCCACGCCGCAGCAGCTCGGCCCGAGCCAGCGACACCTTGGCGAAGGCGTCCCCTGGGTTGCGGGCGAGCACCTCCTGGTAGCCGGCGATCGCGGTCTCGAAGTCACCGCGCATCAGCGCCTTGTCGGCGTTGGACAGTCCCGGGTCGGGCGGTAGTGCCGCGGGGTCTGCTGGCGGCGCTCCTCGCAGCGCAAGTACCTCATCCAGCCAGGCCCGGACCTGCTGCTCGGGCAGCGCCCCGGTGAACTCGTGGACGACCGCGCCGTCGACCACCGCCTTGACCGCCGGAATGCCCTGCACGGCGGCGGCCTGGGCCAGCCGCGGGTTCGCGTCAACGTCGATCTTGGCCAGCACCCAGGCGCCGGCGGCGGCGCCGGCGAGTCGTTCCAGCACCGGGCTGAGCTGCCGGCAGGGCGCACACCAGGACGCCCAGAAGTCGAGGACCACCGGCACCGAACGGGACCGCTCCACCACCTCGACGGCGAAGTTGGCCTCGGTGACGTCGACAACGGCAGCCGGGCCGCCGGTCGGGGACTGCGGCTTGGGATCCAATGGCACCGCGCCGGTCAGCCGGATGTCGGTCGGTTTCATGTCTTCATCCTGCCGGACCGGCCGGCGCGTCGCTGACAGGCTTGGGTGCCGGACCCACCGATCGGCTTCGGCGCGACAAGCAGCGCGCTCCATCGATCACAATGACCAGATGCTGCCGATGCCATCAGGCGTCCCAACCGCCGAGCTGGCCGAGACGGTCGAGCGGCGTACGGCGCTCGTCGACCGGCTCGGCGAGGCGCGGGTCCTTCGCACGGTTGGCGTGGAAGCGGCGATGCGGGCGGTGCCGCGACACCTGTTCCTCCCTTCCGTTTCGGTGGAGCGGGCGTACGCCGACGAGGCGATCGTCACCCAGACCGGTCCGGGGGAGGTACCGACGAGCTCGGCCAGCCAGCCTTCGATCGTCGCAATCATGCTCGAGCAGCTGGCTGTTCGACCCGGCCACCGGGTGCTAGAGATCGGAGCGGGCACCGGTTACAACGCCGCCCTGCTGGCACACCTCGCCGGCCCGAGCGGGCGGGTGACCAGCATCGACATCGACGCCGCGACGGCACAGGACGCTCGCGAGCACCTCGCGACAGCCGGCGTGTCCTCGGTGGACGTGATGGCGGCCGACGGCTGGCTCGGACATGCCGATGCCGCGCCGTACGACCGGATCGAGGCGACGGTCGGGATCTGGGACGTCTCACCGCACTGGGTCGACTCGCTGGTCGAGGGCGGGATGCTCGTCGCACCGCTCTGGCTCGGTCCCGGCCTACAGGTGTCGGTCGCCTTCTCCAGGGTGGACCGCACGCTGGTGAGCCGTGCGATGGTGCCGTGCGGGTTCATGGGTCTACGCGGTCCCGAGGCCGGTCCCGACAGCTTTCTGCGGGTGGCCGACTGGCACGCCAGCGGCGAACGGCTGCGGGACTCGGCCCGGCGGCTCGAGCAGCTGCTGGTCACGCCGCCCCGGTCCCAACCCGCCCCTCCGGTACGCCGGGGGTGGCTGCTTCGGCTGGCGCTGGCCGGCGAGCGCGCCGTCCTGCTGCTGAACGAGAGCCGGCAGCGGGTCGCCGCGGGGTTCTTCGATGCCGATGCGGGCAGCCTGGCGCTGGCCGAGGGCACCGGCGGGTGGCTGGGCCATTGGACCCCGGACATCGTGCACTGCCACGGTGACGCAGCGCTCCTGCCGGCGCTGCACGCCGTGCTGGCGGACTCGGAGCCGCTAGAGGTGGACCAGCTGGAGCTGATCGCCGTACGCCGGGAGGACCCGTTGCCGGTGGACCGCTCGGAAGGGCAACGGTGGCTGCTGGAGCGGCCGTTCCACCGGTTCGTCGTGTCGGTCCAGCGCCGGACGTGAGGCCCGGCTACTCCAGCAGCGACCCTTGCAGGGCATCGATGTCGCCGTCGGTGACGCCGGCCGCG
This sequence comes from Mycobacteriales bacterium, assembly GCA_051000715.1. Lineage (GTDB taxonomy): Bacteria > Actinomycetota > Actinomycetes > JALYNC01 > JALYNC01 > JBPCOB01. The sequence continues at coordinate 3,382 of JBPCOB010000235.1, forward strand.
CGCAGGTACTTCGCCGCTGAGCCATACTCGCGCTCCATCCGCTCCAGCGCCCACTCGATGGCGCCTGGAACGATCGCCGGCTCGGGGATGAACTCGCCGGTACGGGCGTAGTCCGCCGCGACCGCGTCGAGGGGTACGCCGATCGTGGACAGCACCACCGCAGCCACCACCCCGGTGCGGTCCCGGCCCGCCATGCAGTGAAAGACGGCGGGCAGGTTGTCCTCGCAGCCGAGGTCGGCAGCGATGCGGCAGATCGACTCGGCGCCGAGCTCGAGCATCTCGGAGTACTCGCGGCCGACCCGGTCGGCCGTGTATGGCTCGGTTGAGGCGAGCCAGCGCGCCGGAGTCGTCTCGAAGAGCGGGGCGTGCACGTACCGCGCCGCCCTCTCACCGTCGTAGAGGGGCCCCACGCCGTACTCGTCGATCTCCTCCTGCATCCGCAGGTCGTAGACCGTGACCACACCGAGCCGACGCACTTCGGTCACGTCGTCGTCGGTCAACCCATGCAGGCTGTCACTGCGGAAGACCCGCCCCGTGCGCACCCGCCGACCGTCGGCGGTCTGATGCCCGCCGAGGTCGCGGAAGTTCGGGCAGCCCGAAAGCGTGATCAAAATCGGGGGGGCTCGGTGTACGCGCCCCACTCGGAGCGGAGCGCGTCGCAGATCTCGCCCAGGGTGGCCTCGACGCGGACGGCGTCGAGCATCGCCGGCACCATGTTCTTCTCGGTGCGGGCAACGTCGACCATCTTCTCCAGCGCTCGGCGTACGGCCACCTGGTCCCGGCTGGTCCGCCGCGCCGAGAGCTCCCGCTTCTGGACGAGCTCCACCTCGTGGGAGATCCGCATGATCTCCAGCGGGTCCTCGACCGAGTCGGTGAGGGTGTTGACGCCGACGATTTTCTTGGTGCCCTTCTCCAGGGCGGTCTGGTACTGGAAGGCCGACTCGGCGATCTCGGACATGAACCAGCCGTCCTCGATGCCGTGCAGGATTCCGCTGGTCATCGTGCCGTCGCTGCTCATCTCCCGGATCCGGGCGAAGACCGCCTCCGCCTCGCGCTCCATCCGGTCGGTCAGCGCCTCGACGTACCAGGAGCCGCCGAGCGGGTCGGCCACGTTCGTGACGCCGGTCTCCTCCATGATCACCTGCTGCGTCCGCAGCGCGATCTGCGCCGCCTTTTCGCTCGGTAGTGCAAGCACCTCGTCCAGGGCGTTGGTGTGCAGGGAGTTGGTGCCGCCCAGGACGGCGGCCAGCGCCTCGACCGCGGTGCGGACCACGTTGTTGTCCGGCTGCTGGGCGGTGAGCGAGACGCCCGCGGTCTGGGTGTGGAAGCGCAGCCACTGCGCCCGTTCGGTCTTGGCGCCGTAGACGTCGCGAAGCCAGCGAGCCCAGATGCGCCGGGCCGCCCGGAACTTCGCGATCTCCTCGAAGAAGTCGATGTGGGCATCGAAGAAGAACGACAGGCCGGGCGCGAAGAGGTCGACGTCGAGGCCGCGGGACTGGCCGAGCTCGACGTAGGCGAACCCGTCGGCCAGGGTGAAGGCCAGCTCCTGCCCGGCGGTCGAGCCGGCCTCGCGGATGTGGTAGCCGGACACCGAGATCGGCTTGTAGCGCGGGATCTCCGCGGCGCAGTACTCGATCAGGTCGCCGATGAGGCGCAGGTGCGGTTCCGGCGGGAAGAGCCACTCCTTCTGCGCGATGTACTCCTTGAAGATGTCGGTCTGCAGGGTTCCGTCCAGCGTGGCGATGTCGACGCCTTGCCGCTCCGCCGCGGCCAGGTACATGCAGAAGACGGGTACGGCCGGCCCGCTGATCGTCATCGACGTGGTGACGTCGTCGAGCCGGATGTCCGAGAACAACAGCTCCATGTCGGCAGCTGAGTCGATCGCGACGCCGCAGTGGCCCACCTCGCCGAGCGAGCGTGCGTCGTCGGAGTCGCGGCCCATCAGCGTCGGCATGTCGAAGGCGACGGACAGGCCGTTGCCACCGGAGGCGAGGATCATCTTGTAGCGCTCGTTGGTCTGGCGGGCGTTCCCGAAGCCGGCGAACTGGCGGATCGTCCACGGCTTGCCGCGGTAGCCGGTCGCATACAGCCCGCGGGTGTAGGGGTACTCGCCCGGCCAGCCGATCCGCTCGAAGTCCGCGACGCCCTCGCCCTCGGCCGGGCCGTACACCGGGTCGACGTCGAGCCCGGACAGCGTCGTGAAGTCGGCGTCCCGCTTTGCGGCGGCGTCGTAGCGTTGCTGCCACCGCTCGCGTCCAGTGGCGATCTCGTCCGACGACGACACACGGCCTCCTGGCTGGTCCGGATGGGAACCGGCCGACCCGGGCACGGTGCCGGTGACCGTCCGGGTCAGGATACCCGGCAGGGAGTACGCCGATCCGGCCGCGGAACCAGTGGTTGCCCGGCGCTGGGCGGCTCGGCTTAGTGGGCCACCGCCTGTTCGGCTCCGACGCCGGTCAGCGAGCGCACCTCCAGCTCGGCGTACCGCTCCGCGCTGTACTCCTTGCTCAGCACGGTGCCGAGCCAGCCGCACAGGAACCCGAGCGGGATCGAGACGATCCCCGGGTTGTCGAGCGCGAACCAGTGGAAGTCGTGCTTGGGGAACAGCGATGTCGCCTTGCCGGAGACCACCGGCGAGAAGATGACAAGCACCACGGCGGACAGCAGGCCGCCGTAGATGGCGGCCACCGCGCCCGTGGTGTTGAAGCGCCGCCAGAACAGGCTGTAGAGGATCGCCGGCAGGTTCCCCGAAGCCGCCACGGCGAAGGCCAGCGCCACCAGGAAGGCGACGTTCAGGTTCTGCGAGAAGATGCTCAGGACGATGGCGATCGCGCCGATGACGAACGCGGCGATGCGAGCCACCCGCACTTCCTGGTGCTCGTCGCTCCGGCCGTCTTTGATGACGTTGGCGTAGATGTCGTGGGCGAATGACGAGGACGAGGCCAGCGTGAGGCCCGCCACGACCGCCAGGATCGTCGCGAAGGCCACGGCCGCGATCACCGCCAGCAGGATGGTTCCGCCGGTCGAGCCGAAGACGTCGTCGCCGATCGCCTTGGCCAGCTGCGGCGCCGCGGTGTTGCCGGCCTTGTTCTGGGCGGCGATCGCCTTGCTGCCGACCAGCGCGGCGGCGCCGAAACCGAGGGCGATGGTCATGAGGTAGAAGGAGCCGATGATGCCGATTCCCCAGACCACTGACCGGCGGGCTTCCCTCGCGGTCGGGACGGTGTAGAAGCGGATCAGGATGTGCGGCAGGCCGGCAGTGCCGAGCACCAGCGCCAGGCCGAGACTGATCAGGTCCAGCTTCCCGCCGAGCCCCTGGGCGCTCGTTGCGTACCGCAGGCCCGGCTCGAGGAACGACTGCCCCTTGCCGCTCTTGGTGGCGGCCGTACCGAGCAGGTCGCTGACGTTCCAGCCGAACTTGAACATCACCAGCAACGTGACGAGCGTCGTACCGGTCATGAGCAGCAGCGCTTTGACGATCTGGACCCAGGTGGTGCCTCTCATGCCGCCGACGACCACGATGAAGATCATCAAGGCACCCACGGCAATGACCGTTAGATTCTTGGCAGCGGTCCCGGTTACGCCGAGCAGCAGCGCGACCAGCGCGCCGGCGCCGACCATCTGGGCGAGCAGGTAGAAGATCGAGACGGTGATCGTCGAGATGCCCGCGGCCATCCGCACCGGCCGCTGTCGCATCCGGTAGGCGAGCACGTCGGCCATCGTGAACCGGCCGGAGTTGCGCATCAGCTCCGCGACGAGCAACAGCGCCACGAGCCACGCGACCAGGAAGCCGATCGAATAGAGAAAGCCGTCGTAGCCGAAGAGAGCGATGAGGCCGGCGATCCCAAGGAAGGAGGCCGCAGACATGTAGTCCCCGCCGATAGCCACGCCGTTCTGCAGACCGCTGAAGGACCGGCCGCCGGCGTAGAAGTCGGCGGCTGTCTTGTTCTGCCGGCTCGCCCGCAGCGTTATATAGAGCGTGACCATCACGAAAGACACGAACAGGGTGACCGTGAGCGTCCGCTGGCCGCTGGACGCGCCGCCCCCGGCAGCCGAGATGAGGGCCGTGGTCATCGGACCGTCTCCCCCCTGCGTCCCCGCCGTTTGCCGGTGGCGCCGTCGAAATTACCGCGGATCCGCTCGGCCAGCGGGTCGAGCACGCGGTCAGCGTGCCGCCAGTAGAGCCAGGCGATGACGAACGTCGTCAGGAACTGGAGCAGACCGAAGACGTACGCGACGTTGATGTTTCCCCAGAGCTTGGTGCCCATGAAGCCGCGGAACCAGCCGGAAGCCACGACGTAGAGGAGATACCAGGCGAGGAAAAGACCCGTCATGGGGAACGCGAAGCCGCGGAACTTCCGCCGGAGCTCGCGGAAGTCCTCGCTCTCCTCGATGCGCTGATACGTGCCCTCCGGCGGCCCGCCCCGGCCAGCCCGAAGCCGATCCTTGGAAACGCTCACTTCGCCCTCCCGGCGGCGCGTCGGTGCAGCGTGGCGGAGACTACGCGCGCGGTCACCGTTGCACCAACTGTCGTTTACCTGCGGCGCGTCGCGCTCGGCGGCGGAGCCCCGCTCAGCCGGTCAGGCCGGCCACCAGCCGGTCCGCGGCGGCATACGGGTCGAGCTCTCCGGACATCACTGCGCCGACCAAGGTGTCCAACGCCGTGCCGCCGCGCAGGTCACCGATGCGCTCCCGCAGCGCGGTCACCGCGATGGCCTCGACCTCCTCGGCTGCCCGCGCTCGGCGGCGACGCACCAGCTCGCCGGTACGCCGGAGCCAGTCACCGTGCCGCTCCAGCGCCGCCACCAGGTCCTCGACACCCTCGCCGCGAGAGGCCACGGTCGCCACGATCGGCGGTTTCCACACGTCCCCGGAACGCTTCTCGGCCAGCGAGAGCATGTAGCGAAGGTCCCGGATGGCGGCCTGGGCGCCGTCCCGGTCGGCCTTGTTCACCACGAAGACATCGGCGATCTCCAGAATCCCCGCCTTGGCCGCCTGAATAGCGTCGCCCATCCCGGGTGCCACCAGGACCACGGTGGAGTCGGCCATCGAGGCGACCTCCACCTCGGCCTGGCCGACACCGACGGTCTCCACCAGTACGACGTCGCAGCCGGCGGCGTCGAGGATCCGCAGCGCCTGCGGGGCGGCCCACGCAAGCCCGCCAAGGTGGCCACGCGTCGCCATCGACCGGATGAACACCTCGCGGTCGGTCGCGTGGTCCTGCATTCGCACCCGGTCGCCGAGCAGCGCCCCGCCGGAGAAAGGCGAGGACGGGTCGACCGCGAGCACGCCGACGCGCAGTCCGCGCTGGCGGTAGGCCGACACCAGGGCCGCGGTCGAGGTCGACTTCCCGACGCCTGGTGCGCCGGTGAGACCGATCACCCGTGCCTTGCCCTCGCTCCGGGAGGCCAGCACGGCAGCCACCTCGCGCAGCGCCGGCGAGGCGTCCTCCACCAGTGAGATGAGCCTGGCCACCGCCCGCGGCTCGCCGGCGCAGGCCTGCTCGACCAGGCCCGGTACGTCGAGCGGGCGCCCAGTCCGCGCGTTCACCGCCCGGTTGAAGCGGGCCAGGGGCGAGCCACGTCTCAGCTGGTGACCGGCACGCGCAGGATCAGCGCGTCGCCCTGGCCGCCGCCGCCGCACAGCGCCGCGGCGCCCACTCCGCCGCCGCGGCGACCCAGCTCGAGCGCCAGGTGCAGCGCGATCCGGGCGCCGGACATCCCGATCGGGTGGCCGAGCGCGATCGCGCCGCAGTTGACGTTGACCCGTTCGGCGGTCAGCCCCAGGTCGCGCATCGACTGGATCCCGACCGAGGCGAACGCCTCGTTGATCTCCACCAGGTCCAGGTCGCCGGAGGTCATGCCTGCACGCTCCAGCGCCCTGGCAATGGCACCCGAGGGCTGGGACTGCAGCGAGGCGTCCGGGCCGGCGACCACGCCGTGGGCACCGATCTCGGCGAGGATCGGCGTACCGAGCTCCTCGGCCTTGCGCCGCGACATCACCACGACCGCGCAGGCGCCGTCGGAGATCTGCGAGGCGGAGCCGGCGGTGATCGTCCCGTCCGCGGCGAACGCCGGCCGCAGTGCGGCCAGGGACTCTGCCGTCGTCCCGGGGCGCACCCCCTCGTCCTCGGTGACCAGCAGCGGCTCGCCCTTCCGCTGCGGAATCGGCACCGGGACGATCTCCTCGTCGAAGGCGCCGTTCTTCATCGCCGCGGCAGCCCGCTCGTGCGAGCGCGCGGCGAACTCGTCCTGCTCGGCCCGGGTGATCCCTAGTTTGGCGTTGTAGCGCTCGGTGGACTCGCCCATTGCGACCTGGTCGAAGGAGCAGAACAGCCCGTCATGAGCCATCGAGTCCAGGAGCGTGCCGTTGCCGTACTTGTAGCCCTGCCGGGCGCCGGCCAGCAGGTGCGGCGCGCTGGTCATCGACTCCATGCCGCCGGCGACGACGACGTCGAACTCCCCGGCCGTGATGAGCTGGTCGGCCAGCGCGATCGCGTCCAGGCCGGACAGGCACACCTTGTTGATGGTGATCGAGGGCACCGTCATCGGGATCCCGCCCTTGACCGCGGCCTGGCGGGACGGGATCTGGCCGGCACCGGCCTGCAGCACCTGGCCGAGGATGACGTACTCGACCTGCTCGCCGGAGATGCCGGCCCGGTCGAGCGCCGCCGCGATCGCGATGCCGCCCAGGTCGACCGCCGGGATGTTGGCGAAGGCGCCGAGCAGCTTGCCGATCGGCGTACGGGCGCCGGATACGATCACTGAGCCGGGCATGGCAGGCCTTCCGCGGCCGGAGGTGGGCACTGCCACGATACCGACATGCTGAGCCGCATCGACCACGTCGGGATCGCCGTCCGCGACCTCGAGGCGGCCGCCAGCTTCTACGAGACGACGTTCGGGCTACGCGTCGTCGCCCGGGAGATCCACCAGGACCAGGGCGTGCGCGAGGTGATGCTCGCCGTCGTCGAGGGGCCGGCCGGCGGCTCCTATGTACAGCTGCTCGAGCCGCTCGCTCCCGACACACCGGTGGGCCGATTCCTCGCGCGCCACGGCGAGGGCCTGCATCACATCGGGTACGGCGTGGAGGACATCGAGGCCGCCCTCGAGGGGATCGGGGCCACCGGCGTACGCCGGATCGACGAGCGGCCGCGGCACGGCTCGATGGGTGCCTCGATCGCGTTCTTGCACCCCAAAGACGTCGGCGGCGTCCTCACCGAGCTAGTCGAGGCCGCGCCTCGGTTCTGAGGCGCCCACGTCTATAAGGTTGCGCCCGTGGAGCAAGTGGACTACCTCGACACGTTTATCGCCGTTGCGGACGACAGCAGGGCAACCAGAGGCACCGCGCCCCCCGACACGGGAGTCAACCCGTCGGTCGCGGCTCGCACCTTCCGGATGGTCGCCGAGCACCCGTACGGGTTCACCTCCGGCGATGTCATCTTCGCCGTCTTCGCCGACCGCCGAGGCGTCCCCGAGCAGGAGCGGGCCTCGGCTCGAAGGGAGTTCTACGCGCGCAGTCAGGCCTGCTTGCGCGCCTCGGATCTGGGCAGGCGTTACGGCTGGGGCATCCATGCCGATGCCGACGGCCGGGTCGCGCTGGTGGGAGTCGAGACCCCCGCCTACGCCGAGTTCGCCTACGGGAAGTGCCGGAGCGCCTCCGGCGCGCCGATCACCGTGACAAAGGCCATGCGCAACTCTCGCTCACCGCGCTGAACGTGCCGAGCGGCAACCCGGGCTATAGGCCCAGGTAGGTGCGGATCTGGTCCTCGACGCGTGCGAGCTCCCCTCGGGTGAGGAGTCCGCGCCGGTTCAGGAGGCGCCCCCTCTCGGCCGGCTGAAGACCGGTGATGTCGGCGTACGACTCGTCGTAGCGGGTGAGCCCGGCGTCCGTTGTGAGGGGGCCATGCGTCAGCTCTGGGCCGGGGGTCCCGGTGATTGGGACAACGGCAACGTGACCGAGCCGGACGTTGTGCGCGTTGACGCTGTGCGCGACCGCGTTCGCTGTCAAACGTTGGCACACACCAGGTCCTCGTGGTGGCCCGGCCGCCGTCGACGGGCACGACCGCAAGCCGCATTTCGCCCATGGGCTCGGTCGGAACGTCGCCGACCCACAAGGGGCACGGGTTCGCGAGTCACCGACCGAGGCCAAGCATCTCCGCCAGCAGGTCCAGCCGCACTCGTTCACCTACGTCCCCGCCTTCGCCCGAGCCATGATCGCCGCAGCGGGCCAGCGCAGCGTCTGGAGCTCGGTGCTGCACGCACCGACCGGGACCGGCGCTGACCCAGCGCGGCCTCGTCCAGACCTTCGCCGAGGAGGCCGGCAGGCCGGCCCGCGTCAGTACCGTCGCGTCCTGGATCCTGGGCTCCGGAGCCATCTTCTTTGGTCAGCTCCGAGAGCTCGCCGAGACGCTCTACCAGTTTGACCCAGAGTCTGTTGGAGCTGAGCCCAACCCCTCGAACAGGCCGGAGACCGTGGCGCAACCAGCAGCCGCTCAGCGGCATCGTCCAGATCCTGCGCCAACCCTCGCGCCTGCAGCGCTGCGGCCGGTTCGTGCGTCACGATGGAGCCGTGCTCGATGCGTCCTCTTTCGCGGGCCAGTACGGGAGCTACGGGTGGCTGCTCGCCGTACTCGTCGGCGCAGCCGTGCTGTCCGTGCTCCGCCGCCTGGTCCGGCTGGCGCTGCTGTTGGTCCTGGTGACCCTCGCGGTACTGGTCTGGCGCAGCGGTGCGGTCACGGGCTGAGCGGAAACCAGGCACTGCCACCATGAGGGATCGGAGATCGGTATGACCGAGGACACAACGACCAGCGTGGTGCCGCTCGACGAGGAGGACGAGGCGCGCGGCTTCGATGTCGTCCGGCTCGGCGGCTACCACCGTGCGCAGGTCGACCGCCACATCGCCTGGCTCGAGGACATGCTGACCGCGGCCGAGCAGCAGTCGGCCGCGGCCGAGGAGACGGTGAGCGCGGCCCGCGAGGAAGTCGCGAAAGCGCGCCGCGACACCGCAGCCCTGCAAGCGCAGCTCGAGCGCGGCCGCCCGACGTACGAGGCCCTGGGGCAGCGGGTCGGCCAGCTGCTGACGCTGGCCGAGCAGGAGGCGGACGCCCTCCGGGCGAGCGCCCGGGCCGAGGCCCAGACCCTCAAGGGCAAGTTGGAGCAGCATGAGGCTGCCGCTGTCAAGGAGCGCGAGGCGCGCAACCGCGCGGCGGAGCAGGAGGCGGCGGCGGTCGTACGTCGGGGCCGGGAGGAGGCCGACCGGGTGGTCGCCGAAGCCAATCGGCAGGCGGCGGCAAGAACTTCGGCGGCCCAGCAGGAGGTCGACCAGCTGACTCGGCAGCGCGACGCTATCCGGGCAGAGCTGACCCGGCTGCGCGACGGCTTGGCAGCCGCCATGGGGACCACCGGCGGCTGAACCGCACGGTTTGGGGCACAACGCGTTCGGGCGGAGCATCCGGCTGGGCCCGGAACGGAAAGCGGTGTAGTGAGCACAGACCAGCGCAGCGATCCGGCGGACCTCGAGGCGTCCGCGGAGCGGGCGGTCGAGGCCGCCGAGTACGCGGACATGGCTCGGTCGCAGGTGGCGGAGGCCCGCACGGAGGCCGTCGATGCCCGCGAGCAGACCATGGAGGCTCGCGAGGAAGCCGTCGAAGCCCGATCCGAGGCGCAGGCCGCCCGGGTGGGCGCTGACCGGGCGCTGGCCGGCGCGGTCGAGGCTCGCTCCGGCGCAATCCAGGCCGCCGAGGCGGTCGCGGTCGCCGCCGACGACCCACTGCTCGACACCGCGGTCCGCCGCCTGGAGGCGAAGGCGGACGAGGAGAACCCGTTCGGCCGACCGGGCCGGCCCCTCAACTCGCGCTCGCCGTTCCGGGTGGGCTTCGCCGGCGCGCTGGGAGTCGCCCTGGCCTACTCGATCCTGCAGGCGCTGATCCACGCCCGCCAGGTGCTGATCCTGCTGGTCATCTCCGCCTTTCTCGCCATCGGGCTGAACCCGACCGTCGCCTGGCTGGAGCGGCGCGGCCTCGGCCGCAAGAGCGCCATCGCGCTGGTTTTCGCCGGCGTCATTCTGTTCTTCGTCGGCTTCGGCTTCGCCGTGGTGCCCCCGGTGGTGAACCAGAGCTCGCAGTTCGTCCATGAGCTGCCGACCTATCTCGACAAGTTGCAGCACAACTCCCCGATCACCGGTCTCAACAACCGCTTCCACTTCCTGGAGAAGGCCAAGGCCGGTCTCACCGGTGGTGGGTTCGGTACCTCCGCGCTCGGCGGTGTCGTCGGAGTCGGCAAGATTGTTCTCGGTGCGTTCTTCAGCTTCCTGACCATTCTGATCCTGACGCTGTACTTTCTCGGGTCCTTCCACCAGATCAAGGCCACGGCCTACCGGATGGTCCCTCGGTCGCGCCGGGCCCGGGTAGGGCTGCTGGCCGACGAGATCCTCGACAAGGTGGGCGGCTATGTCGCGGGAGCGCTCACGATCGCCGGCATCGCCGGCAC
>JBPCOB010000236.1:0-17779 GCA_051000715.1 Mycobacteriales bacterium
GGACATGGACGTCGTCGGTGCGGCCGCGGATGGCGCCGAGGCCGTCGAGCTGGCCCTCCTCGCCACCCCGGACGTCGTCCTCATGGACCTGTCGATGCCACCCGTCGGATCCTGGCGACTCTGCCCGAGACCCACGTTGTGGTGCTGACATCTTTCTCCGACCGCGAGCGAATAATGGACGCGCTCGACGCCGGCGCGGTGGGCTACCTGCTCAAGGACGCCGAGCCGACCGAGCTCTTGGGCGGCATCCGGTCCGCCGCCCGAGGCGAGTCGCCGCTGGACCCGCGGGAGGCACGCACGCTGCTGGGCGCGCGGCACGAGCGCCGGGCCGTCGGCGACCTGACCGACCGGGAGCGCGAGGTGCTGACGCTGGTCGCGAAGGGCCTCGCCAACAAGCAGATCGCCCGCTCGCTGGGCATCAGCGAGCGAACGGTCAAGGCGCACCTGACCAGCGTGTTCCAGCGCATCGGGGTGACCGATCGCACCTCGGCCGCGCTGTGGGCGACCCGACATCGGCTGGTCGCCGAGGGCGGCCGGTGAGCCGCCGTCAGCCGGTGGCCCGATCCAGGAAATCCCGTACGACGGCGATGTAGAGGTCCGGCTCCTCGACGAACGTCATGTGCCCGGACGACTCGAAGATGACCAGCTCGGCTCCCGGGATGCCGGCCGCCATCGCCTGGGCGGCCTCGACCGGGCAGGTCCGGTCGTGCCGTCCCGCGGTCACCAGAACCGGGTGCCGCACCGTGCCGAGGCGATCCTCCACGTCGATGAGGCCATAGCCGGCGGAGAAGTGGCGGAGCACGTCGGGCGCGTAGACCGCTGGCGCGTTGGCGACCCGGTTGTACTCCTCGATCCGGGGGTCCAACGGGTCGGCGAAGTGAAAGGGCATCTGGTCGGCCAGCAGCTGCCGGACATCCTCCTCGGTGCGTGCATCCAACTCCCGGGCCCACGACGCGGTCACCTGCTCGCGCAGCTCGACCGGCTCGAAGGCGGTCAGGTTGGCCTCCACGGCCGCCAGGAAACGGCCGGAGGGCACCCCACCGGAGATCACCGTGGCCGCCGCCGCGCCGACCGCGTCCACGGCGTGCTGGAGCGCGACAAAGGCGCCGAAGGAATGGCCGAGTACGGCGTAACGCTCCACGCCCAGGCCGGCCGCGAGCGCCGAGACGTCGGAGGCCATCGTCTCCAGCGTCCAGGTTTCCGGGGGCGCGTCCCGGCGGGACCGCCCGTTGGCGCGCTGGTCCACCAGCACCAGCCGGTAGCGTCCGCCGTCGGTGAGCGGATCGAGGTAGTGCGCGAACTCGTGGTGGTCGAGTCCCGGCCCGCCGTGCAGCACGAGCAGCGGTAGGGCGTCGGCCGCTCCGCGCTCGACGACGTAGAGCTCGGTGTCGTGCACCCGGACCAGCCGGCCGCCCTGCTCGGACATGGCGCTTCCCTTCCATCCGGCACGATGACCGGCATGAGTCTCCACGAGAACCTGTTCGGCGGACCGCCCCCCACCCTGCTGCCCGCGGAGCCGGAGCCGACGGCCGCTCTGGCCGCCGGCACCGACCCCACCGCGGTGGCCGCCCGTCACCCGGCCTGCTCTGCGGCGTGGGCGGCGCTGGCCGACCGGGCGTACGCCGCTGGCCGGGTGATCGAGTCCTACGCCTACGCCCGGGTCGGCTACCACCGGGGCCTGGACGCGCTGCGCCGGAGCGGTTGGAAGGGCCACGGCCCGGTGCCGTGGTCGCACGAGCCCAACCGCGGTTTCCTGCGCTGCCTGCACGCGCTCGGCCGGGCCGCCGGCGCCATCTCCGAGGAACCGGAGGCGCAGCGCTGTGCCACCTTCCTGCGGGACAGCGACCCTGCGGCGGCGGAGGCACTCTCGGCCCCGGCGGACGGTCGCTGACGGGAACCGGCTCGGGTCCGTCCTCGTCCAACGGGCGTGCGCCTGCCCGTCGCCTCTGCTGTGGCCTCTGCTGTCCTGGCGATCGCCCTGGAGGGCTGTGGCCGGCCGGGCGCCGCCGGCAGCCGTCCGGCCTCGGGCCCGACCAGGGCCCCGGCGCCGATCATCGTCGCCGCCGGCGTCCGGGAGTCCACGGTGAGCCTCCGGGTCGGCCAGGCCGTGCTGGTGCGGCCTGCTCCCGGGCGGGCCGGACCAGCGCAAGCCATCGTTGCCGAGGTCGCCAGCTCCGTGCTGCGGGCGGCCGGGGGAAGCTCGGCGGCCGGGTGGCGGTTCGTCGCCGAAGCCCGCGGGACCGCACACATCGTCGTCTCCTACGGGCCCCAGTGCCTGCCCGGCGAGCTGTGCCCGATGTTCCGCGGCCTGCTGGGCCGGGTGACCGTCACGGTGGAGTGACCAGCCCGGCGACCGGGGAATGCCGGGACCTAGCCCTGTGCGCGCCGCGGCCACGCCTCGCCCCCTGGCTCGGTAGGCTCGCGCCGCAAGAGGCTCCGGCGTGCGCTTGCACCCGGGGCCTTTACGCCGATGACCGGAGCGCGCATGCCCGCGATCGTGCTGGTGGGCGTCCAGTGGGGGGACGAGGGAAAGGGCAAGGCAACCGATCTCCTCGGCGTCGGGATCAAGACCGACGGCGAGCGGCCCGCCGCCCGCGTCGACTACGTCGTCCGCTACCAGGGCGGCAACAATGCCGGGCACACCGTGGTAACCCCCGACGGGGTGAGCTACGCCCTGCATCTGGTGCCCTCAGGCGTGCTTGCACCAGAGGTGGTGCCGGTGATCGGGAACGGCGTCGTGGTCGACCCCGGCGTACTGCTCGAGGAGATCGGCCGGCTGGAGGTGCGGGGAGTGTCCTGCGAGCGGCTGCTGCTCTCGGCCCAGGCACACCTGATCATGCCGCATCACCGGGCCTTGGACCGGGTTACCGAGCGCTACCTCGGCTCGGCCCGGATCGGCACCACCGGACGCGGCATCGGACCGGCGTACGCCGACAAGGTGGGACGGGTCGGAATCCGGGTGCAGGACCTGCTCGACCCCGGGATTCTTCGGCAGAAGCTCGACCTGGTGCTCCGGGAGAAGAACCAGGTCCTCGCCAAGGTCTACAACCGCAAGGCGATCGACGCCGCCGAAGTGGTCGACGAGTACCTGGGGTACGCCGAGATGTTGCGTCCGCGGGTCGCCGACACCGGGCTGGTGCTCAACCGGGCGTTGGACGAGGACAAGGTGGTGCTGCTCGAGGGTTCGCAGGGCACGCTGCTGGATGTCGACCACGGCAGCTACCCTTTCGTCACCTCCTCCAGCCCGGCCGCCGGCGGTGCCTGCGCCGGCTCCGGCATCGGCCCGACCCGCATCACCCGGGTGGTGGGGATCGTCAAGGCCTACACGACCCGCGTAGGCGCCGGTCCGTTCCCGACGGAGCTATTGGACGCCGACGGCGAGAGGCTCCGCAGAGTTGGCGGCGAGGTCGGTGTGACGACCGGTCGGCCGCGGCGGACCGGCTGGTACGACGCGGTCATCGCCCGGTACGCGGCCAGAGTGAATGGGCTGACCGACCTCTTCCTCACCAAGCTCGACGTGCTCACCGGTATCGAGCGCATCCCCGTCTGCGTCGGCTACCGGGTGGGAGACACGACGTACGACGAGATGCCGATGACCCAGACCGAGTTCCACCACGCCGTGCCGGTCTACGAGAAGCTGCCGGGCTGGTCGGAGGACATCTCCGCCGCGCGTGGCTTCGACGACCTCCCTGCGCCAGCGCGTTCATACGTGCGCACGATCGAGGAGCTCGCCGGCACCCCGGTGGCGGCGATCGGGGTCGGGCCCGGGCGCGAGCAGACGCTGCGCCTCCGCGAGCTGGTGTAAGCGCGTGGACCTTGGTACAGACGAGTAGCCTTTACTAATGACGGCAGAGGTAAAGCGTGGACGGTCCAGCCGGTTGTCTGGGAAGAACCAGCTCACGATCCCGGTAGCGGCGCTGCGGGCGGCCGGGATGCATTCAGGCGACCTGCTCGAGGTGGAGAGCGCCGAGCCGGGACGCATCGTGTTGCGCCGCTGGAAGAGCCGTTTCGACGGGGTGACCGGAACGCTGCCCGGCCTGGAGCGCGACGCGGACATCGAGGCATCGCGCGACCAATGGGGCACCTGAGTGCCCACAGTCGTCTTGGACAGCAGCGTGGTAGTCGCCCTGCTGAGCCCGACGGACCGCTTGCATGGGCCGGCGCGAAGCGCCATCGCAGACCTCGAGCTGTCCGGCATGGCGTTCGCAGTGCCGACCGTGGTGTACGCCGAGGTCCTGGTGGGCGTGCTGCGTCACGGTCGCAACGGCGCCGACGTCCTGGACCGGTTCCTCGACGCCGCCGTTGACCAGGTGGTCGACCTGAGCCGGAGGATCGCAACCGCCGCGGCCCGGCTACGGGCGAGCGACCTCACCCTGCGGCTACCCGACGCGATCGTTCTCGCCACCGGCCAGGTGCTGGACGCCACGGTCCTCACCGTGGACCGCCGGTGGGCGCGTCACGGTGAGCGGGTGCGGTTGATCGGATGAAAGTTCTCGTCATCGGCGGGGGGGCGCGGGAGCACGCACTATGCCTTGCGCTGCGGCACGACCGGGCGGTCGACGATCTGTTCTGCGCCCCCGGCAACCCCGGCATCGCCGCGGTCGCCGAGGTACACCCGGTTGACCTGTCCAACGGCGGGAAGATCACGGCCCTCGCCGCGGAAGTCGCCGCCGACCTGGTCGTCGTAGGGCCCGAGGGCCCGCTGGTCGCCGGCGCCGCGGACGCCGTACGGGCCGCGGGGATTCCTTGCTTCGGCCCCTCGCGCGAAGCGGCCCGCATCGAGAGCAGCAAGGCCTTCGCCAAGGAGGTCATGACGGCGGCCGGCGTACCCACCGCGGCGGCACGCGACTTCACCGACGCCGACGCTGCCGCTAAGCACCTCGCCGGCCTGCCACCGCCGTACGTCGTCAAGTACGACGGCCTGGCCGCCGGCAAGGGCGTCACCGTGACCGATGACCGTGCCGAGGCGGCCGCGGCGGCCCGCGCGGCGACCGCGGACGGCGGTCGGGTGCTGGTCGAGGACTACCTGGCCGGGCCCGAGGTGTCGCTGTTCGCGCTGACGGATGGTCGCACCGTGCTGCCGCTGCTGCCGGCGCAGGACTTCAAGCGGGTCGGCGCCGGCGATACCGGGCCGAACACCGGAGGCATGGGCGCCTACGCGCCGCTGCCCTGGGCGCCCGCCGGCCTGGCGGCCGAGGTCACCGGAACGGTGCTCCAGCCGACGGTCGACGAACTGGCCCGCCGCGGCACCCCGTACGCCGGTCTGCTCTACGCCGGGTTGGCGCTGACCGCGACCGGTCCGAAGGTGGTGGAGTTCAACGCACGGTTCGGCGACCCGGAGACCCAGGTGGTGCTGCCGTTGCTGGCCACGCCGCTGGCCGGCCTGCTGCTCGCTACGGCCACCGGCCGGCTCCACGAGGCCGAGCCGCTGTGCTGGCGGGAGAAGGCGGCGGTCACCGTTGTGGTCGCGGCGGCCGGCTACCCGGGAGCTCCGCGCGTCGGCGACCCGGTCGAGGGGCTGGCCGAGGCCGCCGCAATACCCGGCGTCCAGGTGCTGCACGCGGGCACTGTCGTGGTGGACGGCCAGCTGGTCAGTCGCGGTGGTCGGGTGCTCTCGATCACGGCAGTAGGGCAGGATCTCGCCGGGGCGAGAGAATCGGCGTACGCCGCGGTGGACCGCGTCCGCCTGGCCGGCGCGCACCATCGTTCCGACATCGCGCAGCGCGCTGCGCGTGGCGAGGTAGCCGTGCCGGGGAAGGAGCAGGCGCCATAGTTCAGCAGGGCGCTCCGCGAGCAGCCGTGGCGTATGGTCCGCCGGCGGGCCCATGATCGAGCGCTACACGTTGCCGGAGATGGGCCGGGTCTGGTCCGAGGCCCACAAGTACGAGTTGTGGGCTCGGGTCGAGATCCTTGTCCTGGCGGCGCACGCCGCCGCCGGAGTGGTGCCGGCCGAGTCGGTGGAGCCGGTACGCCGCGCCGCGCCGCCCACCCCCGAGGCCGTGGCGGAGATCGAGGCGGTCACCCAGCACGACGTGATCGCGTTCCTGACGGCCTGGGCGGACAACACCGAACCGCGGGAGGCGGCGGCTTACGTCCACTTCGGAATGACGTCCTCCGACCTGCTCGACACCGCACTCGCCGTCGCGCTCACCGAGGCCAGCGACCTGCTGCTGGCCAAGGCCGACGCGCTGGTGGCCGCCCTGCGCGACCTCGGGCTGGCGCACCGGGACACCATCCGGGTCGGCCGCACCCACGGGGTGCATGCCGAGCCGGACGTCTTCGGGCACCGTGTCGCCGACTTCGCCTTCGGGCTGGCCCGGTCCCGCGACCGCCTGCGGCGGGCGCGTGCGGCAGTCGCCGTCGCCAAGATCTCCGGCGCCGTCGGGACCTACTCCAACATCGACCCGGCGGTCGAGGCGCAGGTTGCCGCGGCGCTGGGACTGACACCGGCGCCGGTGGCCACCCAGGTGGTGCTGCGCGATGGTCTCGCCGAGTGGGTCGGGACGCTCGCCGGCCTGGCCACCGTGTGCGAGGCGGTGGCGCTGGAGGTCCGGCACGGGCAGCGGACCGAGGTGCGTGAGCTCGAGGAGCCGTTCCGTCGAGGGCAGAAGGGTTCCTCGGCGATGCCGCACAAGCGCAACCCGATCCTCTGCGAGCGCATCTGCGGGCTGGCTCGGGTCGTCCGGGCCCAGGTGGTGCCGGTGCTCGAGGGCATCCCGCTCTGGCACGAGCGCGACATCAGCCACTCCTCGGTCGAGCGGGTGGCGCTGCCGGACGCCGCCACCGCCACCGACTACCTGCTGCACCTGACGCTGCGGCTGGTAGAAGGCCTCACCGTCGACCCCGTGCGGATGCGGGCCAACCTCGAGCTGACCGGCGGGCTGGTCTACACGGGCGCGGTGCTGCTCGAGCTGGTCGAGGGCGGCCTGTCGCGCGAGGAGGCGTACGCGCTGACCCAAGTGGCGGCGATGGACACCTGGTCGAGCGGGGTGCCGTTCCGCGAGGCGCTTCGGGCGCAGGCCAAGGAGGCCGGCCGGGAGCTGGACGAGGCGCGGCTCGATGACGTCTGCCGGCCGGAGCGCTATCTGGCCCGGCTGAACGGCGTCTTCGACCGGTTGGCCGCCCTGTCGTGACCGCTCTCCAGCAGCCGCAGCCGCACCGCCTTCCGCTGGCGCTGCTCGGGCGGGGCAAGGTCCGCGAGCTCTACGCGGTGGGCGCCGACGCCGTACTGATCGTGGCGAGCGACCGGATCTCGGCGTACGACGTGGTGCTGCCGACCGAGATTCCGGACAAGGGTGCGGTGCTCACCGGGCTGACGCTGTGGTGGTTCGAGCAGTTGGCTCAGCTGGTGCCCAACCACCTGCTCACTGCGTCGGTGGCGGACTTCCCGGCCGAGCTGGCGCCCTACGCCGAGGCGCTGCGGGGCCGGTCGATGCTGTGCCGGCGGCTCGCGATGGTGCCGGTGGAGTGCGTCGCTCGGGGGTACCTGGCCGGCAGCGGCTGGGTCGACTACGCCGCCACCGGTGCGGTGTGCGGGGTCGAGCTGCCCGCGGGGCTGCGAGAGGGCGACCGGTTGCCGTCCGCGGTGTTCACGCCGGCGACGAAGGCAGCCGAGGGCCACGACCAGAACGTCTCCGCTGCAGAGGCGGCCGCTGCGGTCGGTGCCGAGCTCGTCGCCGAGCTCTCGCGGTTGACCCGCGCGGTCTACAACGCGGCGGCCGAGATCGCGGCGGAGCGCGGCATTTTGCTCGCCGACACCAAGCTGGAGTTCGGCCACGACTCGGGCGGGGTCCTCACCCTCGGCGACGAGGTGCTGACCCCGGACTCGTCGCGCCTGTGGCCCATCGACCGCTGGTCGCCGGGCGACGCGCAGCCGTCGTACGACAAGCAGTACGTGCGCGACTGGCTCACGTCCCAGTCCGGCTGGGACCGGCGCTCGACCCCACCACCGCTGCCCGACGACGTCGTACGCCGAACCCGCGACCGCTACGTCGAGGCCTACGAGCGCCTCACCGGACGGACGTTCGCCGGCTACCTCGGGCAGTCGCCGGACTAGATGATCTTGATTGTGCGGAAGGCGTTCGCGGTCACGAACTTCCCGGTGTTCGGGTTGAAGACGCCGAGGCTCGCCTGTGCGAAGGCGACGCCACGCTGAAACGGTCGGTCGAAGGAAGCC
Organism: Mycobacteriales bacterium; assembly: GCA_051000715.1. Lineage (GTDB taxonomy): Bacteria > Actinomycetota > Actinomycetes > JALYNC01 > JALYNC01 > JBPCOB01. Next base: position 8,177 of record JBPCOB010000236.1, read on the forward strand.
GCCGGGACCCGAAACGTCTGCACGGACCCTGTGCAGGTGATGTTCAGGCCACCGAAGCCGTTGGTCACATGGCTCGAGCTGACGCGCTCGGAGACCTGCACGTTGATCCCGCCTTGGAAGCCCCGGGGACACTGTACGACGACGCTGGTGATCACCGCCGCCCCGCGTGCCTTGAGTGTCGCGGTTGGGCCGATCGACACATCTGTGGTGGCCGCCTGCGCTACGCCACCCACACCGACGACGGCCGCCACCGCGGCAACGACCGACAACCGCCCAACCCGACGCTGTAGTGCCATGATCAGATCTTCCCACCGACAGTGTGGCGAGCATGGGCCATCCGTGCCGCAAAGACAACCCGCTCCGGGAAAATTTGTGCGTCGCCCTCGCGGCCGGGAGGTCACCTAGGCTGACCCCTCGCATCCGGCGAAGGGGGAGCGCGTGGCTCGGGTCGTCGTCGAGGTCATGCTCAAGCCGGAGATCCTCGACCCGCAGGGTCAGGCAATTGCCGGCGCGCTGCCCCGCCTGGGGTTTCCCGGCGTGCGGTCGGTGCGCCAGGGCAAGCGCTTCGAGATCGAGCTGGACGGGGCGCCGGACGGGCAGACCCGGGCCCGGGCCGAGCAGCTGGCCGAGACCCTGCTGGCCAACCCGGTGATCGAGGACTTCACCGTCCACCTCCGCGACTGAGTCGGCGGCCAGCGGTTACACGCTCCAACTCGGCGGGAACCCTCGAAGTAACCGTCGAGGAGGCGCCGCCGTGGAGATCAGGCTCACGCTGGCCTTGCCTCGCGACGAGCTCAGTATCCCGGTCGTGCGCCGAGTCCTCGTTTCGGCGATGAGCGTTCTGGGGGTGAACGCGGACTGCATTGACGACGTCGCCGTGGCGGTCACCGAGGCGTGCACCAACGTGCTCCAGCACGCGGCCGACGACGGCGTGGAGTACGAGGTTTCGGTCGGCATCGACCACCACCTCTGTGTCATCGAGGTGTTCGACCGGGGCAGCGGCTTCGACTCGAGCGGGGCGGGTGACGCGACGGCGGACCTCTCCTCCGAGCGGGGGCGCGGCATTCACCTGATGCGCCAGATGGTCGACCGGGTGAGCTTCGGCAGCCGGCTGCCTGAGCAGGGCACGATCGTGCACCTCGAGAAACAGCTCTACTGGCCCGAGGGTGCCCCCATCACCCGGCTCTGGGCCAACGGCGGCGAGGCGCAGGCACCGGTCGCGGAAACCCTCGGATCGAACCCGCTCGGCTAAACTGGGTCCCCCACCGCGAACGCCGGAGTGCCCGTATGACCAGTATCGGAGTCCGGATCGGCGTCGTGACCTTTCCCGGCTCGCTGGACGACCGGGATGCCCTTCGCGCCGTACGCCGCGCAGGTGGCGAGCCGGTAGCACTCTGGCACTCCGACGCCGATCTGGGCGGGGCGGACGCCGTGATACTGCCCGGCGGCTTCTCCTACGGCGACTACCTGCGGGCGGGGGCCATCGCCCGGTTCGCTCCGGTCATGACCGCGGTCGCGGAAGCCGCCCGCGGCGGCCTGCCGGTGCTCGGCATCTGCAACGGGTTCCAGGTGCTGTGCGAGTCCCACCTGCTGCCCGGAGCGCTGGTCCGCAACGCCGGCCTGCACTTCCAGTGCCGGGAGGTCCGGGTCCGCGTCCAGAACGCTCGGACCGCGTGGACGGCGGCGTACGCCGAAGGCAGCGAGATCGTGCTGCCGCTCAAGAACGGCGAGGGCTGCTACGTCGCCGACGAGCGAACCCTCGACGAGCTCGAGGGGCAGGGCCGGGTCGTCCTGCGGTACGCCGGCAACGCGCCGAACGGCTCGCTGCGCGCCATCGCCGGCATCGCCAATGCGGCCGGCAACGTTGTCGGCGTCATGCCGCACCCCGAACACGCGGTGGAGGCCCTCACCGGGGCGGGCGAGGACGGCCTCGGCATGTTCCGGTCGGTCCTGCGGGCGCTGGCCGCCGCATGATCGACACGGTCGAGCTGGCGGCCAAGGACCCGGACGCCATCCAGCCGTACGCCGACCTCGGGTTGCGCGCCGATGAGTACCAGCGGATCCGCGCCGTCCTCGACCGCCGCCCGACGGACACCGAGCTCGCGATGTACAGCGTCATGTGGAGCGAACACTGCTCGTACAAGAGCTCCAAGGTGCACCTGCGACAGCTCGGCGACAAGGCCCCCGCCAGCGAGCGGCTGCTGGTCGGCATGGGCGAGAACGCCGGCGTCGTCGACGTCGGGCACGGTCTGGCGGTCACCTTCAAGATCGAAAGCCACAACCACCCGAGCTTCCTGGAGCCCTACCAAGGGGCGGCGACCGGCGTGGGCGGCATCGTCCGCGACATCCTTACGATGGGCGCGCGTCCGGTGGCGGTCATGGACTCGTTGCGGTTCGGCGACGCGGCGGCGCCCGACACCGCCAGGGTGCTGCCCGGAGTCGTGGCCGGCGTCGGGGGCTATGGCAACTGCCTGGGCCTGCCCAACATCGGCGGCGAGGTCGTCTTCGACCCGGCGTACGCCGGGAACCCGCTGGTCAATGCCCTCTGCGTCGGTGTGCTGCCGGTCGACCGGATCCAGCGCTCGGCGGCGAGGGGTGCCGGCGCCGCCGTGGTGCTGCTCGGCGCCAAGACCGGCCGGGACGGCATCGGCGGCGTCTCGGTGCTGGCCAGCGCCGGCTTCGACGACAGCGGAGGACCGACCCGGCGACCGGCGGTGCAGGTCGGCGACCCGTTCACCGAGAAGCTGCTCATCGAGTGCTGCCTGGAGCTCTTCGACCGCGGCCTGGTCACCGGCATCCAGGATCTCGGCGGTGCCGGGCTGACCTGCGCCCTGTCCGAGACGGCGAGCGCCGGTGGCTCGGGCATGGCGGTCGAGCTCGAGCGGGTGCCGCTGCGCGAGGCGTCGATGGACCCGCTGGAGATACTCACCAGCGAGTCCCAGGAGCGGATGCTGGCCATCGTCGCAGCCGCGGACATCAACGACGTGCTCGCCCGAGCCGATCGTTGGGGCGTGCTCGCAACCGTTCTCGGTGAGGTCACCGACACCGGCCGGCTGCAGGTGAGCTGGCGCGGTGAGGACGTGGTCGACGTACCGCCGGGCTCGCTCGCCGACGAAGGGCCGGTCTACCAGCGGCCGATGGCCCGGCCGCCCGGCCTGGACGCGCTGCAGGCCGGCGACCCGGCCCAGCTGGCCCGGCCGCGGACCGGAGCGGAGCTGCGGGAGACGCTGCTCCGCCTGGTCGCCAGCCCCAACCTGTGTTCCCGCGGTTGGGTGACCGAGCAGTACGACCGCTACGTCCAGGGCAATACGGTGCTGGCCATGCCTGGCGACGCGGGCGTCGTCCGGCTCTGCGAGGAGACGGGGCTCGGCGTCGCGCTGGCCACCGATGGCAACGGCCGCTACGCCGCCCTCGATCCGTACGCCGGTGCCCAGCTGGCCCTGGCCGAGGCCTACCGCAACGTGGCCGTGACCGGTGCCCGCCCGATCGCCGTCACGAACTGCCTGAACTTCGGCAGCCCGGAGGACCCGGCAGTGATGTGGCAGTTCGCCGAGGCGGTGCGCGGGTTGGCCGACGGCTGCCGGGTCCTCGGTACGCCGGTGACCGGTGGCAACGTGAGCTTCTACAACACCACCGGCGAGACCGCGATCCACCCCACGCCGGTGGTCGGCGTGCTGGGCGTGCTGGACGACGTCGCCCGGCGTACGCCGATGGGCTGGCGCGACGCGGGGGACGTCCTGTTGCTGCTCGGCGACACTCGGGACGAGCTCGGTGGCTCGGAGTGGGCCTGGGTCACGCACGGGCATCTTGGCGGCCGGCCGCCGGCGGTCGACCTGGCTGCGGAGTCGGCGCTGGCCGGCGTCCTGGTCGCCGGAGCTGAGAACGGTTTGCTCACCGCCGCCCACGATCTGTCCGACGGCGGCCTGGCGCAGGCGCTGGTGGAGAGCGCCCTGCATGGCGACATCGGCGCTCGCGTGCTCGTCGCGGGAGACCCGTTCGTCGCGCTGTTCAGCGAATCGGGCGCCCGGGTGCTGGTCGCCGTGTCCAGGGGCGCGGCCGAGCGCTTGGGCGAGATGTGCCGCCACGCCGGGGTGCGCACCACCCGGGTGGGCCAGGTGGGTGGCGACGCGCTGGAGGTGGCCGGGCAGTTCGCCGTACCCCTGACGGAGCTGCGGGCGGCGCACGAGGGCACGCTGCCCCGCCTCTTCGGCTAACGTCGACAACAGCACAACCGGCTGTCGCCCTCGGCTCCGCGCGACGGTATCGTCGGGTCGCTCCTTCTGATCTGAGGCAGACGGTGGTGAGTGCCCGTGCTGCAAGCGCTCGGTGTCAACGCCGAAGCGGAGATCGTGTACCGGACCATGCTGGCTGCGCCGGCGAGCTGCATCACGGAGATCGCCGCCGGGTTGGGGCTCTCCGACGAGGAGGTGCGCAAACGGCTGGACGAGCTGGCCGAGTTGTCCCTGCTGCGGCCATCCTGGGACGTCCCCGGGACCGTGCGCCCGATCAGCCCGGACATTGGCCTGACCGCCCTGCTGGCTCGGCAGCAGGCGGAGATCGCGCGCCAGCAGCAGCTCGTCGAGCAGAGCCGGTCGGCGATGGTCACGTTCGTGGCGCAGTTCGCCGCCAGTGAGAGCGGGCGCTCCCAGAACTCGATGGAGGAGCTACAGGGGCTCGACGGCGTCCGTTCGAAACTGGAGCAGCTCTCCGCGTTGACCCGGCACGAGATGGTCTCGTTCCAGCCAGGGGTGATGAGCGAGCAGTCGAGGAATGCCTGCCAGCCGCTCGACGAGGCGTCTCTGCGGCGCGGTATCCGCATGCGGGACGTCTACATGGACAGCATGCGCAACGACCGCCCGACCCGCAGGTACGTCGAGTGGACCTGCGAGCGGGGCGCGCAAGCCCGGACGGTGCCGACCCTGCCGATGCGGATGATCGTGTTCGACCGTGAGGTGGCGGTGATCCCGCTGGATCCGGAGCATTCCCGCCGGGGCGCGCTGGTGACCCGCAGCAAAGCCGCAGTGACTGCACTGCTGGCCTTGTTCGAGCGGGTATGGGAGCGTGCGACGCCGCTCGGCCAGCCCGCCGCGTCCTGCGCCGGCGGTCCCACCCCGCAGGAGAAGGCGCTGTTGCGCATGCTGACCGTCGGCGGCAAGGACGAGGCTGCCGCGCGATCGCTGGGCGTTTCGGTGCGGACGGTGCGGCGGATGATGGCGGAGCTGATGGAGCGGCTGGGAGCAACAAGTCGCTTCCAGGCCTGCGTCAACGCCGCGCGCGAGGGCTGGGTTTGAGCTCGGCAAATGTCCGTCTGACCTTGGTGTGGCACTGAGCGGACATGGCCACTCTCTGACAGCGGCCGATGGTTCCGTCAAGGCATGGCAGCCCCTAGCGTCGAATTCGCTCGGTATTCCGGCCGCAGCTCATCGACGAAGGAAGAGGCCATGTCTTCGTCCGGCGTACTGGTCGTACCGGCGCACTGTCAGTGGTGGTCGCCACCGCGGTGGCGGTCACACCAGGGATCTCCACGGCACAGAACGGCTACCACATCGAGACCCACGGCACGGCGCTCACCGTCCGGTCGGGACCCGGCACGGGCTACGCCGCGGTCGGCACGATCAAGGACGGGACCCCGGTCGACATCGGCTGCCAGGCCTACGGCACGGCGGTGACCGGCACGTTCGGCACCAGCAAGGTCTGGGACCGTATCGGCAAGGGCCGGTTCGTCGCGGACACCTACGTCTACACCGGGCACGAGGGCAAGTTCCTGGCCACCTGCCCGAAGCAGAGCCAGCCCGCACTTAAGAACGACTACCCCTACAGCGGCCAGACGAGCGGCATCGACCCGTGGAACTTCTACAAGGGCCAGTGCACCTCATTCGTCGCCTGGCGGCTGAACGACCGCCGTGGGATCAATTTCAACAACTACTGGCGGGGCCAGCACTTCGGAAATGCCAACCTCTGGGAGGGGGCCGCCCGCAACCTGGGCATTGCGGTAAACAACCAACCCAAGGTGGGCGCGGTCGCGCAGTGGAACTCCGGCTCCTACGGTCACGTCGCCTGGGTCACCCGCGTGAACAGCAACAACACGGTGACGATCGAGGAGTACAACTACGTCAACCCCGGTCACTACGACTACCGGACCCTCAGCGTCGGCAGCGTCGAGAACTTCATCCACTTCTGATCCACCTCGGCGCACCACCGGCCGGTGGTGTCGCGGGCTTCGCTCTCTCGCTAGCCTTGCCGGTCGTGCCACCGCCTCGACTGCCGGCGTACGACGACCTTCGAGCGGGCGTAGTGCGCCAGTGGACGCGGCTAGCGTCGGCGGTTGACGCTCTGCCCGAGGAGGCTTTCGAGCTGCCGACCCGGCTCGGCGACTGGCAGGTCGCGCAGCTGGTCTCCCATCTGGCCGGCAACGCCGATTACCTGATCTGCGCGCTGGCTGCGCCGAGTTCTCCCGCCGCCACCCTCGATCCGTACAACTACTACGAAGGGGCGGCCGCGGAGGCGCCGGCCATCGCCCGTCGCGCGTACGACGCCACCGGTGGAGCTGGGCCCGACGAGCTCCGCGCCCGGCTCCGGGCCGCCGCCCCAGCGATGGCCGACGCTCTGGCCGGCGTGGCGCCGGACCGCCTGATCCGGGTCAACCTCGGCGACGTCGCGCTCGCCGACTTCCTGGCGACCCGGGCCGTCGAGGGTGTGGTCCACGGCCTCGACCTGGCCGCGGCGACGGGGACGCCCCCGACCGCCGAGCCGACCGCCGTGAGTGCGGCGGTGCGGCTGCTCGCCGGCTCCCTGATGCGCTGGGCGCCCGGCCGGTCGGTCGAGCTGCGCGTCGCGGGACCCGGCGGCGTCGCGGTGCAGTGCGTGGCGGGGCCGCGGCACACCCGCGGCACGCCGCCGAACGTGGTGGAGACCGACCCGGCCGGGTGGCTCGAGCTAGCCACCGGCCGGCTGGCCTGGGCCGATGCGGTGCGAGAAGGTCGGGTCCGGGCCAGCGGAGCCCGCGCCGACCTCTCGGCGTACCTGCCGCTACTGGCCTGAAAAGGGGACCGGCATGGTCCCGCTCGGTGTAACCGGCGAACCTCCCTAGGCGTGTACTAGACGAACCTCGGGAGGGCGAGATGCAGACCGCTGACTTCGACGCTTTCTACGCCGCGACGTCGCCTCGACTGGTGCGGCAGGTGTACCTGCTGGTCGGCAGCCTCCCCGAGGCGGAGGACGTGGCCCACGAGGCGTACGAACGCGCCTGGTTGCAGTGGCGCAAGGTCGCCGAGCTGGAGTCGCCTGAAGCCTGGGTGCGCACGGTCGCCCGCCGCCTGGCCGTGAGTCGATGGCGGCGGACCCGCAACGCGGCGGCCGCTTGGCGGCGCCGTGCCGACGCGGACCCGGACGCATTCGAGCCGCCGACTGCGGACCACGTCGCCCTGGTGTCCGCACTGCGCCGGCTACCCGAGCAGCAACGGGTCGCCATCGTCCTGCACCACCTCGCCGACCTGAGCGTCGAGCAGGTCGCAACCGAGACCGGTGCCTCCGTCTCCGCTGTCAAGGCCCAACTGGTACGGGGCCGTACGACGCTTGCCCAGCTGCTCGACACCTCCGACCTTGCCTTCCTGGGAGGGAACCCGCGATGAACGACCTCCTCAACGACCGCCTGCACGAGGCAACCGACGATCTGGCCGCTCGGCTTCGTAGCGGCTCCGCGGTCCGCGCCGCCGCAACCCGCCGGCGGCAGCGTCGCCGGGCGTTGGCCGGCGCGGTTGCCGCGGTGGCGGTGGGAGTGGTGGCCACCAGCGTGGAGATCGAGGATGACGCGGCCCGGCTCGTACCGGCGGTGAACCAGTCTTCGTCTCCGGCCCCGAGCACCGCGCCGACGTCGAAGCCGTCCCCCGGCCCCTCCGGAATTCCGTCGCCGGGCATGCCGTCGCCCACAGCGCGGCCCACCCGCGGCACCGGGCGCAACCTGCTGGCCGGGTTCCACTTCCGGGAGGAGTCGATCTGGCGGCCTACCGGGGAGAGCACGGTGGACCGGTCGGACGACCTGGGGACCGAGTGGGCGCTGAATCCCTGTCGGCCGACTGCCTACCCGACGGACGCCCAGCGGCTGGCGATGGCGTCGCTGCGGAAAGACAGTCCAGAGCAGATTGAGGCCCGGCAGCTTGCGGTCTACCGCGATGCAGCGACCGCGGGCCAGGTCATGTCCGGCTTCCGTAGCGCGCTGGCCGCGTGTGCAAGTAGCACCGGTCCCTATGGAGAGACAAACAAGTTCGTGACTACTCCCCTGCAGGTCGGCGACGAGGGGCTGGTCATCGTTCAGAGCTTCAATTACTCGGGAACGCCGGTTCCCGGCGGCACCTACGTCGTGGTGGTGCGGGACGGTCGCTCGGTCTACCTGGCGATGATCACGAACGAGTCCCAGCCGAAGGGGCAGCGGGATGCTGCCGCGATCCAGCTCGTCGCTGCGGCACGAAAGCAGCTGCCGTTGCCGCAGCCGCACTGAGGCTCGTCCGTGGGTCGAAGCCGACCAGCCGCGTACACTGCGGCTGGCCGGCTTCCCCGCGTCAACCCCCGAGGAGCCCCGCCGTGCCAGCTGCCGACGGCAGGCTGACCGACGACCCCGAGACCCTGGACGACTCCGGCCCCAAGGACGCCTGCGGGGTCTTCGGCGTCTGGGCCCCGGGCGAGGACGTCGCCAAGCTCACCTACTTCGGCCTCTACGCGCTGCAGCACCGGGGCCAGGAGGCGGCCGGCATCGCCGTCGCCGACGGCGCCACCGTGCTGGTCTACAAGGAGCTCGGGCTGGTCGCCCAGGTCTTCGACGAGGCGACCCTGAGCTCGCTGCGCGGGCACGTCGCCATTGGACACACCCGGTACTCCACCACCGGCTCGAGCACCTGGGAGAACGCCCAGCCGACGTTCCGGGCCAACCGCGACGGCGGTGGCATCGCGCTCGGCCACAACGGCAACCTGACCAATCCGCGGGAGCTGCGCCGGCTGGTGGGCGACCGCGACGGCCGGCGTGGTGCGCCGGCCGCCACCACCGACTCCGACCTGGTCACCGCGCTGCTGGCCGACCGGCCCGACGTAGCGCTCGAGGAAGCCGCGGGCCGGGTGCTGTCCCTGCTGGAGGGCGCGTTCTCGCTGGTCTTCCTGGACGAGACCACCCTGTACGCCGCCCGGGACCGGCACGGCGTACGGCCGCTGGTGCTCGGCCGGCTGGAGCGCGGCTGGGTCGTCGCCAGCGAGACCGCCGCCCTGGACATCGTCGGTGCCGCGTTCATCCGCGAGGTGGAGCCGGGCGAGCTGCTGGCGATCGACGAGCATGGGCTGCGCTCGTCCCGGTTCGCCGACGCGAACCCCAAGGGCTGCCTGTTCGAGTACGTCTACCTGGCCCGACCGGACACCACCATCGCCGGCCGCGGCATCCACGCCACCCGGGTCGAGGTGGGCCGCCGGCTTGCCGCCGAGGCGCCGACGGCAGCCGACCTGGTCATGCCGGTGCCCGAGTCCGGCGGGCCGGCCGCCATCGGCTACGCCGAAGCCAGCGGCATCCCCTACGGCGCCGGGCTGGTGAAGAACAGCTACGTCGGCCGCACGTTCATCCAA
>JBPCOB010000237.1:0-11558 GCA_051000715.1 Mycobacteriales bacterium
GGTGGCGGCTCTCACCGGAATCGACGGGATCGACCGGCAGAGCGCGCACTACATCGCGCTCCGGCTGGGGGAACCCGACGCCTATCCCGCGGCCGGCGCGCCTCTGCGGCTCGTTCGCGACGGCCACCCGGACCGAGACCTACACACCCCTGATCCCCGTCGCTGGTCGCCATGGCGGGCACTCGCCGCAACCCACCTCTGGTGGCGAGACGATGCCCTCGCTCCCGCATCGCCAAGCGCCGGGCTCCTTGCCGTGCCCGACTTGCGACGCCCATCGGGCGCCATCCCCTGACCAGACAACCGGACGACGCCGGGCAGGTCCGGTGGCGGCGGCGAGAGCGGCGGCCCAGGTGCAGCACGTAAGGTCGACGTCACCAAGGTCTGCGCGGGACTGGACCTTCGTCCCAGCCGGCGGGCCAAGCAGATCTACCCTTGGGAACCCGATGACCACCACACCTCAGATCGGGCCGCAGCTACCCTCACGCCCCGGCCAGACCGGCGACGACCCGGCCGCCCGCGCGCTCTCGGCCAGCGCCCGGGACCACCTGTGGATGCACTTCACCCGGATGTCGGCCTACCAGCAGAACGACGTACCGGTCATCGTGCGGGGCGAGGGGCCCTACATCTGGGACTCCCACGGCAAGCGCTACCTCGACGGGCTCTCTGGCCTGTTCACGGTTCAGGTCGGCCACGGCCGCCAGGAGCTGGCCGAGGCGGCGTACAAGCAGGCCAGCGAGCTGGCCTACTTCCCGGTGTGGTCCTATGCGCACCCGCAGGCGATCCACCTGGCCGAGCGGCTGGCCGACCTCGCCCCGGGCGACCTCAACCGGGTGTTCTTCACCACCGGCGGCGGTGAGGCGGTCGAGTCAGCGCTGAAGCTGGCTCGGCAATACTTCAAGGCAGTCGGGCAGCCGGGCCGGCACAAGGTGATCAGCCGGAACATCGCCTACCACGGCACCACCATGGGAGCGCTGTCGATCACCGGCGTACCGGCGCTCCGGCGCGACTTCGAGCCGCTGGTGCCTGGCGCGCACAAGGTGCCCAACACCAACTTCTACCGGGCGCCCGAGCACGGCGACGACTACGAGGCCTTCGGTCGGTGGGCCGCCGACTCGATCGCGGCGACGATCGAGATGGAAGGCCCCGAGACGGTGGCCGCGATCTTCCTCGAGCCGCTCCAGAACAGCGGTGGGTGCATCCCGCCGCCGCCGGGCTACTTCGCCCGGGTCCGCGAGATCTGTGACCGGTACGGCGTCCTGCTGGTCTCCGACGAGGTCATCTGCGCCTTCGGCCGCCTCGGGCACACCTTCGGCTGCCAGCGGTACGGCTATCTGCCCGACATGATCACCTGCGCGAAGGGGATGACCTCGGGCTATTCACCGCTCGGCGCGCTGATCGCGACGGACCGGTTGATGGAGCCGTTCCTGTCCGGAAAGGCGTCGTTCTCGACCGGGTTCACCTTCGCCGGGCACCCGGTGTCCACGGCCGTGGCGATGGCCAACCTGGACATCTTCGACCGCGAGAACCTCCTCCAGCACGTGCGGAGCAACGAGGGTGCGCTCCGGGCGACGATGGAGAGGCTCCTCGACCTGCCGATCGTCGGCGATGTCCGCGGCGACGGCTATTTCTTCGCGATCGAGCTGGTCAAGGACAAGGCCACCCGGGAGACGCTCGGCGCGGAGGAACGCGAGCGCCTGGTGCGCGGCTTCCTACCGCGGGCGCTCTTCGACGCCGGGCTCTACTGCCGGCCCGACGACCGCGGCGACCCCGTCGTCCAGGTCGCCCCTCCGCTGATCTGCGGGCCGGAGCACTTCGACGCGATGGAGGCCGTGCTCCGGTCGGTGCTTATCGAGGCCTGGTCGCGGATCTGACCGATTCGGTCGGCTTACCGCTCGCTCTCGCTCGGGGTGACCCTGTCGCTGCTCGGACTGTAGGCTGGCTGCCGCATCTGAGGCGACCTCCGTCGCCATACCCACAAGGGATCGCCTGTGCGTATCCGCGCGCTCGTCGCCATGGCTTTCGCCGTACCCGTGCTTGTTCTCATGGCCCTCACCGCGGGCCCGGCGGGCGCCAGCTCCGACCAGTTCCGCTACAAGGGGAGGATCTCGGGAGGTCGAGTGGTGGACGGCTCGGGCAGCGGCAACCCGGGCATAATCGTGACCGCCAACGGCGGGTCGGTGACCTCTCGAACCGACGGCGGCAACGCGTTCCTGCATTTTCCGGGCGGCCATTGCACCCGGTCCAGCGGCTGCCCCCAGGCGATGGTCAAGCCAGCCAAGACCACGAAGCTCAACCCGGGCAACGGCGGCCTCGGCACCTTTCGGTTCGGCGCCAGCATCCGCCTCACCCAGACCTCGAAGACGGGCATGAACGTGCTCCAGCGCGGCTCCTACGGCGGGTCGCAGTGGAAGCTGCAAGCCGACTACGCAGAGGCGTCGTGCCGGTGGTCCGACGGCACGCACTCGCTGATGCTGCCCAACGACCACTACGCGAAGTTCGCCCTCCGGCTCGACACCTGGTATCGGGTGACGTGCTCGCGCCTGGCCGGCAACGTGTTCGAGTTCCGCGTGAGCAAGCCCTCCGGCGCCATAATCCAGGTACGCCGCTGGACCGAGCACCGGATCGGAGCGATCACACCAACTTCTGCCGTCACGATCGGGGCCAAGAAGGTCAGCGGCGGAAGTGACGCCAGAACCGACCAGTTCCACGGCGACCTCGACGACATCTTCTTCCACAGAAACTGAGTACGCCGGAGCGCCGGCCGCTTCGGCAGGCTTCTCTCCACCACAGTGAGGAAACCGGTCAGGATTCCGGCCCGAACCGACCGCTTTCCTCACAGGAATGAGTTGAGTACACCGGCTCGGCGGCTTGGTGGCGGCTGAGTGTGCGCGCAGCACGTGCCCGCTGTACGTCGGACAGCGCAGCAGGTTGTAGCGCAAAGCGCTTGGGCGGCGGCGGCCGGTCCTCGTGCCGGGCCGTCCCGAAGCGGCGGGCCTGCTCGACGAGGCGGCGGCTGACCGTGCTACAGGACATTCGCGGCGGTAGACTAGAACACATGACTAAGTCGGTCGGCGTACACGAAGCCAAGACGCACCTATCCCGGCTGCTGGAGCGGGTCCTCGCCGGGGAAGAGATAGAGATCACGAACCGCGGCCGCGTCGTCGCGCGCTTGGTCGGTCCCCAGCGACGTGAGCCGAACCTCGGGTTCGACCGCGGCCGCATCGTCATCTCGGACGACTTCGACGAAGCACTGCCGGACGACGTGCTGGCGGAGTTCGAGCGGTGAAGGCGCTCCTGGACACCCACGTGCTCCTATGGGCCGCCTCCTCGCCGGAACGGCTCGGCTCGTGGCGACAGGGCTTTCTGGACGCCGAGCAGCGGCTGCTCTCCGCGGCGAGCGTCTGGGAACTAGCGATCAAGGCGAACCGGGGCAAGCTCGATCTCGGCACCGACGTTCGGTCGTGGGTCGGCCGAGCGATCGAGGAACTGCAGCTGGAGCAGCTGAGCATCACCGGAGAGCATGCCGCCGGAGTAGAGCATCTTCCCCCGCTGCACCGTGACCCCTTCGACCGGATCTTGGTGGCCCAGGCGAGGTCCGAGGGTGCGGTCCTGCTGACGGCCGATCGCTCGCTCCTCGGGTATGGCGATGTGATCCGCGTCGTCGGCTGACTCTGGCACTGAATCGGTTGAGTGGAGGTCGTTGGTGGCTGGCTAGTCTCCGGTCAGCGCGTTCGCCAGTCGTACCGCGAGCCGGTCCCGTTCCGGCTCGGGGAGCCACTCCGACTCGTCTTGGTTTAGATAGCCGAAGACGGCTGGGCCGCGCCGCTCATCCGGCAGGTCGGGCATCCGGGGCACCACGTGCAGGTGCAGGTGCTCGAACCCCTCGGCCTCGGCGAAGAGGGCGACATAGGTCTTGTCGCAACCGGTCACCTCGGCGAGAGCGGTCGAGAGCCGCTGCAGGAGCGGCCCGAGCGCCGTCGACTCCGCCGCTGAGAGCTCCGTCAAGCCGGTGATGTGGCGCTTGGGCAACGTGACCAGCCAGCCCGGCAGCGTGCTGTTGAAGGCGTGGGACACCCGCCAAAGCCCGTCGTCGTACACCTGTTCGCGCGGTGGGAGCGGGGAACCGGACGCCTCCAACCGACACGGGTAACAGTCGTTCAAGAGCCGACCGGCGCGATCTCGGTGGCCGCGAGCTGGCCGCAGGCGCCGTCGATCTCGCGGCCGCGGGTGTCGCGCAGGGTGGTCGCGATCCCGTACGAGCGCAGGACGCGGACGAACTCGAGCTCGTCGGCCGGCCGGGACGCCGTCCAGGCGCTGCCCGGCGTCGGGTTGAGCGGGATGAGGTTGACGTGTACGAGATGTCCGCGCAGCAGGCGGCCGAGCAGGTCGGCACGCTCGGCGGAGTCGTTGACGTCGCGGATCAGCGCGTACTCGATGCTCACGCGGCGCCCGGTGCGGTCGGCGTACGCCCAGGCGGCGCCGAGCACGTCGGCCACCGGCCACCGCCGATTGACCGGAACGAGGGTGTCTCGCAGCTCGTCATCGGGAGCGTGCAGGCTGACCGCCAGCGTGATCTGCAGGTTCTCCTCGGTCAGCCGGCGCAACGCCGGCACCAGCCCAACCGTGGACAGCGTGACCGACCGCTGTGACAGCCCCAGGCCGTCCGGCGAAGGGTCGGTCAGCCGGCGTACGGCGCGCAGCACCGCGGCGTAGTTGGCCAGTGGCTCACCCATGCCCATGAAGACGACGTTGCTGACCCGCCCCGGCCCGCCGGGAATCTCGTCGCGGGCCATCGCCCGCGCGCCGGCGACGACCTGCTCGACGATCTCTCCGGTGGACAGGTTTCGGGTCAGGCCAGCCTGGCCGGTGGCGCAGAACGGACACCCGATGCCGCAGCCGGCCTGGCTGGAGACGCACATGGTCGTGCGGTCCGGGTAGCGCATGAGGACCGACTCGACCAGCGTGCCGTCGAAGCCGCGCCACAGGGTCTTGCGGGTGGCGCCGCCGTCGCAACCGACGTGGCGGACCGGCGTCAGCAACGGCGGGAGCAGCTCGGCCGCGAGCCGGTCCCGAGCAGCGGCCGGCACATCGGTCATGGTCGAGGGGTCGTCGGCGAGCCGGCCGAAGTAGTGTCGGGAGAGCTGGTCGGCGCGGTACGCCGGCTCGCCGAGCCCAGCGACCGACGTTCGCCGCTCCGCCGGTGTCATGTCGGCCAGGTGACGGGGGGGCTTGGCGCGCCGGGGCGTCAAACCCAACTCGACCGCTGTGGTGGTGGACATCAGACCGCGATTCTCTCACCGCAGACCGGACTCCGGCGACGCCGTCATGCGCCCGAGGCAGCCGTCTCCGCTTCGACTCGACGGGCGATCGCGCGCAGCATCGCGCGCCGGATGAGGCCGCTGCCGATGCGCACCGGAATCCAGTACAGCGCGAAGCGGCGACGGCTGCCGGAGTCGGTCGCGAGCACACGGGTCTCGGTCTCCAGCCGGGTGCCACTCCCGCGCCTTTCGACGTGGAAGCCCATCGCCATCTTGACGAACCCCGGCCCTTCGAAGGCCGTGAACGCCTCTGCGCCGTCTACCGGAACCGAATGGGCTCCGCGCAGCCGCCACGGCTGGGCGATGGCACCAGCTACCAGCTCGCGACCGGGTTCGTCGACGAGCAGCGTGAATCCGCCGGCCACCATCTGCTCGATCAGGGGCAGCTGGGCCGCCCGGACCAGGCCGCCGCGCCGAGCGGTCAGGCCGCGCAGCGCAAACAGCAGCCGAGCGAGTGGCATCTCTCCGAGAGTGAACGCATGGATCGCTGCATACGTCCGCTCCGGCGGACCGGCGACATCTCGATGGTGGCACTCCGTGACGTCGGCCCGTGGAAGCAGCCGGTCCAGTGCGTTCACGATTCCTCCATACGCCGCCGTACGGCGATGTCCGGCCTCGGCGGGTGACTGACCCGTTCTACCGCGGCAGGAACATCGAGAGCAGCAGCCACACGACCGGGGCGGTTGGCAGCAGGGAGTCAAGACGATCCATGATCCCCCCGTGGCCGGGTAGCAGGGTGCCCATGTCCTTGATCCCGGTCCGCCGCTTGATCAGCGACTGGCCGAGGTCGCCCAGGGTCGCCATCGCGGCCACCACCAGTCCCAGCACCGCGCCCTGCCAGACCGAGCCGGGCAGCAGCAGCGTCATCGCGGCCACGCCCGCGGCCACACTGGCCGCGGCCGATCCGGCCAAACCCTCCCAGGTCTTGCCCGGACTGATGCGGGGCGCCATCCGGTGCCGGCCGAGCAGTACGCCGAAGGCGAAGCCGCCGACGTCGCTGGCCACGGTCACGAGCAGGAACGTGAGCACCCGGCGGTCGCCGTCCGGAGGTGCCGCCAGCAGCAGCGCGAACCCGGCGAGAAACGGCACGTACGCCGCTGCCAGCGCTCCTGCCGTCGTATCGCGGTAAGCGCCCTCCCGGGGTCCGGCCCGGCGCCAGACGGTCGTCACGGCGACCGTCGCGACCAGGGCCAGCAGCAGTGCACCCGCTCCGCGCAGGTACCCGGCCGCCGCCATTGCGACGGATCCGGCGATCAAGGGCAGCAATGGCGGCCGCAGACCGAGGACACGCAGCGCCGAGACCAGCTCCCAGCTGCCTACCGACACGGCCAGCGCTGCGACCAGGACGAACGCCGGCTTGTAGGCCACCAGCGGTACGACGGCCAGCGCCGCCAACACGACACCCACACCGATGGCTACCGGCACGTCCCGACCGGCCCGGCCGCGACCCTTCCCCGGCGCGCCGCTCGACGGCGCGGGAGCCTGCTCGATCGGCACGAAAGCCGCAGCTCGCCGCGCCGCCGTACCGCTGGCCGCCGTCAAACCTCCAGCAGCTCGGCTTCCTTGTGCCGCAGTGCCTCGTCGACCTGCGCGACGTAGCGGTGAGTCGTCTCCTCGAGCTCCTTCTCCGCCCGGCGTACGTCGTCCTCACCGACCTCGCCGTCCTTGCCCAGGCGCTCGAGCGCGTCCTTGGCGTGCCGGCGGATGTTGCGGATCGAGATCCGGCCGTCCTCGGCCTTGTGCCGCGCCACCTTGACCAGGTCGCGGCGGCGCTCCTCGGTCAGCTGGGGAAACACCACCCGGATGATCGAGCCGTCGTTGGTCGGGTTGACGCCGAGGTCGCTGTCGCGGATCGCCCGCTCGATGGAGCCGAGCGAGCTCTTGTCGTACGGCGAGATCACCGCCATGCGCGGTTCCGGCACCGTCATCGAGGCGAGCTGGTTGATCGGTGTGGTGGCCCCGTAGTAGTCCACCACCAGCTTGGCGAACATCTGGGGGCTGGCCCGACCGGCACGGACGGCGGCCAGGTCGTCCCTGGTCACGCCGAGGGCCTTGTCCATCTTCTCCTCTGCCTCGAGGAGGGTGTCGTCGATCACGAGAACTCCTAGGGAACGGTCACGAGGAGGCGGGGGCGACGAGCGTCCCGATCTTTTCACCACGGCTGACGCGGACGATGTTGCCCTCGGTCATCAGGTCGAACACGACGATCGGCAGGCCGTTGTCCATGCACAGGCTGATGGCGGTCGCGTCCATGACCTTCAGCCGGCGGCTCAGCACCTCGCCGTAGGTGAGCCGGTCGAAGCGGACGGCGTCGGGGTTGGTGCGTGGGTCGGCGTCGTACACGCCGTCGACCCGGGTGCCCTTGAGGACCGCCTGCGCCCCGATCTCCAGTGCGCGCTGGGCCGCGCAGGTGTCGGTGGAGAAGAACGGTGCCCCCAGGCCGGCTCCGAAGATCACCACCCGGCCCTTCTCCAGGTGCCGGATGGCCCGCCGGGGGACGTAGGGCTCGGCCACCTGCCCCATCGCGATGGCGGTCTGCACCCGGGTTTCCACACCCGCCCGCTCCAGGAAGTCCTGAAGGGCCAGACAGTTGATCACCGTGCTGAGCATGCCCATGTAGTCGGCCCGGCTGCGGTCCATGCCCTGCTCGGACAGCGAGGCGCCGCGGAACATGTTCCCGCCGCCCACCACGACGGCGATCTGGATGCCGCCGGACCCGGCGTCGAGGATCTGTCGGGCCATCGAGGCGACGAAGCCCGGGTCGATGCCGAGGCGCTCGGAGCCGGCGAAGGCCTCGCCGGAGAGCTTGAGCAGCACCCGTCCCCAGACCGGCGGGTCGGCCGGCTCGGCGGCGTCGCCGCCGGCGATGGAGGCGTCGGAGTCGGTCACGCTGGGCGCCTCCTAGTCGCGGTCCGCTGCAGTCTGCCCTACGCCGCGCTCAGCCCTGGCCCACTCGGTAACGGGCGAACCGGCGTACGGCGATCTTCTCGCCTAGCGCAGCTCCCACCTCGTCGAGCAGCGTCGAGATCGTCTTCTTGTTGTCCTTGACGAATGGCTGCTCGAGCAGGCAGGCCGCCTTGTAGTAGCCGGAGATCCGCCCGTCGACGATCTTGTCGAGAGCCGCCTCCGGCTTGCCCTCCTCGCGGGCCGCCGCCGTGTAGATCTTCCGCTCCGACTCGACGACCTCGTTCGGGACGTCGTCCTTGGTGATGTAGAGCGGGTCCGCCGAGGCGATGTGCAGGGCCAGCTCCTTCGCCAGGCCCTGGAACTGGTCGGTCTTGGCGACGAAGTCGGTCTCGCAGTTGAGCTCGAGCAGTACGCCGACCGTCGGCGGCAGATCGGGGTTTGAGCGGTGCAGGTAGGAATGCACCATTCCGTTGGAGGCGCTGCGGCCACTGCGCTTCGCGACCCCCGCGAGGTTCTTCTCGCGGAGGAAGGCCAGCGCCTTGTCCATGTCACCGGCGTTCTCGGTCAGCGCCCTCTTCACGTCCATCATGCCGGCGCCGGAGAGCTCGCGGAGCTTCTTGATGTCCGCGGCGGTGAAGTCGGCCATGGCGATGTCGTCTCTTTCTTCGCGGTCGGGTGGTGGTGTCGGTCAGGCGGTCGGCTGCGCATCCGTGGGCTGGGGGACGGCCTCCGGGGAGGCAGGACTGTCCGGCGGCTCGCCGTCCGGGTGCGCGTCTGCTGCCGGGGGGGCGCCTGCTGCCGGCGGGGCAACCGGTGACGAAACCGCCTCGGCGGACCGCGGGGCGCCGTCCTCGGCAGGGAGGGTGTCGGCACGCGGCGGTGCGGCCACCTCCGTCGGCGTCAGCAGCTCTCGCTCCCAGTCGGCGAGAGGCTCGTCGGCGCCCAGCCGGCCGGGCTCGGGCTTGTCGTCCTCGCGGCCGCCGCCCGCCCGCGCCATCAGGCCTTCGGCCACCGCGTCGGCGATCACCCGAGTCAACAAGGTCACGCTGCGGATCGCGTCGTCGTTGCCCGGGATCTTGTAATCGACTTCGTCGGGGTCACAGTTGGTGTCCAGAATCGCCACCACGGGGATTCCGAGCTTGCGGGCCTCGCCGACGGCGATGTGCTCCTTCTTGGTGTCGACCACCCAGATGGCGCTGGGCACCCGGCCCATGTCCCGGATTCCGCCCAGCGTTCGGGCCAGCTTCGCCCGCTCGCGGGACAGGACCAGCGACTCCTTCTTCGTACGGACCATGTCGCCGCCGGTCTGCTCGAGCGCCTCCAGCTCCTTGAGCCGCTGCAACCGCTTGTGCACGGTCGAGAAGTTCGTGAGCATGCCGCCGAGCCAACGCTGGTTGACGTACGGCATGCCGACCCTGGTCGCCTGGTCGGCGATGGCCTCCTGACCCTGCCTCTTGGTGGCTACGAACAGGATGCTGCCGCCGTGGGCGACGGTCTCCTTGACGAACTCGTACGCCCGGTCGATGTAGGACAGCGACTGCTGCAGGTCGATGATGTAGATGCCGTTGCGCTCGGTGAAGATGAAACGCTTCATCTTCGGGTTCCACCGACGGGTCTGGTGCCCGAAGTGGACGCCGCTCTCGAGCAGCTCCCGCATGGTGACGACGGCCATGCCGTGCCCTTCTTCCGCCCGCTCGGCGCTCGCCGTCGGGCGCTCGGTTGTCGCGGTCGGCCGGTCGGCCGCCGCCCTGACGCCCGCACCGGCGTACCGCACCCGGGTAGAAGAACCCGGGACCGACGGTCCGGCCCCGCTCGCTGGAGCGGGAAGAGGGCGTGCGAAGTCGGCCCGAAACCCGGACCGCTGGGGGGAGTGTACGCCGGGGACGCTGGCAGCCGCGAACGACTGGACCCGGCGGCGGTCAACCGCGAACGGCCAGGATAGGGAGTCAACCGCGGCGGAGGCTGACGGCCTCGACGGCGTGAGCTGGTCCCTTGCGCAGCAGGACGTCGGCCCGCTCCCGCGTCGAGGCGATGTTCTCGCGCAGGTTGACCGCGTTGACGGTGTCCCAGATGTGCCGCGCCGTGGCCTTCGCCTCGGCGTCGGACAGGGTGGCGTAGCGGGTGAAGTAGGACCGGGGGTCCGCGAAGGCGCTGCCTCGCAGCCCGAGAAAGCGCTCGACGTACCAACGGCGCAGGTCGCCCTCCGCGGCGTCGACGTAGACCGTGAAGTCCAACAGGTCGGAGACGAACAGGCCGCCGTCACGACGGCGGACCGGTGGCTGGAGCAGGTTCAGACCCTCCACGATCACGATGTCCGGGCTGCGGAGCACCTGGCGTTCCCCTGGGCGCACGTCGTAGCTGACGTGGTCGTAGACCGGCGCGAGCACCTCCGGAGCGCCTGAGCGAAGTTCGAGGAGAAAGCGGATCAGCGCCTTTCGGTCGTAGCTCTCCGGGAAGCCCTTGCGCTGGAGCAGGTTGCGCTGCTCGAGCACCCGGTTGGGGAGCAGGAACCCGTCGGTGGCGACGATGTCAACGGCGTGAGCCCTGCGGCGGGCCAGCAGCGCCTGCAGGATGCGTGCCGTGGTGCTCTTGCCTGCGGCCACGCTCCCCGCCAGACCGAGGACGAAGGGTCGCCGTGGCGTCGGCCGCCCGAGGAAGCCGGCCGTGGCAGCGCACCGGTCGCGGTCGGCGGCGCATCGCAGCTCGACGAGCTGGGCAAGTGGCCGGTAGACCTCGGCGACCTCGGCGAACCCCACCGGCTCGTTGCGGCCGCGCAGCCGGCCGAGCTCCTCAGCGTCGACCGGTGGGGGCTCCGCCGAGCCCAGGCGGGCCCAGTCCGCCCGGTCAAAGACGGTTCGCGGCAGGTCAGTCACCGGCCTCCTCACCTTCGACGCCTGTGCACATCCTGGCGGCGTCCCCAGATGTCGTCGCTGGCCTGTCGGCGCCGGTCCTGCAGCGGTGACCCTGAGGCCGGTCAGGCGAAGGGAGGGCCTCATGCTGTCGCTGTCGCGAGCCCGGGTCCGGTCCGGGGTGCTCGTCGCGCTGTTGTTCGGACTTCCGCTCGGCTGGTCGTCGCCGGCCGGTGCGTCGTCGTCAGCCGACTGGCGCTGGCCGTTGGTGGGGGTGCCCACGGTGCTGCGGCCGTTCCAACCACCGCCGACTCCGTACGCCGCCGGACACCGCGGCGTCGACCTGGCGGCGCCGACGGGTGCGTCCGTGCTCGCGGCCGGCAACGGAGTGATCGGATTCGCCGGCATGCTGGCCGGGCGCGGCGTCGTCACCGTGGTGCACACGACGGTTTCGTTATGACGTCGTTACAGCCCCGGTGCCTCC
>JBPCOB010000238.1:0-3878 GCA_051000715.1 Mycobacteriales bacterium
CGCTGAACCACGGCGAGCTGCCACCAGACACCGCCGCGTGGTTGCTGACCGACTGATGCGCGTGAACTTGGAATGAAGTTTCAGACCGGTGGCGGCCGGGCTTCGTACGGCGTACTGAGCACGACCGTGGTCCGGGTCGAGACATTCGCGGCGGCCCGGATCTGCTGCAGCAGGGTCTCCAGCTCGGCCGGCGCGCCTACCCGCACCTTGAGGATGTAGCTCTCCTCCCCCGCCACGCTGTGACAGGCCTCGATCGCGGTCAACGCCCGCAGCCGCTCCGGCGCGTCGTCAGGGGCCGCCGGGTCGATCGGCTTGATGGAGACGAACGCCGTCAACGGCAGCCCCACCGCCTCGGCGTCGACCACGGCGGCGTAACCGCGGAGGACGCCGCGCGACTCCAGCCGGCGTACCCGCTGGTGGACCGCCGAGACGGACAGCCCGGTCGCCTTGGCCAGGTCGGTGAAGCTGGTGCGGCCGTCGGCGCACAGCTGGCGGATGATGGTCCGGTCGATCTCCTCCACCGCTCAGCCCTTGGCGAGGGCTCGGCCGATCACCAGCCGCTGGATCTGGTTGGTCCCCTCGAAGATCTGCAGCACCTTGGCCTCGCGCATGTAGCGCTCGACGGGGTAGTCGGTGGTGTATCCGTAGCCGCCGAACACCTGGACGGCGTCGGTGGTCACCTTCATCGCGGTGTCGGTGGCGAAGAGCTTGGCCATCGCCGCCTGCGGTCCGTACGGACGCCCGGCGTCGCGCCGCCGGGCGGCGTCGAGGTAGAGCGCGCGCGCGGCCGCCACCCCGGTGGCCATGTCGGCCAGCAGGAACGACACACCCTGGAAGTCGATGATCGCGGATCCGAACTGGCGGCGGCCGCGGGCGTAGTCGACGGCGGCATCGAGGGCCGCCTGAGCCAGGCCGACGGCGCAGGCGGCGATCCCCAGCCGGCCGCCGTCCAACGCCGACAACGCGATGGCGAAGCCTTCGCCCTCGGCACCAAGGCGACGCTCCGCCTGGACCCGGACGCCGGCGAAGACGATCTGCGCAGTCGGCGATGACTTGAGGCCCATCTTGCGCTCGGGCGGCTGCGACTCCAGGCCAGCCAGATCGGCCGGCACCAGCAGGGTCGAGATGCCGCGGGGGCCGTCGTCGGAGGTCCGCGCCATCAGGTTGTAGAAGTCGGCCACACCGGCGTGTGTCACCCAGGCCTTCGTGCCGTTGACGACGTAGTCGCCGCCGTCGCGGACCGCTCGGGTCGTGAGCGACCCCGCGTCTGAGCCGGACTCCGGCTCGGATAGGCAATAGGCTCCGAGCAGGTCGCCGCCCAGCATGTCGGGCAGCCAGCGGGCCGTCTGCTCCTCGGTCCCGTACGCCGCCAGCGGGAAGCAGGACAGCGTGTGCACGCTGACCCCTTCCGCCACGGTCAACCAGGCGGAGGCCAGTTCCTCCACGACCTGCAGATACACCTCGTAGGGCTGGCCGCCCCCGCCGTACTCCTCCGGGTAGGGCAACCCGAGCAGGCCGGCCTTGCCGAGCACCCGGAACAGCTCTCGGGGGAACTCGCTCGCGGCTTCCATCTCGGCCGCGCGTGGCGCCAGCTCCCGCGCGGCGAGGTCACGGGTCAGCTCGAGCAGCTCGGCGGCCTCGGCGGTGGGCAGCGCGCGCTCGACCGGCATGGCTGGCAGCCTGCCACACTGCCGGGCGTGGCCGACCGCCTCATGCTGCTGGACACCGCCTCGCTGTACTTTCGGGCTTTCCACGGCATTCCGGTGACGGTGACGGCGCCGGACGGTACACCTGTGAACGCGGTCCGCGGCCTGCTCGACTTCATCGCCCGCCTGGTGCGCGACCATCCGCCCACCCGGCTGGTTGCCTGCATGGACGCCGACTGGCGACCGGCCTGGCGGGTCGCCGCGCTGCCGTCGTACAAGGCGCACCGGCTGGCCCCCGACGGCGGCGAGACGGTGCCGCCGGAGCTGGTCCCGCAGGTGCAGGTGATCGAGGAGGTGCTGGACGCCGTCGGGTTGGCCCGGCTGGGGGTGGCCGGCTACGAGGCCGACGACGTGATCGGCACGCTGGCCGGGGCAGCGACCGGACCGGTGGACATCGTCACCGGGGATCGGGACCTCTTCCAGCTGGTGCGCGACGACCTGCCGGTGCGGGTGCTCTACACCGCCCAGGGCGTCGGCAAGCTCACCGTGGTGGACGAGGCCGAGGTGACCCGCCGCTACGGCATCCCGGGCCGGGCGTATGCCGACTTCGCTCTGCTGCGCGGCGACCCGAGTGACGGTCTGCCCGGCGTGCCAGGTATCGGCGAGAAGACCGCCGCAGCGCTGGTGAGCCGGTTCGGCTCGGCCGAGGGCCTCCGGGTGGCGCTGGCCAGCGGGAACGAAGCCGGCTTCCCGGCCGGCGCCCACGGGCGGCTCGTTGCCGCAGCCGACTACCTGGCCGCCGGCGAACCGGTGGTCCGGGTGGCTGGCGACGTACCGGTTCCGGAGCGGGAGGACCAACTGCCCGCCACCCCGAAGGATCCGGCTGCGCTGGTGGAGCTCTCCCAGCGATGGGGCCTGGACGGCGCCCTCAACCGGCTGCTGGCGGCACTGGCCGCGGCGGCTGCGGCTGCGACCCGCCATGAGGAGTGACGGCAAGCGGGCGGTTCGCCAATCAGCCCCGCCAACATCTATGGCGGGCGGATCTCCACACCGTCGGGCCGGATGGCGGACGGCGATCCCAAACCGTTAGGACGCGCCGATGTCCACGGTGACCGGCGGCGGATCGGGCAGGGGAAGCCCGGTTCCGATCAGGACCGCTTGGTACGACCCACTCGGCAGCGGCGGCGGCTGGCCGTCGGCTCGGCATGCTGGGAAGGGTCTGGTGGACTGGCCTCCTTTGCTTAGGCAGCTGGAGTAGGTGGACTGCACGGTGACCCCGAGGGTGCTGCTACCTGCCGGGATGATGAAGGGTGCGGTGTAGCACTCAGTAGTGAATGGTGCGCTCGGCGGGATCTGGCGGTTGGTCAGCACGACCTGGTATTTCGGGCGGCAGCCCGAGGTGAGATTGACCGGGACATGTCCGCCGTTGGTGATAATGAGCTTTCCGGGGATCGTGGCGCCGGCCACGACATGGGACTGTTGCAGCTGCAACCGGACGTGCAGCCTGGGGGCGGCGGGAAGAAGCCCACGTTGAGATCCGCTTCCACCGACGCTGCTAGCCGGCGCGCTTTCTGGAGGTGTGGTAGCACCCCGACCACCACAGCCACTCAGGCTGCCGATGAGGCCGATCAGGCACACACCGACGACCGGCGAGCCCCTGTAGGTCCGCACGCCACTGAGACGCAGGCCTCGGACGAACGGTTCCCTCCAAGTTGAGTAGGCACTGCGCAGCCGCCACCCGACCGGCACATCACCCGCCGAGAACCCACAGCCCTTTGCCCACGTCGCGGGCAATGATCGTCGGGGCCGTAGGCCGGATTTGATCACGTAGCTCTCGGACCTGTTCGAGGTATCGCAATGTCAGCCCCCGCTGGTGCCCACGCCGAAGCCGAGAACGTCGAGCGCGGCCCGAGCTCGACGATCCATGACGGCGTAGCGCACCGGGTCGAAGGCGGCAAGCAACGCGGATCGTGCACTTTCCAGTACACGCGTCCGTGCGGGCACCCAGCCGCCAAGGTCACCTACCGGGCATCGAGGCGCAGCGCCATACCGATCGAGCCGGGCGCTGTCTCGGCGAAGCCGTGTCGCTCGTACAGGCGGCGACCAGGCGGGTCCGTGAGCAGGTTGACGTAAGCGCCGGGGGGAGCCACTTCCCGCACGCGGTTCAGCAGGGCACCGAGTATCGCGTCGCCCAAACCGCGCCGCTGGTGCGCAGGAAGAACCGCCATGTCG
>JBPCOB010000239.1:0-7655 GCA_051000715.1 Mycobacteriales bacterium
GACCCAAGATCGTCGCTAGCGCTAACGGCTGCGTGGATCATCTCGACCCCCGGTTCCAGCCGAATCTGGCCTCACCTGACGGAGGTCAGTTGGCCTCCATGTCAGGGAACTGCTCCACCGGGGGTGCCCGTGGAATCGGTTGAGCCGTTGATGCGAGCGGCGGCTCGGGCTGCCAGTGATCCGACGGCGGCGGCGGTGAGGAGCAGAAGGCCGCCAAGTAGATAGACGGCTCGAATGCCGACGGCGTCGGCGAGCAGTCCGCCGCCGAGCAGGCTCAGGAGCCGGCCGCTCTGCCAGAGCATGTCGAAGCCGGCGAACGCCCGGCCGCGGAGGTCCTCAGGGACGCGGGACTGGATCAGGCTGCTGAAGGTGACGTTGCCGGTGGAGGTCGACAGGCCGTAGAACAGCAGCGCGCCGGCGGCCAGGGGGACGCTGGTAGAGACGGCCAGGACGAGGTCGACGATGCCGCGGATGGCGTAGGGCCCGAACACGAACAGTGGGCGGCGTGGGTCTTTGAGACGTCGTAGGAGCAGCAGTGGCCCGAGGGCGGCGCCGGCGCCGATCGCGGCGACGAGCAGACCGAAGCTACTGGCACCACCGAGGCGGTCTTGGGCGAGGACGACGAGCAGCGCGCTGGTGGCCCCGGCGGACAGCGCCGCCAGGAACTGCCCGGCTGCCAGTGCCTTGAGCAGGGGCAGCGCGGCGAGAGCCGCGAGGCCCTCGCGGGCGTGCGCGAACGGGCTGGTGACCTGCACCGGTCTGGTGCGTTCGGGTTCACGTAGGCCGCGTAGGACCGCGGCGCTGAGCGCGAAGCTGACGGCGTTGACGGCGAACGCGGCCCCGAACCCGACGTGGACGGCGAGCAGGGCCGCGACAGGTGCGATGAGGATCTGGGCGGTGACCGCTGCGGTCCAGATGCCGCTGTTGGCGGCTGCGAGTTCGTCGTCGTCGACAACCGAGGGCAGCAGCGACTGCGCGGCGGGTGAGAAGAACACCTGCCCGCAGGACAGCCCGACCGCGACCGCGTAGGCGCTAAGCGTGCTGTTGTGCCAGACCGCGAGGGCCCCCGCGAGCAGTACCCGGGCGAGGTCGGCGGTGACCATCACCTGCACGCGCGGGAGGCGGTCCACCAGGCTGCCGGCCAGGGGCGCGAGCAGCAGCACCGGCGCGATCTCGGCCAGCACCGCCCCGGAGACGCCGAGCCCGGAGCCGGTGAGCGCGACCAGCAGCAACGCCAGGGTCGTGAACTGGGCGACATCGCCGACCTGCGAGACGGTCCGGGCCAGCCAGAGCCGCCGGTAGGCAGGCCGCCTCAGGAGCCTGCGCAGATCGGGCCGGGTCGCGGTCACCGTCCCATCGTCGCGGGTGGTCAACGCCGGGGGCCCCCATGGGGGAGGGCCTCAGTGGCTGGGGGGTGGCTGGCCGGCTCGTTGACCTTCGGCGTCGCGGTGATCCTGCCCCCAGGGAGGTAGACCATGACCGATGTCCAGCAGCATCCGAGCGAGCACGATCCGCCGGCGCTTCCGGTACCACCGGCCGGGGCCGCCCTTCCGCCCGTTCCGCCACGGCAGCCCGATCCGACAATGTTGGGGGCCAACGGAGCTTTCCTTTATGGCTGCGCGGGGGGTGGTGTCCGGTGGTGCGCCGAGAACTCGTGATGGGTGGTGGTGGGGTCGGGGCGGGGGTCGGCGTGGACGGTGGCGGCGGTGAGCCGGCGTACGTCGTGGAGGAGCCGATGTTCGGTCTGGTCGGTGATGCGGTGTGCTTCGACGACTGAGAGGTGGTCTTCGACGATGACCTCGCATTCTGCCCGCAGGGCGTGGCCGATCCAGCGCAGTCGCACTTGGCCGACGGCTAGCACGCCGGGTGTTGTCAGGATGACGGCCTCGACCTTGTCGACCAGGTCGGGGTCGACGGCGTCCATGAGCCGGGAGAACACTTCTCGGGCGGCTTGTCGGAGGACGACGAGGATGGCCGCAGTGATTGCTAGGCCGATGACCGGGTCGGCCAGCCGGAAGCCTAGGGCGACCCCGCCTGCCCCGATCAGTACTGCCAAGCTGGTAAGGCCGTCGGTTCGGGCGTGGAGGCCGTCGGCGACGAGGGCCGCCGAACCGATCTGACGGCCGATTCGGATGCGGTAGCGGGCGACGAGTTCGTTGCCGGTGAAGCCGATCAGAGACGCCGCGGCGACGAGGCCTAGGTAGGTGACGTCGTGCGGGTGGAGTAGTCCACGGATGGATTCGTAGGCGGCGAGGGCGGATGAGGCGGCGATCAGTGCTACCACGATGAGGCCGGCGAGATCCTCGGCCCGTCCGTAGCCGTAGGTGAGGCGGCGGGTGGCGGCTCGGCGTCCCAGCGTGAAGGCGATGGCGAGGGGTACGGCGGTGAGGGCGTCGGCGAAGTTGTGGAGGGTGTCCCCGAGCAGGGCCACCGAGCCTGAGAGCAGCACGACGACGAGTTGAAGTAGGCCGGTTATGGCCAGGCCAGCGAAGCTGATGATGAGGGTGCGGACGCCGAGCTGGCTTGCCTCGAGCTCGCTGTCGACGGCATTGCCGGCGTCATGGCTGTGTGGGGCGAACAGCTCTCTGACTCGCCCCCACAGTGTGCTCCGGTGGTCGTGGCTGTCGTAGCTTTCGCTGCTGTCGTGGGGGTGACCGGCGTGGTCGGGGTGGTGGCCGTGATCGGCGTGGTCGTGGTAGGTCATGACGACCGCGGGGTGGGAAGGCTGTCGGGTTCGAGGGGGCCTAGCGCGTCGACGAGCAGGCGCTTGACGTTGTCGTTGGCGGCCACGTAGTAGACGAAGGCGCCATCGCGGCGCGGTTTGACCAGGCCGGCGAGGCGCAGTTTGGCGAGGTGTTGGCTGACGGCGGTGGGTGATGTCCCTACCAGTTCGGCCAGGCAGGCCACTGATGACTCGCCTTGGAGCAGGGCCCAGAGAACTTTGATCCGGGTGGGATCTGCGAGGAGCCGCAGGGAGGCGGCTGCTCGTTCGACGGCCTCGTCGGGCGGCATCCGGAAATCTTCAATACCTGCGTGCATGTGCATATGCTTACGCCGTGTCGTCGACCCCGTCCACTTTGCCCGCCGCCGGGCGGCCGGGACGTCACGGCGGCGCTGAGGAGGCCGAGCACCGCTCGGCCGCCAATCGGGCGGTCGGGGTGTCGGCGGTGGGGCTCGCTGTCACCGGCGGGGTCGAGCTGGCTTTGGCGCTGCTCACCGGGTCGGTCGGCCTGCTCGGTGATGCGCTGCACAACCTGTCCGACGTGTCGACCTCGGCGGTGGTGTTCCTCGGCTTTTGGGTCTCCAAGAAGCCGGCCACCGAGGGCTATCCCTACGGGTATGAGCGGGCGGAGGACCTGGCCGGCCTCGGGGTGGCGCTGGTGATCTGGCTGTCGGCGGTCTTTGCCGGGGTGGAGAGCTATCGCAAGCTGGTGTCCAACGGGGGCACGACCCATCTCGGGGTCGGGATGGCGGGAGCGGTCCTCGGGGTGGTGGGCAACCAGCTGGTCGCCCGGTACAAGGCCAAGGTCGGCCGTCGGATCCACTCGGCCACGCTGCTGGCAGACGCCAAGCACTCCTGGCTGGACGCTCTGTCCTCGGTCGGCGCCCTGGTCGGTCTGATCGCGGTGGCCGCCGGCTACCGCTGGGGCGACCCGATCGCCGGGTTCGCTGTCACCTTGTTCATCCTTCATGTCGGTTATGAGGTGACCAGCGAGATCACCCATCACCTCCTCGACGGGGTGGAGCCCGAACATCTCTCAGCGGCCAAGGCGGCCGCCGAATCTGTCGCCGGTGTGCGCGGCGCCCTGGTCCGGGGCCGCTGGACAGGCCGCAGCCTGGTCCTCGACGTCGACGGCGAGGTCGATCCCGGCACTTCCGTTGCCGACGCCGACCGCATCGGAGCCCGGGTCGGCGACGCCGTCCACGACGCAGTAGAGGAAGTTAGGGCCGTGCGATGGGCCGCTCGCCCCAAGCTGTAGGACCTCCTAACGGTCTGGACACCCCGTTTGCTCGCGCGGGTGCCGTTGCCTGGCGTGGATGTGTCGAACCTCACGAGCACCTGTGGACCCGCGACTGGAGCCATCTCGTCCAGCCGTTGACCTGTGATCGGCCGTGCCCTGTGAGAGAGCGGCCGTGGCGCCCGCCCGCGCTTTCCTCGGGGACGTCGAACCCTCAGTGCCGTGACCGGCTTCTCCGCCGACGCGCTCGGGCGGGGTCTTCCCCCGGGCCCGGCGGTGCCCGGCCCCACCCTGGCTGACCGCCTCCGCGGCGACGCAGGGCTGGCCGAACCTGGCGGGCTGGAGGCCGGGGCGCACCGCCGTGCGCCGGGCGCCGGCGGGTCCTGCTGACCCGCACGGGGGTCCTCCGCCAGGATGAGCGCCGTGTGGGCGTGGGCGGGCGTGGGTGGCCTGGTCGCCGTGCTCACCGGGTTCGTCCCGCTCAACCAGGCCGGGGACGTCGTGGTGCGGGTCGCTCCGGTGCTGGTGTTCCTGGTCGCGATCACGGTGGTGGCCGAGCTCGCGGACGCCGCCGGCGTGTTCACGGTGGCGGCCACCACAGCGGCCCGGGCGGCTGCTCGCAGGCCGGTGGGCGGGGCGGCCGAGGCGAGCCGGGGTGCGGCCCGGGGCCGGGCGGCGAGGCTGTGGCTGCTGGTCGTCGTGCTGGCGGTCGCCGCGACCACGGTGTTGTCCCTGGACACCACAGCTGTCCTGTTGACTCCGGTCGTGTTGACCCTCGCGCGCCGTCTGGGGCTGCCACCGGGGCTGTTCGCGATGACGACGGTGTGGCTGGCCAACACGGCCTCACTGTTGCTGCCCGTGTCGAACCTTACGAACCTGCTCGCTCTGCACCGGCTCGCCGACCTAGGGGTGGACCTGCCCGGCTACGTGAGGCTGATGGCGGCGCCGGCCGCCGTGTCGGTGGTGGTGACCTGTCTGGTCCTGGCCGTGCTGTTCCGTCGCACGCTGCCGCTGACCTACTGGGCACCCGCGCCGGTCCCGGTTCGCGACCGGGTGCTGTTCGGGGTCTGCGCTGGGACCTGCCTCGCGCTGGGCCCGGCCTTCGTCACTGGGGTCGTCCCCGCGGTCCCCGCCGCCGCGGCTGCCGCCGTCCTGCTCGGCGTGTTCGCCGTCCGCGACCGGCGGGCGCTGACGGCGGCGGCCGGGCGGCTCGTCCCCTGGCGGCTGGTGCTCCTCGTCCTCGGGCTCTTCCTCGTCGTCCAAGGTCTCCAGGGACACGGGCTGCCCGGCCTGCTGGCCGACGTCGCCGGCTCCGGAACCTCCTGGCCGGACCTGCTGCGCCTGGCTGGCACCTCCGCGGTCGCCGCCAACGGGGTCGACAATCTGCCCGCCTACCTGGCCCTCGAACCCGTTGCCGCCGACACCCCGGAACGTCTAGCCGCCCTGCTGATCGGTGTGAACCTAGGCCCCCTGGTCACCGTCTGGGCGTCCCTGGCGACACTGCTGTGGCGGGAACGCTGCACCGCGGCCGGCGTCCCTGTGCCCGCCGGACGCTTCGCCGCCCGCGGTCTCCTGCTCGTTCCACTCCTGCTGGTCACCACCACCGCCGCCCTCGCCCTCACCTGACTCGCGCCCGACGCTGGCGAACTCGCTCACGGCCAGCACGAAAACACCCCGAACCGCCGCAGGCCGTCCTGGTAGAAGATCGATCGTCTACGAGACGACTCGCAAGCACCCGGGTCGTCGAGCAGGAGCAGCTGTCTCGCGGCAGGTGTCCGTGAACTACGGCGACCAGGGAAGGTTCGCGGTCTGAACCGCTACGCACCCGGCATGAGCGCAGCCTGACGAAAGAAGGGACGACGAGTGTGCACAAGGGACGCGGGGCACGCGCGTGCCCCGGCCCGCCCGGGCCCGCAGCCGCTGGTAGCCGCGGCGGAGCCCCCGGGCCGGATGACGGCAGCCGCGCTTGGCGGTCCAGGGTACCAGCACTATTGGCCGTCGCCGCAGCAGCCCCGGTCCCAGCTCTTCCTTCGGCCGGGCTTCTAGCCTGGGCCTGTGGAGACTGTGGTCTTGATCGTCGAGGATGATCTCGCTATTGGCGCGGAGCTGCTTACGGCGCTGCGTAGCGCGGGGTATGACGCGGTCTGGGCGGCATCGGGTGCTCAGGCGTTGGTTGCGGTGGACGCTGGTGGGGTGCCGGACCTCGTGCTTTTGGATTTGGGGCTTCCCGACGTTGAGGGTGTGTTGTTGTGCCGGCAGCTTCGGCAGCTGGCCCCGGACGCGGTGATCGTGGTGTTGACGGCGCGGACGGCGGAGTTTGGGGTGGTCGTGGCGTTGGACGCGGGCGCCGATGATTACCTGACCAAGCCGTTTCGGTTGGCGGAGCTGTTGGCTCGGCTCCGCGCGCATCTGCGTCGCCGGCCCGTGGCGGCCGCCGACGTGCGGCACCTCCTGGCGGGCCAGCTGCGGCTGGACCTCGGGGCCCGGCGGGCCTGGTTGGCCGGCCGGGAGCTTCAGCTGCGGGCCAAGGAGTTTGATCTGTTGGCGGTGCTGGTGGCCGCCGCGGGTGAGGCGGTGTCCCGGGAGCGGCTGATGGCCGAGGTGTGGGATGAGAACTGGTTCGGGTCGACGAAGACGCTAGACGTGCCGATGGCCATGCCGGCGAGGTAGGCGGCGACGCTGTGGGCGGCGTGGCGGTCGAGGTTCGCGCGGGCCATGTCGTAGCGGATGGTGGTGCGGGCGTCGGCGTGGCGCATCGCGTACTGCATGTCGCGTAGCGGGACGCCGCTGATCAGCCCGGCGGTGCAGAAGGTTCTGCGCAGGGTGTGCGGGCTGGCCGGGCTGGTTACGCCCGCCTCTCGGACGACCCGGTGCAGCAGCCGGCTCGCCGCCCCCCGGGTCAGCTTGTCGCCTTTCGCCGAGAGCAGGACCGGCCGTGGGTGCGGCCGTCGGTCGCGGCTTTGACGGCGCGGAGCACCGGGATCGGCAGGGGGATCTCGGCCGGCTTCGCGCCCTTCCCGAGCACCCGGAGCAGTTCGTAGCCGCCGGCGTAGCGCAGGTCGTCCACTCGGGCGTTGCAGGCTTCGCTGACCCGCCGGCCGAGCATGCCCAGCAGCGCGACGAGCGCGTGGGCGGTGGGACTGTGCCGGCGGGCGGCGCTGGGCACGGCCGCGAACTCCAGCGGGTGCAGCACCGTGCGGCGCTGGCCTTCCCACGGCACCCGCGGCCGGGTCACCGCCCTCGTCGGGTCGGTCGCAACGAGCTCGTCGATGACCGCGTACCTGAACAGCCCGGCGACGGTCGACAGCCGGCGGCTAACCGTCGCGGGGGCATAGCCACGCGCTTCGAGGTCCCGCAGGTACAACTCCAGGTGCGGCCGACGGACGGCCAGCGGTAGCAGCTGGTGGTCGGCGCACCACTGCCAGAAGCACAGCAGATCACGCCGGTACGCACTCAGGGTTGGCTCCCGGTAACGAGCCAAGAAACCCGCCACGGCGATCTCCGACGGCTCGATGACGGTAACGGGCAGGGCAGCGGACATGACAGTCCCTTCCAGAAAGAGGAAGACCCATGCTCGTGGGGCCTGCCGATCGCTGCACACCGCGACCAGGCAGACAGACACCTGTCAAGCGGCCGTCCCTACCGCTTCTGGCCGTGCGGCGGTCGCCCGAGCGCAACGAGCGCTGATGGACGTGG
>JBPCOB010000240.1:0-5415 GCA_051000715.1 Mycobacteriales bacterium
CTGCTGACGATGCCAGGCCTGGACCGGGCGACGGCCGCTCGGGTCGAGCGCAACCGGCCCAACTGGACCGCCGCGGCGGCGGCCGCGCTCGTCGTCGTCTGCGTGGTTGCGGGCGTCCAGTTGCTGCGTTCGTCCGGAGGGCCACCGCGCACCCCCGTCACCGCACCCCGCCTGACCGGCTCTGGCACGACGTCGGCCCCGCCATCGGTCCCGTCGTCCGAACGCCCGTCGCCCACGCCGAGTGACGTCTTGGCGCTCGTCGACCCCAACGTCGTGACCGTCGAGGTGCGCATCACCGGCGACAAGAGCTGGGTCAGCATCACGGACTCCACTCGAACCCTGCGCTTTCAAGGGGTCCTGGGCGCAGGTACGACGCGGGTCTTCCGCGACCCCAAGCAGCTGCGGCTGACGATCGGCAACGCCGGCGCGGTCGATCTCGTCGTCAACGGCCGGGACCTCGGTCCGCCCGGCCCGCCGGGCGCGGTCACCCACGTGGTGTTCAACCAGGGGGACCCGGCGGTCGGCTCCGTCGGCTGATCCCTCGCGGCCGGGCGGCCGGCCGGGCGGTGTCCCGGGTCGTACGCCCGGCTACCCTCAGCGCATGCCCCAGCGCGGAAAGGTTGCCCTCGTCACGCTGGGGTGCGCCCGCAACGAGGTGGACAGCGAGGAGCTCGCCGGCCGGCTGGCCGCCAGCGGCTGGCGACTGGTGGCGGACGCGGCCCGGGCCGACGCGGTGCTCGTCAACACTTGCGGTTTCATCGAGGCGGCCAAGAAGGACTCGATCGACACGCTGCTGTCGGCTGCCGATCTCAAGGGTGCCGGGGGACCTCGGGCGGTGGTGGCCGTCGGCTGCCTGGCCGAGCGGTACGGCGAGTCGCTGGCGAGCGCGCTGCCGGAGGCGGACGCCGTCCTTGGCTTCGACGACTACGCCGCGATCGGTGACCGGCTCGACGACGTACTGGCCGGCCGTCCACCGGCACCGCGCCGGCCGGTGGACCGCCGGACGCTGCTCCCACTCACGCCGGTACGCCGCTCCGGCACCACCGGCGTCGCAGTGCCCGGCCACGGGCAGCCGGTCGAGGAAGAGGTGGCCCGTGGCCCCGCGTCCGGTCCGCGGTTGCTGCGTCGGCGGCTTTCCGGCGGAATCGTCGCACCGCTGAAGCTGGCGTCGGGCTGCGACCGGCGGTGCGCGTTCTGCGCGATCCCGTCCTTCCGCGGCTCGTTCGTCTCCCGGCCGCCGGCTGATGTGCTGGCCGAGGCCCAGTGGCTGGCCGAGACAGGCGTACGGGAGCTGGTGCTGGTCAGTGAGAACTCGACGTCCTACGGCAAGGACCTCGGCGACCTCCGGCTGCTCGACGCTTTGCTGCCCAAGCTGGCCGCGGTCCCTGGGATCGTGCGGGTGCGGGTGTCCTATCTGCAGCCGGCCGAGCTTCGACCGTCGCTGGTGCTGGCGCTCACCGGCACGCCCGGCGTCGCGCCGTACTTCGACCTGTCCTTCCAGCACTCCAGCGGACCGCTGCTGCGACGGATGCGCCGCTTCGGCGACACCGACCGCTTCCTCACCCTGCTGGAGTCGGTACGCCGGGGCGCGCCGGAAGCCGGCATACGGTCCAACTTCATCGTGGGTTTTCCGGGCGAGAAGCGGGCCGACGTCGCCGAGCTGGAGCGCTTCCTGTCCGGCGCCCGGCTGGACGCGGTGGGCGTCTTCGGCTACTCCGACGAGGACGGTACCGAGGCGGCCGGGCTGCCGGCCAAGTGCCGGGCGCCCGTCATCGCCCGCCGGCTCGACCGGATCAGCCGGCTGGCCGAGGAGCTGACCGCCCAGCGGGCGCAGGAGCGGATCGACTCGTCCGTCGAGGTGCTCGTGGAATCGCTCGACGGAGCGGCCGCCGAGGGGCGCGCGGCGCACCAGGCGCCGGAGGTGGACGGGACGACCACCCTGGTGCCCTGCCCGGGGGCTGGGTTGCGGGTCGGTGACCTGGTACGTGCGGTCGTGACAGGTGCCAGCGGTGTCGACCTGGTCGCCCGTCCGGTCGAGGTGATGGTCAGGGCCGCCGATCCGCTGGTGGCGCTACGGTGACCCGCGGCGAGGCGATGGGTGGGTCCGCCCGGGTGGCCGGCGGGACGGTGCCCGGCCCGGCGCACGAGATGACAGTGCCGGCGCTGCGACCGGTCGGCGTACGCAATCTCGCCAACGCGCTCACGATGCTGCGGTTGTTGTTGGTGCCGTTCTTCGTCGTCCTGCTGGTTCGCCCCGATGCCTCGACCGGCTCCCGGGTGGCCGCGCTGCTGGTCTTCGCCGTGGCCTCGGCGACCGACCGGATCGACGGTGACATCGCCCGTCGCCGCGGCCTGGTCACCGAGTTCGGCACGATCGCCGACCCGATCGCCGACAAGGCGCTGACCGGGGCCGCCTTTCTCGGACTTTCGGCGCTGGGCGAGCTGGCCTGGTGGGTGACCGTGGTCGTGCTGGTCCGCGAGATCGGCGTGACCCTGCTGCGGTTCTTCGTGATCCGGCACGGCGTCATCCCGGCCAGCCGCGGGGGCAAGGTCAAGACGTTGCTCCAGACCCTCGCCGTGGGACTGTACGTGCTGCCGCTCTCGGGCTGGCCGGCCACCGGGCGGGCGCTGCTGATGGCGGCGGCCGTTGCGGTGACCGTCGTGACCGGGGCGGACTACATCGTCCGGGCCGTCAAGCTGCGCCGCACCAGCGCGCGGGCGGTTCTCAAGCGGCGGCGGGCCGTCCAGGGTGTGATGGAGCGCACCGCCGGCACCCGGTGAGGGTCGAGCTGCTCGCCGTGGGCACCGAGCTGCTGCTCGGCGACATCGTCAACACCAACGCGGCCTGGCTCGGGCAGCGACTGGCGGCTGCCGGCCTCGACGTCACCACCAGCGTGGTGGTCGGCGACAACATCGGGCGGATCGCGGCCGCGGTCTCGGCCGGGCTCGACCGTGCCGACGCCGTTGTCATCACCGGCGGCCTGGGCCCGACCCAGGACGACCTGACCCGCGAGGCGCTGGCCACGCTCGCCGGCGTGCAGCTGGTGCGCGACGCCAGACTCGAACGCGCGCTCCGGAACCGGTACGCCGGGTGGGGTCGCCAGGTGGCCGCGCGCAACTACCGGCAGGCCGACCGGCCGGCCGGCGCGGACGCCCTGCCCAACGAACGTGGCTCGGCGCCGGGACTGCGCCTGGAGCTCGCCGCCGGCGTGGCGTACGCGCTGCCCGGCGTACCGCACGAGATGGAGGCCATGTTCACGGCGTCGGTGCTGCCCGCCCTGCTGGAGCGTGCCGGCGAGCCAGCGGTGATCGTCTCTCGAGTCCTTCGGGTCGCCGGTATGTGGGAGTCCACGGTGGCCGACGCCCTCAGCGGGCTGGTGGACGCCCTCGAGCCGACCGGCAACCCGACGATCGCCTTCCTGGCCGGCGGCGGAGAGGTCCGGGTGCGCATCACCGCGAAAGCGGCCAGTCGCACCGCCGCCGCTGCGCTCGTGCACCCGGTCGAGCGGACCGCCCGGTCCTTGCTGGGCGCGAATGTCTACGGCGCGGACGAGGACACGCTGCCGTCCGTGGTGCACCGGCTGTTGCTCGAGCGGGCGGCGACCGTGGCGGTGGCGGAGTCGCTCACCGGCGGCCTGCTGGGTGCGCGACTGACCGAGGTGGCCGGCTCCTCGGCGACCTTTCGCGGCGGCGTCGTGGCTTACGCCACGGAGCTCAAGGAGCACTTGCTGGGCGTACCGGCGAGGACGCTGGAGGGCGCCGGCGCGGTGTCGGAAGCCGCCGCGGTAGCGATGGCCGAGGGCGTCCGGGCGCGGCTGGGTTCGGCGTACGGGCTGTCGGTGACGGGCGTGGCCGGGCCGGACGAACAGGAGGGCAAGCCGGTCGGCACCGTCTTCGTGGGGATGGCCGGACCGCAGGGGAGCACCGCCGCCGCTCGCCGGCTCTCCGGCGACCGGGCCCGGGTCCGCACCTTGGCGGCGGGAGTGGCGCTCGATCTGCTGCGCCGGCACCTGATCGGGGAACCTGTGGAGTGACGGGCGGTGTTAGCCAGGACGGGCCTCCCGGGCGAGATGACGCGTCCGTGGGGTCGGATGTGGGTGGCCGCCGGTACGGTGGAGAAGCGTCCAACGGACCGAAGTCGGAGGGACACCGCATGGTGCTGCTGCGCAGCCAGCTCGGCGAGGCGCTTCGGCGTATCCGACAGCGCCAGGGGCGCAGCTTGCGCGAGGTCAGCGCGGCCGCCCGGGTGTCGCTGGGCTACCTGTCCGAGGTCGAGCGTGGGCAGAAGGAGGCCTCCTCCGAGCTGCTCGCGGCGATCTGTACGGCTCTCGGCGTGCCGCTGTCGGAAGTGTTGCGCGAGGTCAGCGACGGGCTTGCGGTGCTCGAGACCCCGGTCGCTCCGGTGGTTGGACTTCGAGCTGGTAACCCACCCGTGGTGGCCGCGGCGTAGCCGCGCAGCAGCGGGTTATGCCCGCGCGGGTCCCGGTTGGCATCGGGGGCACCAGAAGGTGAGCCGGGCGTAGCCGGGTGGTCCCTGCTCGGCCGCCGCGATCCGGGCGCCGCACCGCCGGCAGGGGCGGTCGGCCCGCCCGTAGACCCAGTGCTCGCGTCCGCGGCGCGTATCGCCGGTGGTGGACTGCTCCGGTACCGCCTTGTTGGCGGTCAGCAGCCGCCGGGCGAGCCGCACCACCTCCGCCAGGTCGTCGACGTCGACAACCCGCGTCCACGGGGAGCGGCCGCGCAGGAACAGCGTCTCGCACTTGTAGAGGTTGCCGATCCCGGCCAGCAGCCGCTGGTCGAGCAGCGCCTCTCCGATCTCGCGGGCGGGGTCCGCCCGTAGCCGGCGTAGGGACTGCGCCTCGTCCCAGTCGGCCCCCAGCAGGTCGGGACCGAGATGACCGACGATCTCGGACTCCTCGGCGGTTGCGACCAGCTCGAGAACCGGCAGCCGGTAGCCCACCACCAGCCAGTCGGCGTTCTCCAGCACCGCACGGACCTGCCAGTCCGGGCCACCGTGCCGGGCCTGACCCGGCCGGTAGAGGTGCCACGACCCGTCCATCCGCAGGTGGGAGTGCAGCGTGAGGCCGCCGTCCACTCGGGTCAGCAGGTGCTTGCCGCGGGCCACCACCTCGGAAACGGTGCGGCCGGCCAGGTCGGTGGTGGCCAGCCGCGGCACCCGGAAGTCGGTTCGGCGCAGCGGCCGGCCGGCCAGCGCCTCGTGCAGCCGGGCCGCCACCCGCCAGACCGTGTCGCCCTCGGGCATCGCGGCTCAGGCCCGCAGCCGCAGCCCACGGGGGGTCGGCCGGAAGCCGGCGACCTCCAGCGCCCGGCCGAGCTCGGAGGTCAGCACCGCCTCGCCGTCGGCGCGCTCGACCGCGAGCCGGCCGAGGCTGCCCTCCCGTACGGCGAGTGCCA
>JBPCOB010000241.1:0-7875 GCA_051000715.1 Mycobacteriales bacterium
GGCAGATCGCCGTGTACGCCGCCATGGGCGTGCCGAGCGAGGACTTTCCCCGGTTCGGCCACCTGCCCTTCGTCATGGGCGCGGACAACCAGAAGCTGTCCAAGCGCAACGGCGAGGTGTCGATCGCTTGGTACCGGCGGGAGGGCTTCCTGCCCGAGACCATGGTCAACTATCTGGCCCTGCTGGGGTGGTCGCTGGGTGACGACCGGGCGGACTTCGGGCTCGAGGAGATGGCGGCCGCCTTCACGGTCGACCGGGTCAACCGCAACCCGGCCCGCTTCGACGTCAAGAAGCTGGAGGCCATCAACGGCGACAAGATCCGGGCGCTCGCGCCCGAGGACTTCGCGGCGCGGCTCACCTCGTTCCTCCAGGGCGCCGGCCTGGTGGCCACTCCGCCGACGAGCGATGAGGCCCGGCTGGTGGCCGCGGGCGCCCCGCTGGTACAGGAACGGATCGCCCGGCTGACCGACGGCGCGGTGCTGTTGCGCTTCCTCTTCGTCGGCGATGCGCACTTCGTCGTCGACGAGCAGGTCGCGGCCAAGGTCATGATCGACGACGCGGATACGGTGCTGGCCGCGGCGTACGACGCCGTGACCTCGGTCCAGGAGTGGGCCGCGGCTCCGATCGAGGCCGCCCTGCGGGGCGCCTTGGTCGACGGCTTGGCGCTCAAGCCACGTACCGCCTTCTCGCCGGTGCGTGTCGCGGCGACCGGAAGCGCCATCTCCCCGCCGCTTTTCGAGTCCCTCGAGCTGCTCGGTCGCGAGCGCACGCTGGCCCGGCTGGCGGCGGCGCGGGCTTTGGCCGGCCGAACGGAGGTCCGGTAACATGGCCGCCGGTCGCGGCCTCGTCGAGGGGGCCGGTACCGATGGGGTATGGGGTAATTGGCAGCCCGGCTGATTCTGGTTCAGCTAGTCTAGGTTCGAGTCCTGGTACCCCAGCGAGGTCCCTATCGGTTGACCCGCAGCACGCACGGCCCCGTTGTCTAGCGGCCTAGGACGCCGCCCTCTCAAGGCGGTAGCGCGGGTTCGAATCCCGTCGGGGCTACCCAGGCAGGGCCAAGGGCAGGAGCCTGGGCCCTGTTATCGGGCATTCTCGGAGCAAAGGCTGCAGCTCACCGTAGAAGCGGCCGTACGCATGCGCCCGCGTATGGCAGCTGCGCTCCTGAGGGACACGGCCTGGATGATGTCGCCGTCTCCGGCGAGCTAGGCACTAACGGCTCGAACGGCGGAATGGGGATGACCGGCGGCGTCCCGCGGGGCGAAGGCTCCCTGCCAGGGGGTCGAGCCAGGGGGCTGGGCGGGCGCTGGAACGGTTTGGCGCTTACCAAAGGCATCGGATCAGAGCGTGACGGCCCGGCGCCGTTGTCTTGGCGCTCGTGGCCGCTTGTACAGGCGACAGCCGTCGCCAGGACGGCCGAGGATAGGAGTCCGCGAAGGCCAACCACGTCTACCAGACGGGCATCGGCGCCGGTTGGTTCCGGTTTGATGGCTCTCAACGCCCGGCGGTGTCTCAACGCCAGGTCATGTCGATCCGGTGCTCGAAGGTGACGTAGCCGGCTCGCTGGAACGCCCTCGCCATCGGGACGTTGCCCAGATCAGTCGCGGCCCGGATTCGAGGGACGTCCTGTGCCGCCAGGACACGGGACCCTTCAGCCAGGATCTCGTCGATGAAGCCGTTGCCGCGATGTGGGGGTACGACGCCGACATACGCGATGATCGCGTTGTAGTCGTTGCGGGCCGGGACGACGAAGCCGACCGGCTCACCGTCCGGCAGGGTGGCAATCCGCCACCAGTCCCGCGGGCTCGAGTACAGCGCGAGTTCGCCGTCGTAGTGCTTGACCGCTGCCTGCCTAGGCGACATATGAGTCAGGTCCTCGCGGCTGTGCGCGTCCAGGGTCCCCTCCATCACGAGGGTCATCAACTCGATAAGCTCGTCCCGGTTATGGACCGGCCGGAACGCCAACCGCCCCGTCGGATCGGGGATCGGTGACCCGGGCCGCCTTTCCAGCCGCAGCCGTTCCACGACCAGCCGGGCCCCGGTCCGTCCAGCGGCGTCCATGCGTTCCTCGACGACCCGTCGCGTGGTCTCGTCATCACGCCAGGCCGCGGGGACGAAGCGCACGTACTCGGGCGGATCGGCGCCCGCCGGGATGAGAGCGGTCATCGCGGTCGTCAGTAGCCGCGCGCCGATGTGCACCCGCTCGGGGTCCAAGGTCGCATCGTCAATGTCAAAGACGTCGAGAACAGGTGGCGTGCTGTCCGCTGGTCGTCCCCACCACGCCGCCCTGGCTACGAGGCGGTTCCCGCGCAGGGCTACCCACAT
The DNA here is from genome assembly GCA_051000715.1 of Mycobacteriales bacterium. Classification (GTDB taxonomy): domain Bacteria; phylum Actinomycetota; class Actinomycetes; order JALYNC01; family JALYNC01; genus JBPCOB01. The sequence continues at coordinate 2,323 of JBPCOB010000241.1, forward strand.
CCATTCCGGCCGGCGGCGACCAGCCTCCAGGTCGGCTGCGAGCTCCTCGTTGATGACATAGGGCAGCGCAGAGAAGAGGCCGAGCTCGTCGGGTCCGGTGATCGGACGGATGGTGAGGTCGTTCTGTTCGCTCGTCAAGGCACTCCCCAGGAGAGGTGCCCCGCCCGCACCTGGCGCCTTCTACACTGGAGGCGAACGCACGCGCAATGGTCGGGCTTAATGGGCGCACCCTCCTCTCCCTGGCTTCAGCCCTCCCTTGGCCGAGAAGCCAGCCGCAACACCTACGCGAGCGACCGCCCTGGGCGCAAGGCCTTTCCGGGGCGCCGCCCCCGCGACCGCCCGGGGCGTGCCTCATAGGCGCAGGAGCATGGTGACCGAATCGCAGACACGGCCGACCGTCATGAAGCCGAACCGCTCGTACAGGCGGCGCGCGTAGTTGTCTGGCTCGACGCTCAGGCTCAGTGAGGTCAGACCGGCGCCCTGCGCCTGTGCGACAAGGGCGCTGAGCAGTCCGGTGCCGACGCCCAGGCCCCCGGGGACGTTCGTCACGAACGGCGCGCGCAGGAGCTTGAGGGGGCTTGCCTCAGTCGACGGCATCCGTCACGATGCCGAGCACTGCCGCGCCGGCTACGGCGGCCACGACGAGACAGCCGCGGACGGGCATGGGCATGGGCACAACGTCCAAGCCCACGCGCCCGTCCGTCAACAGCGCGGTCGGCTCGGTCTAAACGACAACGCCCGCCACTTCGCCAGCTACTCAGCGGGCCGTGCGCCGGTCGCCCTCCCCGCCAGCAGAGCCCGCGTGTAACGGCCGACGCCCAGCCGCTCCGCGGCCACGAGGTCCGCCATCGTGTCGACGTCGCGGCGTAGCCCCTCGTAGCCGGCGAGTGCCAGCTCCACCGCTCCGCTGGCCAAATGCCGCCGGCGCGAATCGGCGCCGTACGCCGGTGCCAGCGCTACGCCGACCGCCGCGGTCAGCATCGTCGTACCAGCTCGGTCGCAGTCGCTGACCAGAGCGCGTCGATGGCCGCCAGCGGCGCTCAGAGCGACCTCCAGCTCGACCGCCCTGAGTGCCGGCAGGTCGGCCGCCAGCGCTGCGACTGCGCACTCCGGGCGCTCCCGGGAGGCCACCCCGGCACCGTGTGCGAGCGCCGGGTTGAGCCCGGCCTGAGGCTCATCGGCCACCGGGGTCGCCCCACAGGCCTTGACCGCAGCGGCCGTGCGTGAGTCGTCGGTCACCACGTAGACCGCCGCTACCGGGGCACAGGCGAGCGCGGCTGTCACGGTGTCGGCCGCCATGGCGACCACCAGCTCTTGGCGAACCGGTCCCGCAAGACCTGCCAGTCGAGTCTTGGCGATGGCCAGGGGCTTCACCGGGATCACGACCGACCAGCACCGCGGAGTGGCCATCGCCGCTCACCTTGCCAGCAACGTGGTCGTGAAACTTGCGACCGGCGTCCCATGTCCTCCCGGGTGGCTGGCGGCCCGAACCAGGCGTAGGCGCGTCCGTTTGGACATCGGGGCGGTCGGCAGTGCAACACTCCTCGTCGTACGCCCGGCCGCAGCGCCGCGCGCGTGGGCAGCTGACAGGAGGGCGAGCGGGTGCGCGGCGGCAGGGTGGGGTGGCTTTCCCAACTGGTGGCTTGGGTCCTCGAGCCGCTGCTCCTGGTGCTCATGCGTCGCCGCTGGGCCGGGCTGGACCACATTCCGAAGGCGGGCGGCGCCATCGTCGCGGTGAACCACAACTCCTACGCCGACCCGCTGGCGCTGATGCACTTCATCTACCGCGCTGGCCGCTGGCCGCACTTCCTCGGCAAGGCGGAGCTGTTCCGGAAGCCGGTCTTCGGCAAGGCGATCCTGGCGCTGGGCCAGATTCCGGTTCACCGCGGCACGGCCAACGCCGCGGACGCACTCCGGGACGCCAGAGCGGCCATCGAGCGTGGCGAGTGCGTGGTCATCTACCCTGAGGGCACCGTTACGCGCGATCCCGACTACTGGCTGATGGCCGGCCGAACCGGGGCGGTCCGACTGGCTCTGGAGACCGGTGCGCCGGTCATCCCCGTCGCGCTGTGGGGCGCACAGGAGATTCTCGGTCGGGACGGCAGGGTCCGACTTCTTCCACGCCGTACCGTGTCGGTGGTGGCCGGGCCACCGGTGGACCTCTCGCCGTACGCCGGCGAGCCGCAGACTCTCGAGTCGCTGCGGCAGGCCACCGACGAGGTGATGAGAGCCATCCGACGCCTGCTGGCCGACATCCGGGGCGAGCAGCCACCGGCGGCCTTCTTCGACCCGATGGCAGCCGCGGGGATCGGTGAGCCGGCCGCGGATCCGGATCGGCGGCCGGTGTGACCCGCGCCGCCGTCTTCGGCGCCGGCTCGTGGGGCACGGCCTTCGGCGCGGTGCTCGCCGACGCCGGCACCGAGACCACGATCCGGGCTCGCCGGCCGGAGCTGGCCGAGGCCATCCGGGACCGGCACGAGAACCCCGACTACCTGGCCGGCGTACGGCTGCCCGACGGCGTCGGCGCGACGACCGATCCGGCCGCGGCGTTGGCCGGTGCGGACTTCGTCGTCCTGGCCATCCCGGCCCAGACGCTGCGCCAGAACCTGAGCCAATGGGCGCCTCTGGTCCCTGCGGACGCGGTGCTGGTCAGCCTGATGAAGGGCGTCGAGCTCGGGACGACGAAGCGGATGAGCGAGGTGATCCGGGAGGTCGCCGACGTACCGGCCGACCGGGTGGCCGTGGTGAGCGGTCCGAACCTGGCCGGCGAGATCGCCCGGCGCCAGCCGGCGGCCACTGTGGTCGCCTGCGAGCACGGACCGGCGGCCGAGCGGCTGCAGGACGCCTGCCTGACCGGCTACTTCCGCCCGTACACCAACCCGGACGTGACCGGAACCGAACTCGGTGGCGCGGTCAAGAACGTGATCACGATCGCGGTGGGAATGGCCGACGGAATGGGTCTGGGCGACAACGCCAAGGCCTCGCTGATCACAAGGGGGCTCGCCGAGATCGCCCGCCTGGGCGGCGCGCTCGGGGCCGACCCGATGACCTTCGCGGGTCTGGCCGGCCTCGGTGACCTGGTGTGCAGCTGCATGTCCCCGCTCTCCCGCAACCGGACGGTGGGCGAGCGGCTGGGCCGCGGCCACAGCGTGGCCGAGGTCACCTCGCAGCTGCGGACGGTCGCCGAGGGCGTCACGTCCTCGACGTCGATCCTGGACCTGGCCCGCAAGCATCACGTCTACATGCCGATAACCGAGCATGTCGTCGCGGTGCTGCACGGCGACATGACGCCGGCTGAGATGCTGCGCAGCATGATGACGCGCGGCGCGAAGCCCGAGCGGCACGACGCGGAACGGAGGCAGCCCGGTGGCTGAGCAGCGGACGGCGTACGGCGAGAACACCCGCGCGGTGCACATCCCGTTGCCGGCGCCGCCGGCGCAGGAGCCGCTGGGACTGCCGGTCTACCGGACGGCGGCGTTCGCGTTCGGCACCGCGAAGGACTACGCCGACATCCTCGGCGACCGGGCTCCCGGCTACGTCTACAGCCGGATCGACAACCCGACGGCAGCCGCCTTCGCCGCCGCGGTAGCCCAGCTGGAGTCGGTCGGCGTGGCCGCCGAGGTCACCGGCCAGCCCTTCGCCTCCGGCATGGCGGCGATCACGACCGTCCTCATGACGCTGACCCGGGCCGGCAGCCACGTGGTCGCACCCTGCGAGCTGTACGGCGGCACGTACAGCGCGCTGGCCCACGTGCTGTCGCGGTTCGGCGTCCGGACCGACTTCGTCCCGGTGAGCGACCTGGAAGCCGTCCGGGCCGCCGTACGGCCCGAGACGTCGCTGATCTGGGGTGAGACGCTGGCCAACCCCACGATGACGGTGGCCGACCTCCCCGCCCTGGCCGATCTTGCGCACGCTGCCGGCGTACCGCTCGTCGTGGACTCGACGTTCGCCTCGCCGGTGGTGTGCCGGCCCCTGGAGCACGGCGCCGACCTGGTCGTGCACTCCGCGACCAAGTACATCGGCGGGCACAGCGACGTCACCGGCGGCGTGGTCGTCGGCTCGCCTGAGCTGGTGAGCCGCGTCCGGGCCACCCGAATCGACCTCGGCGGCTCGCTCGCGCCGGACGAAGCCTTCCTGCTGCACCGGGGACTGGCCACGCTGCCGTTGCGGATGGCCCGGCACTGCGCCAGCGCCCAGGCCTTCGCCGAGGGGATCGCCGAGCACCCGCGGGTGACCAGGGTCGACTACCCCGGGTTGCCCACCCATCGCGACCACGCGCTGGCCGGCAAGCTGTTCGAGCCGGGCCGTTACGGCGCGGTGGTGACTGTCACGCCTCGCGGCGGCCGAGAGGCCGGCGAGGCGGTCTGCGACGCGCTCCGGCTGGTGCGCATCGCGACCTCGCTGGGAGGCACCCACAGCAAGGTCAGCCACATCGCCGGTACGACGCACCGCCAGCTCGACGACCGGGCCCTGTGCGCCGCCGGCATCGACCCAGGCGCCGTGCGGATCTCGGTGGGCCTGGAGGATCCGGAGGACCTGGTCGCCGACGCGGTCCAGGCGCTCGACTCGCTGTCCTGACTCGCCGGGCGTCGCGGACCGCGATGGCACTGGGGCGCCGGTAGGGTCACGAGGCGTGCCTCAGGCCTTCTCCGCCAAGATCCGCTTGGCCGTGGTCTTCGGCGGCCGCAGCACCGAGCACGCCATCTCGTGTGTCTCCGCCGGCAGCGTGCTCGAGGCGCTCGACCGCGACCGTTACGACGTCATCGCGGTCGGCATCACGCCCGACGGCCGTTGGGTCCTGGCCGCCGACGACCCGAAGGCGCTGGCGATCTCCGACCGGGAGCTCCCCTCGGTGGACGCCACCGGTACGGCGCTCGTCCTGCCCGGCGATCCCAGTGCCGGCGGCCTGGTGGTGCTCGAGTCGGGGGAGGTGCCGCACCAGCTGGGCGGGGTCGACGTGGTATTCCCCCTGCTGCACGGGCCCTACGGCGAGGACGGCACCTTGCAGGGCCTGCTCGAGCTGGCCGGCATCCCCTACGTCGGTTCCGGCGTACTGGCGAGCGCCGCCGCGATGGACAAGGAGTACATGAAGGTGCTGCTGGCGGCCCGGGGGCTGCCGGTAGGCCCGTACGCGGTGATCACCGACCGCTCGTGGGCCGTGGACCGGGGCCGGCAGCTTGCGGCCGCCGATGCGCTGGGTTACCCGCTTTTCGTGAAGCCGGCCCGCGGCGGCTCCAGCCTCGGCATATCTCGGGTGGCCGGGTCCGGCGGCCTGCCTGCGGCCGTCGAGGAGGCTCGGCGGCACGACCCCAAGGTGCTGATCGAGACTGCCGTGGCGGGCCGCGAGATCGAGTGCGGCGTGCTGGCCGGGGTCGATGGCGGTCTAGCGGAAGCCAGCCTGCCGGCCGAGGTGCGGGTCGCCCGCGACCATGACTTCTACGACTTCGACGCCAAGTACCTCGACGAGGCGACCGAGTTCGACGTACCAGCCAAGCTCTCCGAGTCGTTGACGCAGCAGGTGCGCGAGATGGCGGTTCGGGCGTTCGAGGCGCT